>JANBVM010000058.1 GCA_024239015.1 Patescibacteria group bacterium | reverse complement strand
CGAGGAGCGCTAAGTAGCATGGCGACCGGGCTCATAACTCGGTGGTAGTCAGGTGCAAATCCGACTCTCGCTATTTATTCATTAAAATCTTGGTGATGTTCTACTAAAAGGTATACCAAAGTAAAACTAAATCTTAATTAAGCATTCGAAAAGTATTCCATTTGGGAAACCTTTTAAAGGGTTTGATGCTTAATTTACTTGTGAAGAATCATGAACCAAGACAGACCCAATCCCATCGGATTACGATTGACAAGTTCAGAAAAGATGCTCTGGCAAACAACGGCTAAAGAAAATGGCTTTAATACACTTACCAAATTCATTAAGGCCTCTGTTGAATATATAATAAACAATCCCGAAAGTTTATCTCTCGAACCCCGACCAAAAGCTATTTTTTCTAAATTCGAAGAGTCAAATTTACTTGTTCAGAAATTAATTAATAAGTTGGAGAATACCGCTCCTCAGAAAGCTGTTCCCTTGGAACGAATGGAAAGTAAGATTGATTTAATATTGAAAGCACAGAACATCTTTCCTGATTCAGAAAATAGTGGGGTTTTTGATTGAATATGATACAATTGAGCGATAAAGAGAAACAACTAACTAAACAAGCTCTTCTTGAATATAAATATACTTTTTCCATTAATTCAGAAGAACAACGTGCAATAACAGAAATTTCTGAAGCAATTTCAAGAGGAGAACAATTTATGATTTATCCAACCGTGAAAGAAGAGCTCTTAAAGCCTTATTCTCTTTGGATGACTACACAAGGCAAATCGAAGGCAACATATGAACTTTATATTATTCTTCTCAAAGCTATAACTGGGGACGTTGAGGAATACTTTGCTCAACCCCAAACCACAAATATTAAGTTCTTTGCTTATCGAAGCTATCTTCGTTTTCTGGCCAAGAAACAAAAAATCTCTCGTGTTGAATTAGAAGACCTTTTGGATTCACTTCAACCCCGTAAAGTTAGAGGGAATAATAATAAGAAAAAAAAGTTTGCTATTCCGAAAGAGGAATGGTCTA
>JANBVM010000057.1 GCA_024239015.1 Patescibacteria group bacterium | reverse complement strand
TCATAAGAAAAAAGGTAATCGAAGAACTAAAGAAAAATCCTACTGGATATACTGTTTCTGAGCTCTCAAAAAAACTCAAAATATCTAGACATACTATTGCTAATGTGTTTGCCTTCTTAGAAGGTGCAAGAAAAGTAAAAATACGTCAAACTGGAATGGCAAAGATTTATTTCTGGAATCCTAAAAAATGAACATAAATTATTCAATTCAAAAAATAAGAAGGCATAGGGAATTACAGGGAGAAAAGTCTAGAAGAATTAAGAATTTTGTAGCTTTAGCTGTTGTTCTTTTCATTGGAATTTTTATTGGAAGTTTCTTTGTAGGAAATGAAATCTCTCTGACAGGATATGTTACAGGAAATCTTCCAGATGTTGGTGAAAGTAATTGGGGAACGATCTTGAATAATTACCTATTGCAAGAGCATACAACAAATGGAACTCATGGGAATGTGACTGCTGAGAATTTGAATGTTTCTGGAAATTTTAATTTGATAGGGAATTTGAGTGTTGGAGATAAAATAACTTTCAGATTGGGAGAAATTATTGATAATATTGTTGATGGTTTTATTACAATTACTGGGGGTTTAAATGTTTCTGGAGAAATTAATTCTACAGGATTGAATGTTAATGGAAATATCAACCTAACTGGAAATTTAACAGATTCTTCAGGGGGAATAATCAGTATTCCTTCTGGAGCCGTTATGTACTTTAATTTAACCACTTGTCCTACAGGTTGGAATGAGATGGTTAGTGCGCAAGGTAGATATCTTGTAGGTGTTTCCGGAACGGGAAGGACAATTGGGGATAATGGAATTGCAGGAACAGCGTTTACTACAAATTTAGAAAATAGAACGGTAGGAGAACATACCCACACTTTTACAGGAGACGATTTACCAACTCATACTCATATTCTTCAAAGGTTTGTTGGTGCTGGAGGGAGTACGGAGGAATTATCTGTTAAATTTGATGCGACAGGACAATCTCCTTTAGCCGCAGGTAATGTAGAGAGTGTAAGTGCTGGAACGCCAACTGGAACAAATACAGAAAATGGTTCTGTCGCGGGAACAAATGCTCCTTACATACAGCTATTGGTATGTGTAAAAAATTAAAATGAACATACAAAAATCACTAAATAAAATTGTAAGAGAAAGGGAACAAAGAAGAAAGAAGTTTGAAAGAGTTA
>JANBVM010000056.1:266-1562 GCA_024239015.1 Patescibacteria group bacterium | reverse complement strand
TTTTCCACCGATTCTTTCAATCATCACTTCGTCGTGTTCATCTATAAATTTCTGGGCCAGATTCCCTGGAATAAAGGCAGTAACCGTTTTTCCGTTCTTCTTCAGCTGAACCTTGCAGCACTTCCTCATGGCAGAGTTTGGCTGTTTAGCTTCTTTCTGAATTTTTTGCAGGACTATCCCTTTTGCTTGGTTGGCACCTTCCAAAGGATCTGATTTAGCATAAAGACCGAGAGTTCTCACCTTGTATTTCCTGTCTTTCCATCGGAATTGCTTCCTTTTCTTTATTTGTTTCAATGCACTTTTTAATCCCATATAAACTAATTGAGAAATTGATTTTTAAAGGTTTGGTCGGGAAATTTATTATGTGGGAAGACACATCTCCTCTTTTCTTTTTAAATTATAAGTTCTACCACCATATTCAAATTTAACATCATCACTTAATACTTCAGAATTTCCGGGAGGAATAATAAATCTGATTGAATTTTTAATCTCTTCAGTATGATACATAACACCCAATTCAATCACCCCTGTTACCATATCTTGATATGCTTCAATTGTATGGAAATCACCTTGAATTGTTTCTGGTGGAAGCGCTTCAAGTGCATCAATAAAGCCCCTAACTTTATTTGCATGAATATGGTTAATTATTATTCTAGTCAAATCCATAAATTTTATAAGAAATAAACCATTTAAAAAGTTTCCTAAATAATCCTGAACTCTTTCCCAAAAAAGCCCCGAACAATCTTTTGCATTTCCTGTAATCTCTTCTTGTTTCTTCCGATGAGTGCTGCCTTGCTCGCACCAGCGCTCAGTAGAACTTCATCACCTTTAATCTCTAAGTCCTTAAATGCCACAGGATTGACAATAGAACGTATAAAGTCTTCCATGTCTTGGGTTCCTTGAGGAACAGCAACAACCCTTACTCTTTTACCAAGAATATAATTCATCTTCTTTACATTTCTTCCACCTTCTCCAATAGCCTTAGAAACAAGAGGTTTAGGAACACAGAAAACCAGTGCTTCGTTATATTTAAGACAAAAACGTGTTCTGACCTTCATAATTTTTTCAAATAGATTGAGATACCTTAGATCCTGCATGTCAAGAGTGTTCACCATTTTTGATTATAGAATTTTTAGATGTGCTTGTTTTATAAACATTTCTACAGAATTATTTATTCACACTTTCAACCACTTTCGTCTTAGCGGTTTTTTTATCGGCTTCATCTTTTTTCAGAGGACCGACAACCTTAACCAAAAGCCCGGGCAATCCCGTGCCGATAGGAACAGGCTGGTTTAA
>JANBVM010000056.1:0-256 GCA_024239015.1 Patescibacteria group bacterium | reverse complement strand
TCATTTATTATTAGTTGTCTCGCGGATTCTATCCCAAACACACTAGCAACTTCGTGCAGATCGTTAGAAATTAATTTATCAGTATTGATTTCTTTTAGGTCCATAATCTTTTTTAGACTTGTTCCAAGAGTCATAATCACAAAGTCTCGGTCTCTCTTAACAATCAAAATTTGTTTTATTCCTTTGAAACCAGAAATTATAGTATTCTTTAATTTCTCTTTTAGTTTGTATATTTCTTTGAAGTCCATCTCAGAAG
>JANBVM010000055.1:845-1624 GCA_024239015.1 Patescibacteria group bacterium | reverse complement strand
CTATATTCTGAAATTATCTTTGTTATTTAAAAAGATAATAAACAATCATTTAAATCTAAGTGAATTTTTCCCTAATTTTTAACTATATGAACACTTTTTTCTCTTCTGACTACTTTTACTCTTCTAGATTCAGATTCTTGGTTGTAAAAAAAGTAAGGGAATATCCATGAAAAAGAACCGAAGAGCCATATTACCAATACTACGATGATCGATATATAAAGTAAATTATTTTGGATGAATACTGATACCAGTAAGTTTCCTGTAATACCTCCGATATTGAGCATTATCCCACTGAATGCATTAACCGTTCCTCGCAGTTCAGGAACAGATACTTCTGAATAAAGGGCAAATTGGTTCCCGTTGGCGAACGATATGAAAAAATAGCCAAAGAAACCGAAAAGTAAAATTGGCTGTAGGTAAAAACCGAGTAACAAAATAATCCCCAGTATTAAACCCCCCAATGAGATATATATACGGGCTTTTAATCTTCCTGAACGATAATAAATGTCTCCTAATTCTCCACCGATGATCACTCCTGGTAGTGCGCCTAAACCAGTTATTGAATATAATAATATTGCTTCTGTTTCATTTCCAAGCTGAGAAGTTAAATAAAAGATTCCCCAATTAGCAAGAGTGGAAATAGCAATTCCGTAACAGAAAACGGATATAAAAATTCCTACAATCGTTTTTGTTTTTAATAACCGTAATACATTAGAAATGGAGATTTTGTAATTATATTCCACAGTACTAGTGTAATTCTCAGTTTCGGGCTCAAAATT
>JANBVM010000055.1:0-835 GCA_024239015.1 Patescibacteria group bacterium | reverse complement strand
CTAGACATAAAATCCCTAAAATAAAATTAATAGCAAATCCTACTCTCCATCCTAAAAAACCTCCCATGGCAACTCCTAAACCATTTCCTAGAACTAAGCTAAATTGAAGCATCCCGAACTTTTTTCCTCTTTCTTTAGGGCCATAGAGATCACTTACCATAGAAAAACCTACTGGTAAGAAGGCTCCATTGGCAATTGAGGTTGCTATAGAAAGAATTAAAAAATAGGAATAAGTAGCTGAAAAAATGATTAAGCCATTAAAACTTATGGAAAGTGCATTTGTTAGTAGAAACAATTTCTTTTTTCCAATTTGTTTAGACAAAGTTTCACCAAAATAACCAAATATCAATAGACTTATTGTTCCAGAGACTAAGCGAAATATAATTATTAATCCGATACCTGTCTGAGTTGTTCCTGAAAGATTCTCTATTAGATTATCGATATTAGCAGGTAAAATCCCAATAAAAAAATAGATTGTAAAGTACAACCCTAAAATGAGGAGAAAAGTTTTTTCTTTATGTTGATCTTTAATTACATTCACCTTTAGATACTAAAGAGAGGAAGAGTATTTAAAGGAAAAATTTGTCAATAACTAGTTTAGCCCAAGTTTATTACGGGTTCTATGAAATGCATAGGCAGAACAATCACTTAAAGCTCGAATATTGGTTTGTTTAAGCTTTCTCTTAAATTTGGAGTCATTTAAGTCAGTAATGTATATAACAACTGCCACTTGAGTCATAAATTGAGGCCAAAAACAGATCCGAGTAAGTTTTGTTGCTAAAATTTGGGCATTTATTTTTGCTCTCTGAATATCAAATACAGGCGCAAGGCGATA
>JANBVM010000054.1 GCA_024239015.1 Patescibacteria group bacterium | reverse complement strand
CCATCCAGCTTCTCCTTGTCTGTAATTGGTTCTAAGGTTTGTGGGGTTAAAGGTTTAAGTAAAGACATCAAACTTGCAGTTGCTTGGACGTCCTCTACGGCCATAACATTTTCGGGTCCCGACCACGTTTTTTTTTCTTTATCGAAATATTTCTTATAATGATATATTACTTTTCCATCTATCACTTCTTCCATTGGTTGAAGCATGGGTATTATTATATTAATTCGGTCTGATTTTTTTGCACTTTTCCCGAAGAATTGTTTTAAACGCCGTTTCTTCAAGAAATTTATAATCGACCTAATACTACCCAGAAAGAATGCTAAAATACTTGTTATAATCCAAATAGCAATTCCCTCAATAAGGGAATTAAAGAAATCAAAAATCATATTTCTCAATTTTTTACTTTTAATTATAAATATTTTTGCTGAGCATTTTTTTATAAGATTAATTCTTATTTAAGGCTTTTTACAAAAATGTACGAAGAAAATCCTTGAAGTCCCAATAATTTAATTCTATTTTTTGCTTTAGATTTTCCTTTTTTTACAAAAATTAATTGAAATTGATCATTTTGGACATAAAAGTAAAGATCTATAAATAATGATGATATAATTTTCCAAGCAAAAGGATTTTTATAGGTTTCTCTTATCTTTTTCGTTCTGTTTTTCACATCACTTTTCTAATTCTACTTGAGTGTTTTAACTCTATTATTCATTAGATTGAATTTCATTTAACCGCTTTCTTCCCGACTCAGTAATTCGGTACACCTTCTTATATTTTTCATTTCCTTCGGGATCTGTTATCAATAACCTTTCTTTTAAAATCAAATCATTTGACATTTTCCTAAGATACCCCGATAAGATATTCGTGCTTAAACTAACAGGACTATCTGTAAAGTTATGCCACCTGCAAGATTCATTAAGCCTCAGCATCCAAAGTATGATATATTCACAATTCTTACTTTTTAAGACCTCAAGAGGCGGGAGCTTCATTTTAATGTTTATTGAGTTTTGTCTAAGGATAGTTTATGAAAACATAGTATTATATTTAAATATATTAAAAGTCCAACCTTTTGACAGTTACTATATAGATAGTATATAGATATACTAACAAATCTTGTTTAAGAAGAGCATTTTTTTTAATTTTTTTTTTCTACTTTTCTGGGACGATATTCCATATTACTTTTTTGATAATAAGTAAGATATAGAATTTCCCTCTGAACGTATTTCATTATTTGTAGACCATTTTAAATAGCTTGCAATAGTTGTAGGCTCAAGATTTAAATCTCGTGCTAAGACACAAATCCTTTGTTGTGGTGAGAGATTACTCTTTTCATTCTTTAATTTAAACCATTTTATTTCAAGTTTATGACGGTCTAGTAGTAATAAATTTATGGCCTTATAAGCATTTGATTTAATTATACCAAATTTTGAAATAATTTCTCTATGAATTCTTTTACATCAATTTCATTACTCGAAGTTTTGAGTGGTCTTTTCTTAATTTTTATTAATTTTCCCAGAATGTAGTCTGACAATTTAATATTTACTGCATTTATTATATTTTTAAACTCTGAAACATTTATTGCAAGGTTAAATTCTCCTTTTAATGAAGGTTCATCAACAAAATGAGTTAAAACACATATCCCATTTTTTTCATTTGATCTAATAATAACATCTTCTATACTTAGAGGATA
>JANBVM010000053.1 GCA_024239015.1 Patescibacteria group bacterium | reverse complement strand
TGAAGATTTAATTGAGGGACACACATTAAAATCAATCTTGATAAGAAACGGTAAAAAAATAAAGGTTCTACCTTTCTCTGATTATAAGAAAGAGAAAATTGAAGGAATCGAAACCGAAAATTATTTAGCTGAAGGACTAGATTCTTTGCTATATAGTTTGAAGGTTAAGAATATGAGCTATAGAGTTTTGAGGCCGTTAGGGTTCCACAACTTTTTTAAATATTTAGAAAATTACGGATTTTTTAAAAAAGAAAATATTGATTTAACCAAGAAGATTTTAGAAGAAAAAAAAGGAGATAATCTGACTTTTGGAGAAGTTAAAATTAAGATTGAAAAAAAGAAAGCTATTTGGAAACTAAGAAGCTCTTCTAAGAAAAACGAGAAGCTAAGCTCAATGCAAAAGATTAGCGGAATTCTACCTGTAGTTTTAGCAAGAACTTTATTAGAAAAAGATTTTTACCAAAGAGGACTTTTATTCCTGGAAAAATTAGGAGAAGACAAAAATTTATTTAATAGAATTTTGAAAGAAGTTAAAAAAGAAATCTCTATAACTCGCTTAACTAAAAATCAGTAAATCTTCAGTTATCTTTGACAAAGAATGATAATTATGGTATTATTCTAGGTAATCACAAAAAAAGGAGGTGATTTATTGAAGGCACGAGAAGTTAATATATCCGTAATTGATCTTTCAGAAAGTAAAAATTCTACAATCGACCTTTCTAAACTTCCTTCTGAAGAGGAGATCAGAAAAAAAATAAAATCTGAGCTCAATACCCTAAAAAAAGAAGGCATCGTTGAAATTGAAGTGTTAAATATTACACTGATTGATCTCAGCGAAGCAGAAGGAGCGAAAATAGAATAATCATATCTGTTTCAGCCCCTATTTTTTATTTTTTTATTTTTTTTGGGGCTTTATTTTTTTACAGAAAAAAATTAAGATACTAATATGTCAATTTTAAATAAAGTTTTTGGCGACCCCAATAAGAAATACTTAAAGAGACTAAGCCTTTTGGTTGGTAAGATAAACGACCTCGAAAAAGAATTCGAGGGTTTTTCTGATGAAAAATTAAAAGAAAAAACTAAAGAATTCAAAGATAGATTAAAAAAGGGAGAAGGCTTAGATGATTTATTGCCAGAAGCCTTTGCTTTAGTCAGAGAGGCTGCCAAAAGAACCTTAGATCAGAGACATTATGATGTTCAATTGATCGGAGGCATTGCCCTGCATCAAGGGAAAATAGCCGAAATGAAAACAGGCGAAGGAAAGACTTTAGCTGCTACCTTATCCTTGTATTTAAATGCTTTGGGGGGAAGAGGATGTCATCTGGTAACAGTCAATGATTATTTGGCAAGGAGAGATGCTATTTGGATGGGACAAATTTATCATGCTTTGGGATTAAGTGTGGGTTGCCTGAACCACGAACAATCCTTTTTATACGATCCTGATTACAAGAAACTTGATGAAGAAAAAGATGAAATGAGAGATAAGTTGGGCGGTTTTTATGTAGTTGAAGATTTTTTGAAGCCTTGTGAAAGAAAAGAAGCTTACTTGGCCGATATTACCTATGGTACCAATAATGAATTCGGCTTTGATTATTTAAGAGATAACATGGCTTATAGCCTAGAACAGCAAGCCCAGAGAGAACCTCACTATGCTATTATTGACGAAGTTGACTCAATCTTAATTGATGAAGCCAGGACA
>JANBVM010000052.1 GCA_024239015.1 Patescibacteria group bacterium | reverse complement strand
GTTCAAATTCAGTTCCACAATTGGGACAATAATCAGTCATAAGAATCATCATTTAGCATGATTAGTTTTTTAATAAAAAAGTAAAGGTCTTTTTAAAATATTTCAAGCAAGTTCTCTTATATATCATCATAAAACATTATTTTTTAAAGATTGAAAATAAAACTGATGAGTTCCCAATGGAAAAATCTCTTTCCCCCAAGAAATGGCAAAATTCAGTCTCACCGACTACATTTGAGGGTTTCGAACTGCACCCATTTTTTTGGTCAAACTTGGACAGTTCCACCAAATTGAGGAGCTAATAAGAGAATTCGGGCATTAGAATATATGAAACAATGGTTTCGGATTTCAGAAGCGGCTCAACTTTTAGGAGTCTGTTCCAAAACGATTCGGCGTTGGGATCAAGCCCAAAAAATACGCTGTCAGCGAACTGTTGGCAATCATCGACGCATTGCCTTAATTGAGGTTCAACGTTTACAAACCGGCCAGACACTCCCCGAAGGCCAACAAAAAGTGGCCATTTATGCCCGGGTCTCGTCACACGATCAAAAGAAAAAAGGAGATTTGGCTCGTCAGGTTCAAACCATTCAAGCCACACTAGAATCCCAGGAAAAGGCTCAGACCCTGATTTTTACCGATGTTGGCAGTGGTTTAAACACCAAAAGACGGGGTTTAAACAAATTGTGTCAATTGATTGAATTAGGGCAAATTCAGAAGGTAATTCTCACCTACCCGGATCGTTTAACTCGATTTGGGTTCGCCTATCTGCAAAAGTATTTTCAAAGTCATGGCACCCAAATTACCGTTTTAGCTCAGCCTGACCAGGTTTCAATTCAACACGAACTGGTAGCCGATTTAATTTCAATTGTCACCTCTTTCTCAGGTCGTGTTCATGGGCTTCGGAGTCATCAGAAGCGAAAAAAATTCCATCCAAACTAAAAATGCCTAATTTGGACCAACTTGGACTTTTACTTTTAGCCACCTCTCTCCTTTTTATAGTCCGGTTTCCAACCTCTTTTTAGAGCCATGACTCAATCATCCCGGTCCTCCAATAATTCTCAAAAATCACGGACAAAAACAATCCCAAAGACACCGGAGGCTCAACCAAAGGAGGGCTCACGTTCCAACTCACCCGGAAAACAACTGATTGATCCCATCACCTTGCTAGAACCAAAAGAAGCGAAGCCTCAAAAAGTTCAGACCCAAAAAATCATCAAGACCCGGAAATTTGGCTTACAACTGGCTTCCAAGCCCCAAAAACGCCCTATACCCCCTTTTTTTCAAAAACTCCTGATTATCGCCGAAGAGCGCTGCCGAACCGATTCCTCGTTTTGTCTGGCCATGGCTCAAGATCCAACCCACTCCTATGCCGAAATTTTCAAACAGAATGGCATTAAATTGCCCTCAATCATTCCTGAAAATGCAAATTTAGTTGACTATGTGTACCAAAGCCTTCATTATCACGCTCAAGAGCTTCTCTTGACAAAAATCTATCCACAGCAGTTTTTACAGCTGGAAGACCAAATTGGACAAACATTCCACACAAAACCACCCGAATTTTTCAAATCGACGTCCTTAAGTGCGGTTAAAAAGAATGTCATTAATAAAAATGTGGATTTACGTCCGAAAACGCTGAAACACCATTTTCCAGATCAGCCCCTGTTTCTTACCCGAACCGTCTGGGTGGGTGTCCGAAATGTGTATTATGCTA
>JANBVM010000051.1 GCA_024239015.1 Patescibacteria group bacterium | reverse complement strand
TTTCCTTCATATTCAATATGATGAAATTCGGACAAATGAGTTGGATCTGCTTCCTCTTTTCTAAAAGAGTTATAGATTGAATAAACATGATCCACTGATTTTTGAATCATTGCAAGTTCTAAATATATTTGAGAAGATTCTGATAAAAAAGCTTTTCTTGGAAGATTAAACCAATTTAGTGTTATAGGACAAGTATCTGTAGTATAATTTATTGATTCTTTCCCATAAACTGCTCCAGGTGAGGAGATCATTCTTGTAGTCAAAGGCAATGTAGTAAAAAGAGCATTTAATTTATCAAAATATTCGTTTGATGAAATATTTATCCGATGGTTGATTCTTGCAATATGACCCCACATAGGATCATTATCAAATTGATTTACCCTATCCTCAATTTCCGCTATCGGAACTTTAAGAGAATGAATATTTTCAATGGATTTAAACACTTTATTTCCTTTGTATGAAATAGTCTCATCATTATTTGCAGTATATGGTCCCAACATAAAAATAGGCAAGATTAAGCATATAAAAAGGTTACTTTTAAAAAATTAAACAATACTAGCTTCAATTATTCTGACTTCTTCTAAATTCAATCAAAAATTATATAAACTAATTCGTCCTATTTTGAATATGGAAATGGTAAACATCTCAAAGGAAGAATATGAAAGAATGAAAATACAATTATCTAGACTCAGAGAGCTTGAAAAAATTGATTTTGATTTAGTAAGGCAATTTAAAAATAGTTTGGAGGATCTGAAATCAGGTAAAGTTAAGAAAGTAGCTTAGTCTTTTATGACCTTTTTCAAGTATTCTCTATATTCATCAAAATGGTCAATTATATGATTGATTGTAAATTGTTGAGTTTTCTTATCACTAACAGCTACTAAAAGAACAGATTTCAAGTCATCGTAAACTAAATAATATATTCTTTTTCCATTTATACGTTTTTCTCTTAAATTTTTATATTTCAACTGATCTCCCACATATGGATTTCCTTTTAACTGTAAAAATATCTTTTGAAGTCTCTTGTTGTAGATTCTAAATTTAGAAACTTCCTTTTCAAAACTTTCAGTTATATAAACAGAATAGTTCATTTATTAGGTAAGGAAAAAATCCTTATAAATATTGATTAAAACAGTATCTACCAAAATTTAAACCAAACTTGCCTTAATTATTCTGACTTCTTCTAAAGGTCTGTCGTTTGCATCTTTTTGAGCTATCATCCAGGTCTACACTTATTTTAAATAATACTCGCTTTAATTATTTTAACTTCTTCTTCAAAAAAAGGGGAAATAAATTCTTTAATTTCTTTTTTCTGTTTCAAATTTAAAAAATTAAATCCCCTGATTTTATTTGCACATTTCTTAGAGCCACACTCGCACTTGAAAGGGGATTTTAATTCAAATTCCGTGGTATTATAATTAAAAGTTAATTCTTCTCCTCTTAGAATTTTACGTGATGTTTTCAAAACTAATCCATCAAAATTAATATAACAATTTGATTCGCATGAATGATTTATGAAATTTTCCACAGATTTATGATCTGGAGATTCTTGATGTAATCTTTTACCAATTTGCATAGAAGTTTTTGTAGGCGATTTAAGAAAATTTTTCTCAAATTCTAATATCGTTTCACCTTTATTTATCTCTTTTTTAGCAAACAATGATCTTTCTTTATTGGATTTACTAATACATATCTTATCTGAAATAAACATAAGAGAATCAATAAACCAATACTTATAAAATTAAACAATACTAGCTTCAATTATTCTGACTTCTTCCAAAGGTCTGTTACTTCCTATTGGAGGATCTCCGTCTGTTTGAACTGCTGCGATTTTGTCTACGATATCCATTCCTTCAACAACTTCTCCGAAAGTTGGATGTTTACCGTCGAGAAAATTATTATCTCCGAGATTTATGAAGAATTGACTCCCCCCTGTGTTTGGGCCTGAGTTAGCCATTGAAATTGTTC
>JANBVM010000050.1 GCA_024239015.1 Patescibacteria group bacterium | reverse complement strand
CCTAGTCTCAGTTCGGATTGAGGTCTGCAATTCGACCTCATGAAGTTGGAATCGCTAGTAATCGCCAATCAGCTATGTGGCGATGAATACGTCCCTGAGCCTTGTACTCACCGCCCGTCAACTCAAGCGAGCTGGGAATAGCCGAAGTTCCCCACTACTTTTCGTGAAAAAAAGTTTTTATTGTGATAGTCGCGGAAAGTAGTGGGGGACTAAGCTAGGTTCAGTGAGAGGGAGTAAGTCGTAACAAGGCACCGGTAGGGGAACCTGTCGGTGGATCATCACATTATATTTTAGTGTCGATAAAAGTTGAAGTCTTAAATTTGGATTTTAACATTTAAGGAGTTGGTCGGAGATCCTAAAAGACCGACCTTCGGGACAGCTCTAAGAAACCAAACTATATCTTTCAAATAAAATCAAGCCTTTTGAGGGCTTGGTTTTGTATATATTACTTGTAAAATCCTCGAATTTGGCATAAAATTAGCTACAAAGAAGATTTTGGGCACGTAGTTCAGTGGTTAGAACGCTTCTCTGATAAAGAAGAGGTGGAAGGTTCGATTCCTTCCGTGCCCACAGTTTTTTAAAATCTTGGGCCGTTAGCTCAATGGTAGAGCGCCTCACTTGCATTGAGGAGGTTACCAGTTCAAGTCTGGTACGGTCCACATTTCAGAACTTTACAATCAGCTCGTCCATAGCGAAAAAATTACAAAGTTCCGAAACGTGGAATATTCTAAAAGCAGCGCAAACGTGTTTTGGGGAGAATTCCTAAAACACGTTTGCGCCTCACTCTATGAGTTTTCCACAGCTGACTTTTTGCTTTTCTGCTACAATGCTATAATGGCCTAATCAGCTGAGAGCTTAAGAAGCTGAAACAACTAAAAGGTCGATAACTAAATATACGGTTTAATATAATTAGTGATTAAGAAATATGATTCAAGACTGGTCTACCATCACACTCGAAGCTTTACAGAGTACTTGGCAAGGATTATTACTATTTTTGCCTAAGTTAATCGGCTCATTATTAATTTTCGTCATTGGTTGGTTTATAGCGCTTGGCGTGGGAAGGTTGGTAGCTGAGATTTTAAAACAGCTTAGATTTAACCAGATTTTTGAAAGGACTGGCTGGAAACAGGCTTTCGAAAAAGCAGAATTAAAAGCTAATCCCTCAGATTTTGTTGGAGCAGTTTTTAAGTGGATTTTAGTCATTGTCTTTTTATTGGCTTCGGTAGAAATTTTAGGATTTGTTCAGTTTGCTGACTTTATACAAAGAATTATTGACTGGCTTCCTAACTTAATTGTGGCTGTTGCAATTTTTGTAGTAGCTATAATTTTGACTGATATCTTTGAAAAGGTTATTAAAGCTGGAATAAAAAAGATTGATATAGGATATACTGAACTTATAGGAACGACAGTAAGGTGGGCAATCTATATTTTTGCCGGCTTGGCAATTCTACTTCAATTGGGAGTTACACCTTCTCTTATTAACACCATGATTCAGGGCTTTGTCTGGATGATTGCCTTAGCTTTTGGTTTAGCTTTTGGTCTAGGAGGAAAAGATACTGCTTCTAAAATCGTTGAGGATTTAAGCAAAAGAATATCTGAAAAGTAAAAGACATTGTTGTTAATAGAAACATGCCCCAAATTCTGTTTTGAGTTTGGGGTATTGTCTTGACAGTGCCTTTTAATTTGATACAATATTCTTAGATATGGGGAAGAATAGAATAAATGTAAAAACAATCTTTTTTAGAAGCGGTTAACTGTTCTCTATTTTTGTCAGCTTGATTTTTTAAAACCGTTTCTGAAGCGGTTTTTTAGTTAAGCATTGCTGGTTGGAGAGGGAGGAAAGAAGGACTTTGAAAAGTGAATAATGGAAAATTATTAAAATCACTCAATAATATAAATACCTCTAATTTTGTTTTATAAAATTTTGGAGGGCGAAATAGGTTACGGCAGATGGTGGATGCCTTGGGAGATTGAGGCGATGAAGGACGTGGCGTGACTGCGATATGCCTCGGGGAGGTGTCTAGCAACCTTTGATCCGTGGATTTCCGAATGGGGAAACCCGTTTTGGCGATAAGCCAAAACAGCCCTGTTGAATGACGGGGCAGCTAACCCGCTGAAGCGAAACATCTTAGTAAGCGGAGGAAAAGAAAACAAAAACTAGCTTTTTAGCTTATTAGTTTGCGGCTTTTTAGAGATTTTAAAAATTCTCTAATTAGCTAATAAACTAGTTAGCTAAGGAGCTGATTATTCCCTTAGTAGCGGCGAGCGAAAAGGGAGAAGCCCAAAATGCATTGTTTATTTACATGCATGGTTGTAAGAAAATATA
>JANBVM010000049.1 GCA_024239015.1 Patescibacteria group bacterium | reverse complement strand
TTCCTCTGAAATCAGGATATGTAAAATCCCAGTTATTCTCCAGCTATAGAAGGAAACCAATTCTTCCTCCTAACTATGATAAAGATTATTACAAAGGAATCGGTGTTGCTCCGACAGAAGAAGAGATTCGGTACAAAAATCCTTTGAATTATATGATAAAGAAATCCCTCCAGGAAAAGAGACAGAAGAAGCCAAGAAAAGAAAACGCGCCTAAGCGTAGTCGCGTTAAAGAAATCAAAAAGAATAAATAATTTTAAAAACAAGATATGGTTATATATAACATGAAAAAGAGAGCTCTGTTTGCAACCACAATTTTATTATTAATTCTCGTGACATCTCTCGTCGTATCACAGGAAACCACAGAAATAGAAAAAGTAGATAAAGCTTATCAATGTCTACAAGACCGGGTAGATGATTGTTCTTCTCTTTCATCAGAGGAAAAAATATTTTCTCTGTTAGCGATTAATAAATGTAAGACAGACGTTATTCAGGATTCTGTGAATACAGAGGAGTGCTGGCCTTCATCGGGTTGTGAGATAAAAACAACAGCCCAGGCAATTTTAGCCCTTGATAATTCAAATTCAGACACAACAAAAGCAGAAGACTGGCTCTTGTCTCAAAATAGAACACCCGCAGAACTCAATTGGTATTTGGAAATAGAAAGTTCTGGAGCAACCACCTGTTCCCTATCTTACTCTGGTTCTTCTTATAACATAGTCATTGGTGAAGATAAAAAGATAAGCAATAGTGCTGGAAGTTGTCTGGCTCTGGTGCAGGACGATTACTGGCTCAGGATTTCACCTTCTTGTTATTCAGAAGAGTTTGAGGTTTCCTGCGATGCGAGTTTTTTGACGACTCTTTTATTCAAGAAGACAACCTCTTCGACAATCCATGTTTCAGAGAAAACATCTTCTGCAGCAGCAGGAGGAACAACAAAAGAGAACGTAGAATCTTTCTGTTTTGGAGAAAGTGGTTCTTGTGATTATGAAGCCAGCCTATGGGCTGCATTGGTTCTCGATTCTGTGGGAAGAGATGTTTCTTCTTTTTTGCCTTATCTGACAATCCTTGCAGATGAAAACAAGAGGCATATGCCAGAAGTTTTCTTGTACTTCCTGACTTCTAAACAAGAGTATAGGACAGATATTCTCTCAAAACAAAAGAGCAATAAGTGGTGGGAAGAATCAGGAGACAAATTTTATGACACTGCCTTAGCACTGTATCCATTCCAGCAAGAATCACCACAGGAAAAAACAGATTCAAAATCATGGCTTCTAGATGTCCAGGACGCAGACGGCTGCTGGGAAGGAAACACGAGAAACACAGCGTTTATCCTGGCCTCTATCTGGCCTAAAACATTTGGTGGTGGAGGCGAAGGTGGATTGCCTGATTGTGAGGGTGTGGGGTATTGTATGCCAAGGTCCAGTTGTGAAGGAACTATATTCGCAGACTACGAATGTCCTTCTTTATTCAAGTGCTGTAGTGTTCCTCAAGATATAGACTCTTGTTTCGAGATGAACGGAGAAGTCTGTGCTTCGAACGAAGTGTGTACAGAAAATGAGGTTAATGCTGCCGACACAAATTATTGTTGTATAGGATCTTGTGAAGTTAGAATTCCTCAAGAACAATCAGAATGTGAAATAAACAATGGAGTTTGCAGAGGGTATAGTTGTAATTCTGACGAGGAAGAAGACCTTTATAACTCCTGCGATACATCGGGAGATATCTGTTGTTTTCAAAAGACAGATGACGAAAATGGAAGTTATTGGTGGGTATGGGTTTTGCTGATTTTGATAATTCTTGTCGTCATAGGAATAATATTCAGAGAAAAATTAAAGATGTTATTATTGAGGTTTCAACATAAGGGGGGATCAAAACCAAGAAGGTCTTTCGATCGTCCAAGACCAGGACCAACGCCACCATTGATGCGCCAAAGACCAAGGCCTATGCAGAGAAGAATTCTTCCTCCTTCGAGACACACTCCTGCGGCAAGACCAAAGAGGACAAAAACCTCAAAAGAACTTGATGATGTTCTCAAGAAACTGAGGGCTTTGGGGAAGTAACTCCATAGAAATAAACTTTATTAACCTAGGATTTCTTAATGCTTTATGAAAAAGAGTGTGGTTTTTTTAACAATTTTATTTTTAATTTTTCCTCTAGTTTCTGCAATAGATTTCGAGATAAATTCAGAATTTGATCAAGGAGAAACCCTCTTGGCAAAATTCTCCGGAAATTTCCTAGAACCTGTAACAGAAAGTAATATATTTTTTTACAGAGGACATGTTAGAATTCCAGTAGTCTATGATATAAGAGAGATTGATGATGAGTTTTATCTATATGCCCTCCTGACAGGAAAGGATTCTGGAAATTATTCTGTTGCTCTGGAAGATGTAAGGTATATGAAAGGAGTAGAAATTAGCGAAGAAGATATTGTCAAAGAATTTACAATAACAGAGAACACAGCACTCTTTTCTATAAATCCTGGTTTTGTTGAAACTTTCGAAGACTTTTCAATAAAAATTCAAAACCTACAAGAGAGCAAAATAACAGTCGAGATCACGACAGGTCTTGATAACATCATAGGAAATTCTACAGAGCTTAAGTCAGGAGAAATAAAAGACATTGAATTTGATTTAATAGAAGACTCCCCGCAGACAAAAGAGACAGCGATATTCACCAGTGGAAATTTAACTTATGAGATTCCTATTTTTATAACGACAAACACAACGAGAGAAGATAAAAAAGACAGGGA
>JANBVM010000048.1 GCA_024239015.1 Patescibacteria group bacterium | reverse complement strand
TGAAAAAAACATCTTTGGATTACACTTAAACAAATATAACAAATCAGAACACCCATTATTTACAAAACTCGTCGCAGGAGGACTCTATTTTGTAGAATACATAATCATCTTACCTTTCTTAATCTTCTTCTGGTTTGCCATCTTTACTTTTTTTCTTATAATTTTAACAGAGGAGGGGGAAGTCAGCACAATCTTACTCATCTCTGCAGTAGTGATAGCGGCAATAAGAATGGCTGCTTATTATCAAAGAAGTCTTGCTGAAGAAATGGCAAAAATACTTCCATTCACTCTATTAGCAATTTCTGTCCTTAATCCCCTCTTTTTCTCTAAAGAATTTATCATACGAATTACATCTCGTCTAGGGGAGGTCTCTACTTTCTTCTCAGAAATAATAGGTTATCTCTTATTCATAATTATTCTTGAAATAATTTTGAGGTTGTTCGAATTTCTCTTCTCTTTATTCGGAATAGATGAAGAAGAAATAAAACCTAAAGAAGAAGCAAAAGAATAATTACAGATCTTTCTCTGCTTTAGGATGTTCGTGACCAAGTTTCTTTTTTGTTTTGAGATATTTAAGATGCTCTTTTCTTTCCTTATCGAATTTGTCCATATCAAACCCATAGTCACTAATCATCTTAGAGGTATAGTCCCCACCTAAAAAATGAGGAAGGATAACATAGTTTGCCCCTTCTTTATAGAATCTATTGGCATCCTCAATATTATGAGATATGACTATTACAATTGCTTTTTCATTCGTTTGTCTTACCTTATCTATCAATAAAAGATTTGTTTCAAACTCAGGTATTGTTGAGACAATCATCTTTACATCGTTTAAATCTAATTCATTCAAAAATTCATCATCCCCTATATCTCCGTACCTGGAATTAATTCCATTCTTCTTCAATTCAAGTATTGTTTCAGGGTTATAATCCACCACCAAATATTTCTTCTTTAATTTTCGGAATGAACGCAAGATATCATGGCCAATCCTATTATACCCGAATAAGACAAGCTCATAATCTCCAAAGTCTTTTTTCTCTTCTTTAACTTTCTTTCTTTCGAAAATAGATAAATATTTGGCTAAATAAGGATATATTTTTTCAGAGTACAGTATGAGGTATGTTGAACCCGCAATAGTTATTATACCAACTAAGGTAATGAGTGATAATATTTCATTGGTTAGATGGCCCACACTGATACCCAACACCACAAGAATAAAAGAGAACTCGCTTATCTGAGCAACCGTCAATCCTGCCTGAAATCCTATCTTCTTCTTATAGCCAAGTATACCCATGAGAATCATAACTATCAAAGGGTTTCCAATAAGGATGAATAAAGAGAAGATTAGGGCAGGAACTATAAACTGACCAATATCTCCGAAGACCATCTGGGATCCAAGGAGTATGAAGAACAGGATGATAAAAAAGTCTCTCAAAGGTCTCATTTTTGAACTAATCTCATAATGATAAGGAGACATAGAAAGAGCAATACCTGCGACCAAAGCACCAATCTCCATCGAAAATCCCACATAATAAAATAATGCCGCCAAACCAAGTCCCCATCCAATAGAGAACAAGAATAAAAATTCCTGAGATTTGGCAAAGAATTTAGACAAATGGGGCAAAACATAAATGCTTATCAAAAACAGCATGGCAATAAAAAGAACTCCTGTTAAGAGAGTTCCCAAAGGCAGACTAGATATGTTTAAATTTCCAGAGAAAGAAGATATTATCAGTAAAAGAATAATCACAAAAATATCCTGAACTAGTAAAAATCCAATTGAAATCTTTCCGTATAACTTCTCCAGATCTTTTTTATCAGACAAGAGTTTCATAATTATAATGGTGCTGCTAAAGGTCAATGCAATAGCAATATATAGAGAAACTATTACCGAGAATCCTAACAGTCTGCTTATGAAGAATCCAATCAGGGATGTGAAAATAATCTGACCCAATCCCGTTATCAGAGAAACTTTTCCGACCTCTCTTATGACTCTAGGACTTAAACTTAAACCTACAATAAAAAGAAGAAAGGCCACCCCTATCTGTGAAAATAAAGTTATTGTTTCTGTAGAACGAACAAGGTTTAAGAAGTAAGGACTGACTATCACTCCTGCAAGAATATAACCAATTATCAAAGGCTGTTTCAACAACCTCATTATTCCTGCGATTAAAACAGTTATACCGATAATTATACTCAATTCTATAAATACTTCCATGTTCACCTACCTTTCCTATGATCGAGATTTTTTCTTAAATTTCGTGTAGAATGTATATGCTCTACTATTTTATCGTGATGCTCTTCCAATTTTTTCTCAAATGTTGTTCTAAAGACATATTTTCCTATTAAAGAAATGAAGTAAAATACCATTGCGATTCCTATAAAAGGAAAGAAAATTGTGAATATCTTCCCTGCGTTTGTCAAAGGGACAAAATCCCCATAACCGACTGTAGTAACAGTAGCAACAGTGAAATAAACAGAGTCCAGAGTATTCCAACCTTCAATACTGGAATAAAAAAACGAGGCTCCTGACAATAGAATTACAAAAAAGACAACTGCAAAAATTAGCCTTTTATATAAATGCATTTTAATCAACCTTCTTTAACTTGGGATTACAAAATTAATGTAGTATAAAAAGGTTTTTAAACAAACGCTGAGAATTTATTAAATGCCAAAAGTAAGAATAAAACTAAACAGCACAGACGTAAAAATGATTAATCGTATCTGTGATTCTATAAAAGATGTAGCCAAAAAATCAGGAATCGCCATAAGCGGGCCTGTTCCATTACCGACCAAGAAACTAAAAATTACCACAAGAAAATCTCCTTGTGAGAT
>JANBVM010000047.1 GCA_024239015.1 Patescibacteria group bacterium | reverse complement strand
CTACAAACAAAATGTAAATTAAGGCGCTATTGAATTGTTTTAAAAAAAGAATTATTTCTGGAGTTTTTTTTCCTTTAGTGATTTCATTAAGGCCGTATTTCTTTAGTCGTGACTCTGCTTCTTTCCCCGATAGTCCTTTTTCAGAAGTGTTTAATTTCTTAAAAATATCCTCTTTCTTTTGATGATGGAATTTCTCCATAAATAAACATGGAATAAACGTTTATTAAGATTTATCCTAACTGAATTTATTTTCAAATATACCTTCTTCCTTTTTCTTCTTAATCACATAAATTATTATAACAACAATTCCCATAACCAAAATAAAGGAAAAAACCCACCAGAACCCCTTAAAATTTTTCCCTCTGATCTCCCCATCCACAATCTCAGAAATTCCTCCAAACTCTTCTTTAACTTTCTCCCCTATCGCAAAGAAACTAAACGAATCTAATTCGATAGTATAATAATAAAAATTATCATCTTCATTGTCAAAATTTGTTTCCAATTCATTCCATTTTTCTGCCGATTCATCAAATTTCAAAATTGTAATTTCTTCCTTCCCTAAATTATTATCAGAAACCCAAATCTTCTCAACTTCAAATTTAACAGTTGCTTTCTCAAGATTTTCATTCAAATTTTCTGTACTTATTTGTAAATACCTATAAGTTTTTCCAGTATTTTCAACAGAAACTTCAGTTGGTTTTTCATCATATTTGGAAACCTTAATTCTGACATTTTTAGCTTCTTGATTAACTACAATAATTACCTCTTTAATTCCGGTATCTTCAAAAGTTGAAATTGTTGTCTCATCCCCAGGATTTACTTCTGCTAGCAAATGTGACTTTGCTAAAGTTGGCTCCCCCGCTATAGGAGTTGTTGCTGAAAGACTACCCGTAACAACAACTTCAGTAACAGTATAAGAAGCCGTCGCAGATGCAGAATTTCCCTCCCCATCAGTAACTGTACAAGTATATGTGAAGCTTCCTGCAACAGTCATATCTGTAAGAGAACCAGTAGAAGTTCCAGCAGTAGTTACACTTCCAGCAGCGTCAGTTCCACTACACGTACAAGGAAAAGTTCCCCCATTACTAATCGTTGAAGGCGAACAAGATGCAGTAGCTGTTGGATCAAAAGAATCGTAAGAAGTATACATTAAATCAGTATTATTATACCAACTAATATGAACTTTCGTAGAAAAAGAAGTAGAATCAACAATTCTTCCTTTTTTGATAGCTAAAGCTCTTCCATTTGGAGTTCCTAAACTATTTGAATCTGCATCCGCTAATTTGCTACAAACCCAAGATCCATTAATGTTATTACAATACCTTAAATCATCACCAGAAGCACTATAATGTGACATGTGTATTTTATTACTTGAATCAATTGTTATTGAAGAAGAAATACCATTGTCAGAAACACAAAAACCAGCTGAACAAATCTCTCCAGAATTAGCAGGACAGTCACCATCACTCCCACATAAAATCTCACTATCTGCATCAATTTCAGCACAGCTCCAAGTTCCAACAGTATTGTTACAATATCTCAAGTCATTATTTGTTGCATCGTAATGAGAGATATGAATTTTATCATTTGAATCGATTGCTATTGAAGAATAATTTCCAACGTCATTCGTAGTTTCTACATTTGTACAAGTCCAACTTGAATCAGAAGCAGTATTATTACAATATCTTAAACTTCCTTCAACATCGACATATTCTGAAGTATGAATTTTATTATTTGAATCTATTGCTATTGAAGAATATAATCCTCTATCATCCCCCGTACATATTAATAAAGTAGGATCGCAACTACCTGAGAGACATTCCGCATTAAATGAACATGATTTAGCAACAATTCCGCAGCTCCAACTTGAATCAGAAGCAGTATTATTACAGTACCTCAAATCTCCCCCTGTAGCATTATAATGTGAAATATGAATTTTATCATTTGAGTCAATTGCTATTGAAGAATATTTTCCTAAATCATCCACACTATTATTGTCAACTCTTGCACAACTTTCAAAAGAGCCTTCAGTGTTATTACAATATCTTAAATCATTATTTGTTGAATCATAATGTGAAAAATGAATCTTATCATTTGAGTCTATTGCAATTGATGAATATAACCCACCACCCCCTACTCCAGTATCAACACCTTGACAAATAGGGGGCCAACTTCCTGCTGTATTGTTGCAATATCTTAAACCATTAGGTCCTTCATCATCCAAATAAGAAACATGAACTTTATTGTTCGAATCCAGTGCTATTGAAGAGAATTTTCCAACATCACCTAACCCCCCAGTATCTGCTGTTTCTGTAGTAACTTTTCCAGTTAAAGTAAAATCAAAAAACTGAACAAAAAAGAAAATTAATCCAATTATTAAAACTAAAACAACTAATCCACTATTCTTTAATTTCAAGCTCTTTTTTTTCATCTTATTTTCTTAATCAAATATTGTTTATTACTCTTTCTGTTACTAATATTGCTACTTTGATTTTGAACTATAAGAACTCTTTTAAACTCAAAATATTTATCTATTTTATCCCTCCATAGCTTAGTGGCTAAAGCGCTTGGCTGTAGATTGCGAGGACACCTACGGTTTCCTTCGCTTAACCTTCCCTTTGAATTAGGGGAAGTTGACTAGTCTAAGGTGGACATTCCATATAAAGGAAACCAAGGTTTCTCTTATCAACCCTTCCTTTAAAATAGGCTCAGGGCTGATGGAAATTGAATGAAGCCCTAAAAGCCAATTGCTAGCAGACCCCGAGAGATCCCAGGTTCGAATCCTGGTGGAGGGATTCCTACTCCCTTTTTTTGATTGCTTCTTCTTTCTCAAAGGTTCTCCCATACCTTATAGATTGATAGAAATCACTTTCCCCTTTTATTATATTCAATTTTCTAAGAACTAAAAAACCAATGGCAAAAATTCCAACAAATATGGCT
>JANBVM010000046.1 GCA_024239015.1 Patescibacteria group bacterium | reverse complement strand
TATCCAAAGTCCACCCCACGTACGGTTCCATAGTTGCGTACCAGAACTATCGTACTTCACCAAAGCCATATCTGGATTTCCATCAAAACGTTCAGGATGCGGAGCTGCTGTGGTTCCGGCAAGATATATATTTCCTGATGGATCCACTATCATATTTTGTGCTCTATCACCATCACCTCCTCGACGCCACTGCTGGTCAGGATCATTATATCCATCCCAAGTACGGTTCCATACTTGCGTACCAGAACTGTCGTATTTTACCAGTACCATATCAGCGTCCATCAATGGAACCACTACTGTCGTTCCTGCGATGTAAATATTATCTTCTGTTGGGTCCAACATAATTCCTCCTATCAACTCATCATTTTGATTTCCGTCCCATGTACGACTCCACAACTCAGTGCCAGAACTGTCGTATTTTATAAGAACCAGATCTATATTTCCCGATCCGATTCCCGTCACTCCCCCTGCATATATATTGCCTGATGAATCGGTTATAATCATTCCACTCCCGTCAGAATAAATTCCTCCCCACGTGTTATGCCATTGATAATTTCCTAGACTGTCATATTTCACTAGAAAAATATCAGTGGGCCCATCCTCAACATATTGCTTTGACCCCGAGACGTAAACATTATTTGACGAGTCCAATGTTAATCCATAACCATATTCTATCCAAAGTCCACCCCACGTACGGTTCCATAGTTGCGTACCAGAACTATCGTACTTCACCAAAGCCATATCTGGATATTTTGATGTTAATTGGAGATGTGTTTAAAGAAATCGAGGAGAGGTCTCTAGCGAAAAAGTTATACAAACAAATCTTGAGCATTATGCCGAATCATTCGTTAGCTACATATAAAATTTCCAGAATTAAAAATTAATCATATTACCGGATCAAATTTATCAAGTTGGTTTGGTCAAAATGCTCGATTCATCATGATTTCAGGAGTTAAATATTCTATAGTACAGATGGAAGCTGAACGCTTAGTAGCTATGTCTTTGAAAGGTGAGGGAAGTATTGTAGCTGTAAAAGATGATGAATACATACTTATCTTTCAAACTTCTAAGATGACTCTCGATGAAGGTGGTGGAGATTTCCCATTTCCTTATATTTTCAAACCTCCCAGTCCCCCTGGAGATCTATCATTAGCGGGGGAACCGCAAACTAAGTAACCTACTATCGAACAAATTCTAGAATATGAACCATATTGCAAACATTGTGGTGCTGATCTCCCAAAAGGGGAATCAATTTGCCATGTATGTGGAAAGAAGGTAATATAGTAAAAACTTAACTAAAGTGAATTTAATTAGAGAATCATGAAATGGGAGGATACCTTAAACATTTTAATTGAACTCTTGAAACTGAATTCAGGAGTGAAAGCAGCTAGAATTGAAAACATATTTCTCTCAAGGACGATAGAAAATTTGAAAAAAGTCAACATGTTTGTGGTGTTATCATATTTTAATAGGAAAGTAGGTCCATTAGAATTTTATTCTTATCCCAAAAATTCTTTAGATAGAAATTTATCAGTCAAAATAGCAAATATCATGGATCAACAATTTAATGAAGGATTCTTTCAACACTCCTTTGAAAATTTGAAATCAATGAATTACTTTTTTGAAATTCCCTCTGATTGGGCTCGTGGAGAAAAGGAAATGTTAATGGTTTCAATAATTCTTTTTCATCAGATTTCTCCGGAGATTGAGGTAAGTATAGAATCCCTATGCAAAAAATTTGCTGTAATGATGTTATCCAATGAAGATATTTATACAGGATTCTATATTAATGAGCTAAGCACTTACAATGAAGAAGATCAAAATAGAATAAAAAAAAATGAACAATTAATTAAGGACGAGATAAGAGAATTATATTGGGAAACTATGGAGGAGACTAGGGAGGCTAAGGAGGAGAAATTAACCCAGTTAGAAAATGATAGATATATATTTGAATCATTAGAAGATTTACAAGACTCGGAAAAGGATATTTTCAAAGTATATAAGGTTGAAGAATTTGGGATTCTGAAAAGTATGCGGATAGATCCAGAAACCGCAGTTTCTGATATTATTCACTCAAACCCTAACATTATTGCTGCAGCCGTAATTAAAGGTACTCAAATTATTTATTCAACAGATAATTGGGATATTAGTGGAGATGTTGACAGGTATTTATCAAATTGGGTTGGTCAAAATGCTCAAGACATCATGATTTCAGGAGTTAAATATTCCATTTTACATATGGAAGTTTAAAATCTTTTTTGAATTTTACCATAATGGCTTCTCCAACTAATACTATAAAAAGAAAAAACAGCTTTACCTATTTAAAATTTTAACATATACTAAACAAGATTCTACTTTTTTTCTTTTTTATATGTTTGATGAAAATTAGATGTAAACTTAGAAATTTAACTGTGATATATCTTGAAAATTTATTGCCCACAATGTAGGAAAGTAATTGATGAAACGGAATTCATGCAGTATCAAGAAATGTGCGTAGTTTGTCATGAAAGCGAACAAAATTTGATTCAAAAAACTACAAACATTAGGAAAGAAAAAGTATTATGAGTTTTGAATACGTTCTTGAAAGTCCATATATTCCATGAATTCCATCCATACTTTAACCATCCTATCTCGTGATGCTGAAAGGATAAATAGGCCGTCATAAGAAATTGCTAACTGATTTAGCTCTTCATAATGACCGGAGAAGTCTTGCACAATTGGTAGAGTTTGTATAATCTCTCCATTAGAAAGCTTCCAAATGCATAATTTTCCCCCATCTTTGAGGGAGGCTTGTAATCCGCCAATGACAAATTCGTGGTCAGGAGTTAACACAATACTTACAAGATCAAATCTTGCATTCGAATTTTTTGATGGACAAAAGTACATTTCCCGGAGTACTTCCCCACTATCAGCATCCCAGACCTTAATCGTATCATCGTACGAGACACTTACTACCTTTTTCTCATTTGAAATTGCTATATCAATTACACTATTTTTATGTCCAGTCAACGTAGTGAGGAGTCTCCCTTTTATTGTGTCCCATACATTCACAGTCTTATCACGAGCTCCACTGACTAAATACTTCCCGTTCGGTGAGAATGATAACGAAGTAATAGATTTCCAATGAGAGCTTTTAGTCCTTATTAACTTTCCCTTGTTTAGATCCCAGATTTTTATGGCACTTTCATTCCAATCGTCACCTCCCGAACCACTTACTAAATATCCCCCTCCAGGATCAAAAACCAAAGCATTTACATAATCTTTATGACCTTCAAAGGTATGTAATAGGATTCCTGTCTCGTAGTCCCATACATACACGAGAGTATCCGAAGAACTTGCAACATACTTGCCATCACGTGAAATTGCAAGAGTAGATACACATTGT
>JANBVM010000045.1 GCA_024239015.1 Patescibacteria group bacterium | reverse complement strand
TTTTTTATTTCCTTTTTCTAACTGAAGCTTGCAAGATAAAATAATTAGGTTTGGATCTCTTTTAAAAATACTATTCCGATAAAAAAATTTACAATCTTTGTTTTTAAAAACTATTACTTCTTTTTTGCCGATATTAAAAGCTTCAACTTCTGTTATCACATCTTTCATTGAACCCACAAATGCCCCAGCATTCCCCCTTACAGCTCCTCCTACTGTTCCTGGGATTCCAGATGCCCATTCTAATCCAGTCAAACTATTATTCAGAGCAACTCTAGTCAGTTTTTCTAATGACAAACCAGCTTCAACATAAATTCTGGTATTCAGGACTTTAATTCCTGAATTCTGAACTTTGATTATTAAAAAATTAACTCCCTGATCAGAAATCAATAATTTGCTTCCACCACCTAAAATATAGAATGGGATTTTGAGTTTCTCGGCTGTTTTGATGGCTTTAATTAAATCTTTTTTTGTTTTAGCTCCAAAAAAATATTTGGCTTTGCCGCCAATTTTAAAAGTAGTGTGATTCTTAAGCAGAACCTCAAATTGTACCCTAGGAAGAAGCTTCTTTAATTCTTGAGAAACTTTATTTTTCATAAACCAAATAGGCCGGGAAGTTACTCCAATTCTAAGTTTTTTGTGAGTGCTATCTCCCGACCCAAATCTATTATATACATGATTTGAAACTAAAACAACAGCCTCCTCAAGAGGGGGCTGTTGTCAACTTAGAAAGAATTCCTTCTCAGGAACACTCACTAACTTAAATATTAGCAGATTTATAGTCCCATGTCAAGAACACCTGCCAACTAAAGATTAAGTTGATTAATTTTGATCCTTGTCATTAAACCCACAAACCCTGTTCCTTTATCCAAATTCAAGGGAGTTAGAATATCATTAGAATATTTCTCCTGAAAACGAATAACAGCTAGCTTGGTTAGGGAAAGAAAATTTCCAGTTACCAATCCTTCTGGATAAATTTCATTTCCTTGAGATTTTAAAAATTCCTGTAAACATCTGACTCTATTGTTATCTACCATTCCCTCATAAAGATTTTCTCCAAATTCTTGGCAAGAAACGCTCTTTCCTAAAATTGCATTAATTTGGGCCTGAATCTGGGCTATCTGTGCTTTCAAGTCTTCAATTTTAACCAAGAGCCTGTCTATTAAGTCTTGATCCTCCTCCTTTGTGTTCTCGATAGTTGAGGCTGACCAGAAGAAAGAAGCTGAGGGCTCCAAATCGGAAAAGTCAGAGATTTTATTATGAAGTATAGGAATAATTGTTAAAGAAACGTTTTCTGAACCAAAATCAGGAACATTTATTATTCCTTTCTGCTTTTCATCTAGTTTTAGAAAATCAACCAAGAAATTTCCCTGATCGTCTTGAATCAGATAAGGCACTTTGAAATTAGATTCTAAGGAACCAGCAAATTCTAATTTTAAACTCCTATTATTTCCACCAATGAACTTATGCCAATTGCCAGACCAATCTTTAGTCGTATTTGTTACTGACAAAACGCTTTTGCCAATAGAGGGCAGATAATTAATTAAGGGAGCAAGCTTAAAGCTTTTTAGGTTTTTGTTTAAGTAACAGTATTTTTGAGACACAGAGCAATCATTGATTAAAACCGCAATTGTCCAATCAGTAAAAATCTGTAAAAAGTCTTCTTTAAATCCAGCTTTAGACAAAGCAAAATTTAGGCTTTCAATCCCCGTCTTCTGGCTATTTAACGAATCAATTATAACTTTTATGCCGTAGTGATCAATTAAATAATGAACGAAGAGATTTGTTACTCCATAATCATAAGGAAGGTTTCTCCATTCAGTCAAAGAATCATAGGGTTTGTCTAAAAAGTTTTTAATCCTGCGCTGAATATCGCTTCCTTCAAAAGTTTCGTTATAACCCAATAAAGTCGGTGCATATTCTGAACGAGCTTCATTTAACCAAACATCTTCAGAAACTTCATAATTTCTCTCTTTTTGATTAAAAGAAATTAAATGCTGAAGCTCATGGGCAAGAAAGCTTTTAGCCAGCTTTTTCTTCAAATGAATTGTATTTAAATAAATTATTTCTCTTTCATTCGATTCTGGAATTTGGATCTTTGGGTATTCATCAGCACTATTAAAATAACCTCCAGCCTCATCAATCATTGGATGAACTAAGATAGTAATTCTCGAATCCTTATCAATCCCTGGACTCCATTCAGAACCAAAGCTATTAGTTAAGGTCGGGTAAATTTTAGTTTCGAATTCCTCAATTAAAGAGGTTAAGGTGTTGTCTATTTCTTCTTTCTCATCTGGCTGTAATCCATTCCACCAATCGTTATCAATGTACCAATATGTTTTTTCAGAAATTGATCGTAAGGTAGCCTGAGATTGGGTTCTTTTTAAATGATCATAAGAGGATTCAATATAAAAATTAATCGAATTACCCAAAGCTTCTTGAGCTTTAGTGAGAAATGGTAGAAAAAGAATTGAAATGATTATTAAAAATGAAAGTTTTCTCATAACATTATAAATCTTTCAAAAACTCTTCAACCCCTGGAGATAAATCGGGGTTAATCTCTATTACTTTTTCAGCAGCTTCCCTTGCCTTTTGAACTTCTCCTAAATTGGCATAGGAGGCTGCCAAATTTGCCCAAAGTTCAGCGTCCAAAGGATTAACTTTTAAGATATCTTGATAAAGAGAAACTAAGGCTACATCATCTCCTAAGATATTATAAATTTCAATTACCTGTCTCAAATCACTTGGGTTCCCTCTCCAATTATATCCCACCTCTTCTGCATCTTTTGTTTTTTCAATTGCCTTTTCATACTCACCTGCTACCTTATAGGTCATTGCCAAATACCAATGAGACCTACCCAGTCTTGGTTCCAAGTCAATTGCTTTTTGGAAAAAACTAGAAGCTGCCTGATAATCGCCCCTTGTCAGTTTAATTTCAGCCAAGTGCCAATAGGCCTGCTGATTAGTGGGGCTTAATTCTATTGCTTTTTCAAAAATTTCTTCAGCTAAATTCAGTTTCTCTATATCCTGGCTAACGCGATAGTCACTGAAATACAATCTACCAAAAAAAAGATAGGGACGAAAATCCAAAGGGTTTTTCTTAATGCTTACCTGCATCTGCTCTTCGGCTAAATCAAAGGCCTGTCTCAGAATTGATATACTTTCTCCTTGACTGAAACCTGCCCTATAAACCTTTTGGGAAAACTGTTCTCTGATTTCATATTTTTCCATAAAAGTATTCAATGCTTTTTTGTAAGACCCTATTGACTCTTCTAGCGGGCCAGAAGTGGTGATCATTCTAACAGTACTTTTAGCGCTGTTTAAGGGCTGAATATTGCCAAAATAAAGCAATAAAATAGTTGGGATTATAACGATAGCATAAGTAATATTCCTGCCTGAGCCCTCTGTTATTGCAGCCGGTAAAACAAAATTGCTGGCTTGATGTTCCGATTCCAAAAATGGGTCTTCCCTTTCATATATTATAAAACTGATAAATCCTAAGCTAAGAAAAAACATAGCATAACTAGAAATCATATCAAAGACCAATAGGTTCTGAGCAAGGTAAACAGCTAATAAAACAAGCATTAATAGAGAGGGAAATAATCTTTCTTTGTGCTTTATACAAACCCATAAAAGCCCAGAAACTGAAACTACAAAGATTGACGAATAACTCAAAAGGCCGACTATTCCGGTAGCCACCAAAGTGTCGAAAACAATATTGTGGGATCGGTCAAACCATATCTCCCCCCCGCATTCACTTAGAAACACACAAGGGTTAAAATATTTAGTAAATACTACGTTGAAGTTCTCTGGTCCCCAACCAAATATTGGTTTCTCTAAAAATCCTTTCCAACCCTTTTCCCAAACCACAAGCCTTGGATTCATCACCTTTAGAGTTCTTTCGATTCCGTTTTCAACAAAAGGAGGTTTATAAATTGCTAGAACTGTTATTGAGATTATCAAGGTTAAAATCAAAAAACTCCCTATCTTTTTTAAATTTCTTTTTCCAGAGAATATTAAATACCCTAATAGAAATAAAAGTAATCCAGCCCAAAAAGATATAATGGCTCCTCTTGCAGTAGAATTTAATAAAACCAGAATAAGTATGAAAAGAGATCCTCCAGAAAAAATCCGCCAAGAAGAACTTCTTTTTTCTAAAAATAAAATGAAAGCAAAAAAGACATTAAAGAGCAGATAGGTTGCCATAAAAGAAGTATTCCCTATCGTTCCTCCTCCTCGGCTAGAAATCTCGTTGCCAGTCAAAACGTAGAAAGACATTAAAACGCCGGCTAATATTGAAACCGATAAAATCTTTTCCCAATCTTCTCTCTTTTTAAAAACACTAGTTAAAACAATAAAAAAGGCCAAGAGGTGAAAAAAGGTGAAGAGACCCGTCATTCTTTCATAGGTACTCCAAAAACTCCTCTCAAAATTGATACCCAGAAAAGATGTTAGAACTAATACACCAATAAAAATAAAAATGGAAATAGATAGAAGATTAATCTTCGGACGATAACGAGGAACAAATATTGCCAATATCAAAAAGGCAGCAAAGACAATTTCCACTAAAGATCGGAAGTAGATAGTTTTTGGAGTAACAAAGGGGAAGAAAGACCCACTATATAAAATCAAGGGTGTAAACAAAATAAAATAAGTCCCCCAATTAATCACTGAAAGACAAAATCCCTCTAAAGCTTTGTTTTCCCTAATATTTTTATCCATTCTACTATTTTACCATTTTAATTGACAAATTATCATTTGTAAAACCCCCCAATGCGCTCTTTTGGCGTGAGAGTTGATTTTTACCCCTTTTCGTTTTAAGCTTAGATAGTTAATAAATATATATTATGTCAAACAGAATAACTCTCAAGAAATTCCTTCTTTTTTTAGGGGATATTTTTTTGCTCTATATTTCTCTTTTAATAACAGTGTTTTTAGGTTTTTTAGGAGAATTCAGCTCTAAGATTTTTCTTTTACACCTACTACCTTTTTCTATCCTCTACTTTATCTGGCTAATAATATTTTATACCTTTGGTCTTTACGATATTCATTTAATCAAAACTAAAATTTCTTTTTACGGCCGTACCATCAGCGCTATCTTAACCGGATTGATCTTTGGCATGCTTTTCTTCTACACTTTTCCCTTTTTTGATATTACCCCAAAAACTAATTTGGTCTTAAATGCTTTAATTTTTGGAATTTTATTTCTGGCATGGCGTAACATTTTTTACTCTCTATTTTCAGTACATTTTTTAACAAAAGTAGCAATAGTCGGTGAAGGTCTTCAAGTCGAAGATTTAAAAAAAGAAA
>JANBVM010000044.1 GCA_024239015.1 Patescibacteria group bacterium | reverse complement strand
TAGCAGGCTTTAAGGGCTGAAGCCATTTTTAAAAAAGATAAAGATTATGTGGTTAAAAATGGGCAAGTCATTATTGTCGATGAGTTTACTGGAAGGTTAATGCCAGGGAGGCGCTGGTCAGGTGGTCTTCATCAAGCAGTTGAAGCCAAAGAAAGAGTAGCAGTGCAACCCGAATCTGTTACTTTAGCTTCCATTACTTTTCAAAATCTATTTCGAATGTATGAAAAATTAGCTGGGATGACAGGGACTGCTGTTACCTCAGCTGAAGAGTTCGATAAAGTTTATGGCCTGAAGGTAGCAGTTATTCCAACTAATAAGCCGCTGATAAGGAAGCCCTCGCCAGACAAAGTCTATAGAAGTGAGTCTGGTAAATTTAAAGCATTAGTAAAAGAAATAGAAGAAAGACACAATTTGAAACAGCCAGTTTTAGTTGGGACCCGGTCAGTTGAGAAAAATGAATATTTAGGAAAATTGTTAAGTAGGGAAGGGATTCCTCATCAGATTCTAAACGCAAAAAATCATCAAGAGGAAGGTCAGATTATAGCTCAAGCTGGCAAATTGGGGGCAGTTACCATAGCCACTAATATGGCAGGACGAGGAGTAGATATAGTTTTAGGGGGTAATCCATCTAATCCAACAGAATTAGAAAAGGTTAAAAAACTTGGAGGACTTCATGTTATTGGAACAGAGAGGCATGAAGCGAGGAGGACTGACAATCAATTAAGAGGAAGATCAGGTAGGCAAGGAGATCCTGGTTCCAGCCAGTTTTTCCTTTCATTGGAAGACGATTTAATGAGAATTTTTGGAGGCGAAAGAATAAATAAATTGGCAACTACTTTAAAAGTTCCCGAAGATGAGCCAATCGAAGCAGGTTTAGTCTCAAGAGCAATTGAAGAAGCCCAATCAAGAATTGAGGGAAATAATTTTGACTTAAGGAAGCATGTTTTAGAATATGACGATGTGATGAACAAACACAGAGAGGCTATTTATAGAAAAAGGAGAGAAATTTTGGATAAATCTCAAAAAGGTAATTTAAGTTCTTTAATTTTAGAAATAGTAAAGAAAGCAGGATATTCAAAAGAAGATTATGATAAAAAAGAAAAAGAGGTCGGTGTGGAGAATATGCGCCAGATTGAAAAACTTATTTCTTTGAGGGTCTTAGATATGTCTTGGATGAATCATTTGGATAATATGGAGCATATGAGAGATTCAGTAAGGTTGAGAGCTTACGGCCAGAGAGATCCTTTGGTTGAGTATAAAAGAGAAGGACATAAAATGTTCAAAAATTTATTGTCAGATATAGAGCTAACTATTGCCAATACCATCTTTAAAGCAAAGATCGCTCCAGCGTCAGCAGTAAGCCAACAAACCAGAAGGCATGAATCGGCGTCTGGTAAAAACAAAGTTGGTCGGAATGATCCTTGTCCGTGCGGTAGCGGCAGAAAGTGGAAACGCTGCGGTATGATTAATGCGTCAGAACACAAAAACTAAACAATATATGGAAACACATAAAACGACATCCATAATGGTATTCAATAAAAATGGTCAGGTTCTTCTCCAGAAGCGAGATAATATACCTAACATCAAAGAGCCTGGGAAGTGGGATTTTTGGGGCGGACATTGCGAGAAAGGAGAAACTCCCAAAATATGCGCTATCCGAGAATTAGAAGAGGAGACTAGCATACGAATTAAGGATTCGAGTAAATTTAAATTCATTATGATAAGACGGTTTGGAAATACAGAAGAATCTGTTTTTGCTCATCTCTTTGAATTTGAGTATAAACCGCAAGTTTACGAAGGAGAAAGATCGGAATGGTTTGATCCTGAAGAAGCGCGAAAACTTTCCATGGCATTTGGAGCCGAGATATTGTTTAAGAAAGAAACAATCGAAAAAGTAAAAGAAAATCTATTTTAAGCGAATGTGGGTAAAAAAAATACACAATTAAGGTTTAGAGCAATAGATCGTGATATCTTTGAGGCAGTTCGTGAAGGTAGAAAGAAAGTTGAAACTCGAGCAGCAACAACAAGGTTCGTGAACATAGAGCCAGGAGATACTGTTAAGCTAGTATGTGGTAACGATAGTTTTGAGAAACAGGTGAAGCGTGTGGAGATTTTCAAAACAATAGATGAATTACTCCAAAGATATAAATTTAAAGAGATTAACCCGCTAGTTTCTTCAGAAAAAGAGTTAAAAGAGATGTATTATAGTTTTTCAAACTATCAAGAAAAAATACGGAAATACGGATTAATAGCACTTGAGCTAGAATAAAAGCCTATGTTTTTTCTTCCTTTTGCTTTTATATTCCTTATCCTCTTTATCATATTTTTACCCATTTTATTTCTATTGGGCTATCTTCATATTATTGTTGTTGGTTTTGAAAGGTTAGGAATTTCTCCTGAAAGCACTTTATTAATTCTTTTTCTCATTCTAATAGGTTCTTCAATCAATATTCCTTTAACAAAAAAGAAATTAGTTTCGGTAAGAGAGCCTCGCTTTTTTGGGTTATTCTCTGTACCTAAAATAGAGGCTCAATACTTAGCCATTAATTTAGGGGGAGCTATTATCCCAACCCTGCTTTCTTTTTATTTTTTGTTTCTTGTTCAGTCTCAGGGTTTTGAATTAAGGCCTATTTTCATAACTATTGTCCTAATGACTATAATTTCCAAGCTTCTTTCTAGAGTTATACCTGGGAAAGGAATAGTCTTACCAGCCTTCATCCCTCCTTTGTTTTCGGCTGTCTTTGCTCTGATCTTTGCACCACAATTTGCAGCTTCTACTGCTTTTATTTCTGGAGTTTTAGGAACTTTAATTGGGGCTGATCTCTTAAACTTGAGAAAGATTCGAAGCTATGGAGGATATCTTTCAATTGGGGGAGCTGGAGTGTTTGACGGAATATTTTTAGTCGGCATTGTATCTGCCTTATTGTCTGGGATTTAAAGCTGAAATTGACAAGTTCTCTTGACAATGGTTAAATAATAAAATATGAGGAACTATAACTATAGGAAAATTTGTTCTAACTTACTTTCTGACTTAACTGATAGGCAAAAGGAAATAATCTTGCGCCGTTTTGGTTTGAGAAAAGAGGAAAAAGAAACTTTAGAATCAATTGGTAAGGATCTTGGTGTTTCTCGAGAAAGAATTCGCCAGATTCAGCAGGTCGGTTTGGAAAGCATAGGGCCAAAGACGGTAAAGTACAAGGAAATTTTTCAATTGTTTATAAAACATTTTAAAAAATGCGGAGGATTGAGAAAAGAAGATGTTTTGTTAGAAGAATTGGGAGGAAAAGAAAGGAATGAAATTCATTTTCTTTTGAATTTGGAACAGCCATTCCAAAGATTCAACGAAAACAATGACTTCTATTCTTTGTGGACAATAAATCACGATTCTTTTGTTTTAGCCAAAAGAGCCATTAATCTTATTTATAATCAGCTTAAAAAAGAGGGAAAGCCACTTTCTCTCAAAGGTTTGAATTGTCCTTTGTCTTTGAAGCAAAAGATGCTAGTTTCTTATTTAGAAACTTCTAAAAGAATTCAGAAAAATCAAGAAGGTTTGTATGGGCTTTCAGACTGGCCAGAGATTAATCCCAAAGGCATAAAGGACAGAGCCTATTTAGTCTTTAAGGAAGTCCAAAAGCCTCTTCATTTCACCAGAGTAGCTAATTTAATTAAAGACAGCCATTTGCAAACCGTTCATAATGAATTGATTAAAGATCAAAGATTTATTCTGGTAGGCAGGGGGATATATGCCCTGTCTGAATGGGGATATTACGCAGGACAAGTAAAGGATGTAATTTTAAAGATTCTGCAAAAGGCTGAAAAACCTCTGGATAAAGAAAAGATTTTAAGCGAAGTCCTAAAACAAAGAATGGTCAAAGAGAACACAGTCTTGCTGAATTTAAGCGATAAAAGACACTTCTTAAGAGATTCAAAAGGAAGATATAGTGTAAAAGAAATTTAAAAATGCTCTCTGAAGCTTTAGAGTTTTATAAAACAGTAAGTGGACCAATCCTTGGCCCTCTGTTACTTTTTTTAAGGAATTGGTGGTGGGTGTTTTTGCCCTTGTTTTTGTATAAACCCTTTTCATATCTTTGGCTTTGGTGGAGAAACGAAGATTTTTTAGCTAAGAAATACAGACCAGTTTTATTTGAGATTAAAATTCCCAAAGAAAATGTAAAACCAATTAGAGCTATGGAAAATGTAATGAACAGCCTCCATGGTTCTATCTATCATCCTCCTGATTGGTGGGAGAAATGGATTGACGGCCAGTTTCAAACTTCTTATTCTTTTGAAATCGCTTCTTTTGGGGGAGAGATCCGTTTTTTTGTTAGATGTGAGAAGTCTTATCGGAATGCAGTAGAATCTAGCATTTATTCTCAATATCCTGATGCCGAAATTGAAATAGTTGATGATTATACGAAAATGATTCCCCAGGATATTCCCAACCAAGATTGGGATCTTTGGGCAACAGATTATACTCATTTAAAACCAAACCCTTATCCAATATTAACTTATAGGAAGTTTGAAAAAGAACCTGAAACTGTTGAAGAAAGAAAGGTAGAGCCAATGGCAGCTCTTTTTGAGGCTTTATCAAAAATAAAACCAGGAGAACAGTTTTGGATTCAGATAACAGCAAAACCTGTAACAAATGCCCAGGTGCCCTGGGTGGATGAGAGTGAGGCAGAAAGAGATAAATTAGCGAGGAGAGATCCAGCAACTCAGATAAAAACAAAACCAATGGCTCTTGAGGCTGCTGAAATCTTACTCAAAGGTATGCCAGAAGAAAAAGAGAAAAAAGAAACACTTATTCCTCCTGAGATGAGGTTAACTCCCGGAGAAAGAACAACCATCGAAGCAGTAGAAGAGAAGGCCGGTAAATTTGGATTTTTAACTAACATTAGATTTATTTATCTTGGTAAAAGAGATGTCTTTTTCAAACCAAACTTTAGACTTGGCTTTACTTACTTTAGTAGTTTTATGACTCAAGACCTTAACGCCTTAATACCTTTTGGTCAAACAATAACCAAGATTAAAAAAGGAAAGTTTGTACCCATTAACTATTTAATCCCTAGGAGGCTGTACCTTAGGCAAAGGAAGTTATTTAGGAATTATGTCAGCAGAGTCAATGCTTTCTATCCTTTATCCGGAGAAAATTTTATTCTTAATACCGAAGAATTGGCTACTCTTTTTCACTTTCCTTCTTGGAGAGCAGCTCCTGTGCCTGGGATTACCAGGGTTGAGGCTAAAAAGAAAGCACCCCCTACTTTACCTACAGAGTAATATATGAATAACAAGGAGATAACTTTTTTAGGAGAGACAACTTTTAGAAACCAAAGGAAGAAGTTTGGAATAAAAACCGATGATAGGCGTCGGCATGTTTATATTATTGGAAAAACTGGAATGGGCAAGACAGCTCTCTTAATGAATATGATGATTCAAGACATCGAAGCTGGCAGAGGGGTAGGGATTGTGGATCCACACGGTGAATTAGCTGAAGAGGTCTTAAAATTTGTCCCTAAGAATAGGGTTAATGATGTTGTGTATTTTAATCCGGCTGACCTGGAACACCCGATCCCATTTAATGTAATGGAAAAGGTAGGAGCTGAATACAGGCATTTGGTGGCATCGGGTTTAATGGAAA
>JANBVM010000043.1 GCA_024239015.1 Patescibacteria group bacterium | reverse complement strand
TTGAAACCCTGGAAGGGAGCAGGTAATAGAGAAACAAACGAGTTATACATTTCTATAATTTGAGAACCGAAAGCACCTACCACCATGGGTTAATTTAGTCATCGTTATTTTTAAATCTATTCAATAAATTTAAATAGAATATTTTTCTCTTTGTTTTATGATTGACCTTAAGGATTTAAGAGAGAGACCTGAAATTTATAAGAAGAATAATAAGAAAAAAGGCCGTGATGCTAAGATAGTCGATAAAGTCATACATATAGATCAGAAGTGGAGACACCTCAAGTTACAGGGAGACAAGCTGAGGGCAGAACGCAATAAAGTTTCTGAATCTATAAATCAGGCCAAGAAAAAGAAAAAAGATTTCAAAGATTTGATTTCTAAGGCCCGAAATATTCCTAAAAAACTAAAGGAGTTAGAAGAGGAAGAAGTGAGAATTTACAAACAACTACAGCAAAATCTCTACGAGATTCCTAACCTGATGCATCCTAAAGTTCCTTCTGGAAAATCAGATAAGGATAATCCTGTTTTGAAGAAGGGGGGAAAACTAAAAAAGATATCCAAGGCAAAAACTCATGTAGAAATTATAGAGGCTCTTGATTTAGGAGATTTTGACGCGTCAGGAAAGGTTGTTGGGAGTGGATTTTACTATCTGAAAGATGGGCTAGCCCTTCTGAATAGGGCTTTGATTAACTTCACTATAGATTTCATGGAAAAGAAGGGATATACATATGTGGAGCCTCCCCTGATGATTAGCAAGAGGGTTGCTGCGGCTGCGGGTGATTTGACTGCATTTCGAAATGCACTCTATAAGATTGATGGAGAAGATCTCTTCCTCATCCCTACGGCAGAACACGCAATTTTGGGGATGTTGTCAGATAAAACAATTCTTGAGAATAAGCTTCCGTTAAAATTCTTTGGTTATTCTATGTGTTTTAGAAAAGAGATTGGTTCTCATGGAATAAATGAGAAAGGTCTCTGGAGAACCCACCAGTTTAACAAGATAGAGCAGTTTATATTCTGTAAGCCAGAAGATTCATGGAAATATTATGAGGAATTAATGAAAAGCTCAGAAGAGCTGATGAAGAAGTTAAATTTACCTTACAGGGTTGTTGAGATGTGCACGGCTGATTTAGGAGACTGGAAGGCACGAAGCCACGATATCGAAGTCTGGCGCCCTACAACGAAAGATTATGGGGAGGTTGGAAGTTTGAGTAATTGCACAGACTATCAGGCCAGAGATCTCAATATCAGAGGGCTTGGAAAGAAAGGAGAACGTTATGTCTTACATACGTTGAACAACACAGCACTCGCAACTTCAAGAATAATGGTTGCGATTCTGGAGAACAATCAACAGAAAGACGGAAGCATAAAGATTCCTACTGTTCTTCATAAATACATGGGTGGAAAGAAGAAGATTGATATTAAAAAATAAAAGGAGGTAAAAAATGATGGGATTGATAAAAATGTGGGAGGGGGGTCTGAAAAATCTTGATATATGGGATATAGGTTTGATAAAGTTTGGCTCAATGGCTCTTATCTTGTTCCTTATAACTGTCTGGACTGGAGCAATGAATTTAGTACACTCTATCCATTGGGGTTGGTTTTTAGTAGCACTTATAGTTTTAATGGCAAGACCATTCAAGAGGGCATACCTGTAATAATAAAATGGCAAGACCAAAATTAGATGCTGTAAAGTTTGGATTGGCTGGGGGAATCATAACAGCGATAGCTGTCTTCCTCGTGGTGCTCGCAGAGGTGATTTGGCCTGGATATGCTTCGAGTTGGAACAATGCGATGATGAGCATATACGGTCCTTTTGGATTCAGCGTGACTTTCTTTGGCGCAATCCTAGGTGCAGTCTATTCATTTATTGACGGCTTTATCCTGACCTGGATTTTTGCAGTTATTTATAACAAGTTGTAAACATCCAAATCTTTTTAGAAGTCTGTTCTTCTTAGTGTTCTCTATGCTCTGAGCCCTCTTTCTTGGGCTATTAAAAATAAAAAAAGAAATAGAATTATTTATCCAGAAGATTTACTCGTTGTCTTCTTTCTTTTCTTCAGACTTTTCGTTGTCATCGGAATCCTCTTTCTCTTCGTGGTCTTCCTTTTTTTCTTCGTGATTTTCTTCCATTTTAACCTCCGTTGATGCTTCTTAACTTCTTTTAAGGTTTTTAAAGCTTCTCGAGGTTTTTTTATGATTTTTAAGGGTCACGAAATATTTTTAAAGGGGATTTTCGGAAAACCGTAATCGTAAAGTTTAAAAGTTGATTCTTGTATTTGTAATCATGCCTACGTGGTCTAACGGCTATGACTCATCCCTGTCGCGGATGTAACCCGGGTTCGACTCCCGGCGTGGGCGTAAAGATTATATAATTGATTTATTTCTTTGGCATATGGAATATTATACTTTATTATATTATCCTAAATTTACAGATGATAAGATTACTAAATTTAGAGAGAAACATGATAAACATAGTAATCAATGGAAGGCTCATCTTACTTTGATCTTCCCAATAAATAGTAAAGAAATTGAGGAGGAAGTTCTTATAGAACATGTTGGATCAATATTAAAAAAATGGAAGAAATTTGACATCCATTTTAAAGGACTTGAGAAATCTTGGGATCATTGGCTTTTCCTCACCTTGAAAGAAGGGAACGAGAAGATAATAAAACTTCATGATGAACTTTATACTGGACCCTTGAAAAGATTTCTAAGAGAGGATATAGAATTTATTCCGCATATAGGGATAGGAGAATTTGTAAAAAGTGAGGAATACACTGTAGTGGATCCTAAAGAATTTGAAATTGATAAAGAGAAATTTGATGAAGCTAATAAGGATACAATGAGGATAAATTTTGATTATTGGTCAAAGATAGATAAAATTATCTTGGAGAAATTTGAGGATAGTCTTAATTATGGGAGTATTGTTAAGGAGTTTGATTTATCTCCATAAATTCTCAATAAATATTCCTTATTTAAATATTATGATACTTGATTAACCCCCTAACCGACACCCCATAGCACTCGGCGTGGGCGTGCGAGTTCATTAATTAAACTCTTAATTCTTTAGCATTTAATGACAACAAAAAGACAAATTTATTCAACTAAAAGGTTAGAGAATATTAAGAAACAAAGAGGAAAATATCCTTCATTATTAAAAAAAATAATTGAAACTTCAGATATTATCCTAGAGATTCTTGATGCGCGATTTTCAAAAGAAATGAAAAATGAAGAGATTGAAAAGTTAATTAAGAATAAAGGAAAGAAGATAATTTATGTTTTGAATAAATCTGATTTGACTAGGAAGCGTGATAAGAGATTGAATCCACGAATTTTTGTTTCGTGTAAGAATCGTAAGGGAATCTCTGAATTGAGAAATAAAATTAAATCAGAAGCAGCGAAAATAAAGAAAGAAGGAAAATATAATCGTGTTCAAGTTGGAGTTATTGGATATCCTAATACTGGAAAGAGTTCTTTGATTAATCTTTTGATTGGGAAAAATTCTGCAAAAACAGGAGCAGAAGCTGGTTTCACAAAAGGGATTCAGAAATTAAGGTTAACAGAAGGAATACATTTACTAGATTCTCCAGGAGTTATTCCTACTGAGGGATATTCTATGACTGATAGGGAAAAGATTGCTCAGCATGTGAAGGTTGGGGGTAAGTCATATAGTCAAGTTAAGAATCCCGAACTTGCGCTTAACGAAATTGTAAAGAGCAATAAAAAAGAATTGGAAAGATTTTATAAGATTAAATTTGATAATGCAGAAGATTTAATTGAAAAAATTGGCAAAAAGAAAAGTTTTCTGAAAAAAGGCGGAGAAATTAATTCTGATCAAACTGCAAGAGCAATTTTAAAAGATTGGCAGATTGGCGTTATTGAAATATAATAAAATAATTCACAACTTCTTCTTCAATAACTCTGGCAATTCTATTTCATCTTTTTTTCTTTGTTCTTCTTCTGCTTTTTGTTTACAACTTGCCCAGAATTCATTTTTTTCTAAATTTGCTTTGAAATGACTTTCCCCATTTACCCTAAATTTCCAATATATTGTTTGCCCTTGAACTGTGTTTATTCTCCATGCAATTTTTTTCAAAGCTCTTTTAATTGCTCCTTTTTTTTGAGGTGATGCTTTAATATCTTTAAGTTTTGTTTCCTCTTCTTTTTTCCATTTTAAAACTTCTTCCATTTCTTCTTGAATATCATTATATTTTTCCTTAATCTCTTCTTCAGTTATTGGAGAACTCTTGTGTTGAGAATAATATTTTTGTGCCATCTTTAGTCTATGTTTGTTCAATTTAAATTGTTTTTGGAAAATATCTATAAAGGTTATGGGATAGTAGTTATATGAAACAACAATGGTACGTCTATGTTCTTGAATGTCAGGATGGTTCATATTATACTGGTGTGACGACAAATGTTGATTCTAGAATGGAAGCACATGCAGAAGGAAAAGGAAGTAAATATGTTTGTAAGAAAGGTTTCAAAAAGCTTCTTAGAGTTAAATTGTGTAAAGATAAATCTGATGCTTGTAAATGTGAGTATGCGATTAAGCAATTGCCTAGGAATGAGAAATTGAGCTGGTTTGATTGATTTTTACAAATCCTTAAATTTATAAACTCTTAAAATTGGAAATTATATAGCAAACGTGTTAGTAGGTCTTGAGCGATGTCTCGAAAGACTTATGGCTCAAGAAGAGATTTCTTGAAATTTGTTGTGAAATGAAATGGAAACATTTGCAAAACTAGGATTAGGAAAAAGTATGCTGGATGTTTTGAATGATATGGGGTTCGAAAAACCTTCAGAGATTCAGGAAAAAACAATCCCCCTAGCTTTGACTGGAAGAGATATTATTGGTGGCTCTGCAACAGGAAGCGGAAAAACTCTTGCATTCGCTTCTCCAATAATTGAAAACCTGAAACCCAACGGTCATTTACAAGCATTAATTTTAACACCCACTAGAGAACTAGCGGAACAAGTTTCCAATTCAGTAAAAAAATTCTCAAAAAATACGAACCTAAATACACTAGCCGTTTACGGTGGAACAAACATTGATACCCAGATAAGAAAAATTCCTCAAGCAGACGTTCTCGTAGGAACTCCCGGAAGAATTCTCGACCATCTAAACAGAAGAACTTTGGATTTAAGTAATGTAAAATTCCTCGTTCTAGATGAAGTAGATAAAATGTTTGATATGGGATTTAGCAGAGATGTTGAAAGAATAATAAAAGAATGCCCTAAGGAAAGACAAACAATGATGTTCTCTGCCACAGTTTCTCGAGACATGGATTACCTAGCAAAAAAATACAGTAAAGATCCTGCAGAGGTTTCTGTAGAATCATATGTAGATCCCTCAAAACTAAAACAAGTTTATTACGATGTTCCCTCCCACAAAAAATTTTCGTTGCTTGTTCATCTTTTAAAGGAAGAAAAATCTGGATTAGTTATGGTTTTTTGTAGCACAAGAAGAAACGTAGATTTCATTGCAAAAAATCTCTTGCTTTCAGGAATTCATGCAAAAGCAATTCACGGAGGCCTCGAACAAAAAAAGCGTTTACGTGTTCTGCAAGAATTCCAAAGAGGAGGCTCAGGAGTTTTAGTCTGCACAGGTATTGCTGCACGTGGTTTGGATATCAAGGGAGTTAGTCATGTCTATAACTATGATATACCCTCAGAAAGCAAAGAATATATTCATAGAATCGGAAGAACTGCAAGAGCAGGGGAAGAGGGAAAGGCAATAAGTATTCTGGTAAGTAGAGATTATGAAAATTTCAGAGCAATAACAGAAAGAGGGGAATTGAATATTAAAAATCTGAATTTACCACAACTTGAGATTGTAAGAATAAAAATTGATTCTGGCAACGAGAAACGGAGAAGATTTGGAGGAGCTAGAAGGGATTCGAGAAGAAATGGATGGAGGGGTGAAAGAAAGCCTTTTCCAAGAAGATTTAATGGGATTCAAAAAAGAAATTATGGTAGAAATCAACCGAGAAGTGGTGGAAATCTGGATAGTTCAAGAGGAAGAAGCCATGATAGTTCAAGAGGA
>JANBVM010000042.1 GCA_024239015.1 Patescibacteria group bacterium | reverse complement strand
AGGGAAAGCGATTATCCTCTCTTCTTTATCGTCTCCGATAAACTCTGTAAAAGAAACCCTCTTCTTTTTTTCATCTTTCTCAAACTGATCCAATAGTCTTCTGTACATCTCTTTTATCTTGTCTTTGATGCTGAATCTCTGTTTTGGAAGAGAGAATTCAACTTCCCTCAATGCATTCTTTTTTATTATCTCTCTTTTTATTCTTCTGTTTTCTGTCGCTACAGCTTTATTCAGAGACTCCATTAATTCCTGAAGCGTTACCTTTTTGAATCTTGGGATTGGTGTTCTTAGAACCAGTTCTGGAATTTCTTCTCCGAGTTCTATTCTTTCTAAAATGGGTGTCTTTTTCTCTTCTTTTCCGAAAAGGATTTCGTCTATACTCTTTATGTATTTGTTGAGAAGGATTTCTGACTTGATTCTCAGGAGAAGTGCTGCCGCCAACAAGACTTTGCTGGAAACAAAGAAGTCTGCTTCTTCAAATTTCGAGATTTTTTCCAGATATCTATCTGAAAGAATAATTATATCTATGTCCCAGGGATCTAATTGCTCTGTATTTATCAAATCATAGATGATTTCCTGCCATCCAATTTCTCTGTTGAACAAGATATCATGAATTTGTTCTTGTTTTACAGGGTTATTCCCCTTCTTTTCCATATTAATACAGAGAAAACAATTTTATAAAAGTATTGTAGTGCCTAAAATTATGTTATGTAGTGCCTAAACAATTCTATAGTAGGTATATTGAATCACTACTTTATACTGATTATCACCTGTCATTTTACAAGAGTAACATGAACGAAACCTTTATATAGTAGCAGGCACTGGATATAATATCACCTCTTTTTTCCCAGGAGAGGCTTCAGGTCAACTAATTTAATGGTCTGAATACTCTCCCAGGGTTATAATCATTAAAAATTTCAAAAATTAATTTGAGTAGGCTTATTAAGATTATTTGTCTTGCCTACGTGATATTTATTCCTCTTTCTTTACGTGTGATGTATCTTCATGCACGTGGTTTTTTTCTTCTGTTGGGGCCTTCTTAGTCTCGAATTCAGAATAATGGCACTTTCCACAATAAGATCTTCCCTGGGAATTCATTAGAAATACTCCTGGTCCACACCTCGGACAAAATCTATCTCTGGTTACTTTATCCCCTTCTATCTTGTATTTAGTATATTTCTTGCTGGTTGGTTTGTTCTTGTGTGGTTTTTTCCCTGTCTTTATTATTTTTCTTGGCATTTTTATTTATCTGGTTTCTCTTCTTCTTTTGACTGTTCTTTAATTTTTTCTTCAGATTGTTCTTGGGCCGGAGCAACGTCTGGCTTTTTTTCTTCTTGGTTTGGCTCTTCTGACTTTTGTTCTACAGGAGTTTCTGGTTTAGTTTCTTCCTGTGGAATTTCTGTTGGTTTTTCTGTTGGTGTGGGTTCTGGCTCTTGTGCAGGTGCTTGTTCTGCAACTGCCTTAGCTTCTGCTGCTTTCTTTTCTGCTTCAATTTCTTTCTCTGTCTTTGGCTCTGTTTTTTCTTTGTCTTCTACAGAAGAGTAAACATTAGCCTGTATTCTGAAAATCTTAGAACCGAATTTTCCATAAATTCCTTTTAGTTTAACAGTTTCAGGAGCTGTTGAAAGTTTCTCTGAAATTAATTTCTTTATATCTTGTCTACTTGGAGTAATCTCTGCCTCAACATTTGCTTCAATCTCGTTCCTCTTGAATAAAGGATTCTCTTTTTGATTTATTATTTTCAATTCCATAGAATACTATCTTGTTTTAATTGCAAAATTTCCTTTGTCTTTCAAATTCAGTCTCTTTGCTATCTCTGATTTTTCAGGATTCAAGACAACGATTCTTCCTTTGAATCCTTCTGTAGATTCTTTAGATCCACATTTAGGACACTTGTCTCCTGTTTCATATATCGTGTTGCAAATCTTGCATGCTTTTTGTTTCACCATGGTAAGACACCTACGCGAGAGCACCAAGTTTCTCTCGCGCTCTTTCCTTTAACTTGGTCAACTTCCCTTCATTTAATTTTATTATCATTTCTTTTTTCCTCCTTTAGTGGTTTTATGCTCTGTTCTGGCTGCCTTTTTTGCATCCCTCTCTTTCTTAATCTGGTCTTCTTTCAGCCATTCTATTTTTCCTAATCCTGGTTGTCTCATAGTCAGTCCTATCTTTGGTTCATCTCCTTTGTGGCTAATAGCAACAATTCTTGCTATACAAAGATCTCCCTGTTTCAGGCTTCTCTTTGTGGATTTTCCAAGTAAGGTGCTAGTCTTGCTGAAGCTGACAAAATCCTCCATTGTCTGACTTATGTGTATCATTCCTTTCATTGCGCCCATATCTATAAATGCTCCAAAACTCGTTATTTCAGATATTGTTCCGTAGATCAGTTCCTGAATCTCTGGTTTCCATGTGAGTAATTTGAAATTTGATTTATAATATGCTGCGCCGTCCCCTGGGATTATCACGCCTTCTCCGACATTCAAGACTTCTATCACAGAGATGACTCTTCCCAGTTCTTTGTCATAATACTCCATATATGTCTCTCTAAGTTGTTTATCGACGGCTTCTGAAGTAGGCAAACCAAATAACTTTGGCTCTACCCTTATATGATCTTCGACTTCTGTTAAATAGAACATTTTATCTAAAGAAAATAGTAAAAATTGGTTTTTAAAGGTTATTATATAAGCCACAAATTCTTTTATAAGGATATTTGGTGAATAACCTATGGAAAAAGAAATGGATTCCGGAGAAAAGAGATTAGTCTCTGTTCGTCTTTTGAAGCCAGAAGAACTAGAAGGGAACACGATTTATGTTGTTGTTGAACCAGCCAAACATGGTAACAGCAGTGAAAATTTTGTATCTAGGGCTTTTTCTGGAGAAGATTTTAGGTATAAAGAAGAAACAATTCCCGGAAGTTCTAGAAATATTTTAGAACAAGGGTCAAAATCAAATGTTGTGACAAACTTAGGAACGGGAAGTTTTAGGGATTCCGTCGCTCTCCATTATGAACTATTTATTGAAAAATTAGGGAGAGAAAACAATGCGCAAGTAAGATATAGTTTTTTGGAAGATGGTTTTGAGATGGTAAAAAATCTTGAAGAAATAAGGGGATTAACAGGAATTATATAACTTCCAGCCTCTTCTTCTGCCTTATCACTAACTTGGAATTCTTTATTTTTTTCTTTAAACCGGCATCGAGAGTAGCAACGACTATTCTAGGATTTTTCTTTGCAAAGCTTATTATGGCATTGTCTGTATCTCTTCCTTCTATTTCGAGAAGTTCAAATTTGTTTTTTTCCATAATCTTCAATGATAATTTAGACCCCAGCCCTTTTAGTTCTCTGATTACTTGTTTTGGAACTATTATTTGATATCCTTCATGTTCCAGCTTTTCGAAAAAATCTATCTTCTGCTTCACGGCGGTCATGATGAAACTTGTATCGAGTATTACTCTTCTCATGCTGTATGAAAGAGAAAAGAGATATAAAAACTTAACATTCATCACAACAATTCTTATAATATAGAATAGCTATCTCTAGTAATGTTAGGGGGTTTCTATAAATTATTTAATCAGGAAAAGACAATTATTGGAATGATTCATCTTGCGGGAAGAGATCAAAAAGAAAGAATCGACAGGGCTGTTGAAGAAGTTAGAATATATCTAGAAGAGGGCGTTCATGGCTTCATAGTTGAAGATTATCATGGAGATTTAGGAGATGTAACGGCTGTTTTAGAGATTTTTTCTAGAGATCCAACAATCCCCATGGGGGTAAATATTCTAAGGGATCCTTATTTGGCTTTTGATTTAGCAGATGATTATGGGGCAAGCTTTGTCCAGTTCGATACTATACAGGCTTCTCCTGGAAGCCCAAGAAACAATCGTAGATTCAATGAAGAAAAATATTTAGAAAGAAGAGATAGATATCCAGAAATTGTTGTTCTTGGAGGTGTTAGATTTAAATATATTCCTCTGACAGGGAGGTCACTTGAAGAAGATATAATAGAAGGAATATCTAGATGTGAGGCAATTGTAACAACTGGTTCTGGAACAGGGATTGAGACACCAACAGAAAAATTAAGAATGTTCAAGAGAATTATGGGTGATTTTCCTTTAGTCGTTGGTGCAGGAGTTAATGATAAAAATGTTAGAGAACAATTAGAAGTTGCAGAAGCAGCTATAATAGGAAGCTATTTCAAGGGTGGAAATACAAGTGATAGAGTCTCCAGGGGACTTGTAAAAAAGTTTGTTGCTCTTTCTGGGATAAGGTGAAACTTAACATTTATTAATTGTCTTTTCCAATAAAGAATATGCAGGAAAAAGAGAATGTTCTTAGAATCTTTCAAGAAACAAAAGAAGCCATTACAAAAGGGGATGTTGCAAAGATTAGAAACCTGAGCAACCAGACGACAAACACTGCTGCTCTGACTCACGATCCCGATAATATTTCTGCCGCAGTGGTTGTTTATGCGCTTTCTAAAATCATGGAGAGGGAAGATTATAGGAAACTTCCTGGATGGAACAACCTCTATAATACTTATATCGGTGCAATAGATAAGATTCTGGTCGCTCTTCAGAAAAACGATGAAAAAACATTTAGGCAGAACATAGAATTGATAAGAAATTCCATAAACAAATCTTCTGGAAAACTGAAAGATTATATCAAGGATGTTTTCAGGAGCGCCAGCATAAACAAGGCTTCTAGGCTCTATGAACATGGAATTTCTATGGAAAAAACTTCTAAGCTTTTAGGTATCACCCAATTTGAACTAGCAGAGTATGCAGGCAAGGGAAAGATTCCTGATGTTCCTGAAGCCAAGACTGTGAATGTAAGATCTAGAATTAAACTTATAATGGATATGTTTGCATGATAAAACAAAAGCAGGCAGCTGCTCCTGTAAAACAAGTTCAAACTTCAATCCAAAAGGCAATCATCTTCGACTCTGGTACATTGATAAGCTTTTCAATGAATGGAATAACAGATTATATTAGGAAATTAAAAGAAATTTTTAAAGGAAAATTTCTGGTAACAATTGAAGTAAAAAAGGAAATCGTTGATAAACCACTGACTATAAAAAGATTTGAACTCGAGGCCCTTAAACTTAAGGCGCTTCTTGATGATGGGATTCTTGAAATGCCTTCTTCTCTTGGAATAAAAGATAGTGAAATTACCAGCAAAACAAACGAGATATTAAGCATTGCTAACAGCACTTTCCAGGGAACAAAGAAAGACATTCATATTATTGATGCTGGAGAAGGTTCTTGCCTTGCTCTTAGTAAAATATTGGATGCTAAGGGGATAAAAAATGTTATTGCGATAGATGAGAGAACCACGAGGCTTCTCGCAGAAAAACCAGAGAACCTCATAAGGTTATTTGAGAAAAAGATGAACACAAGAATAACAGTCAAACAACAGAATTATAAATTTTTCAGCGGGTTTAAGGTGATAAGATCTGCAGAACTTGTTTATGTCGCGTATAAAAAAGGTTTGACCGGGTTCAAAGATAAAAATGCCCTTGATGCTCTTCTTTGGGCTGTCAAATTTAAAGGAGCTGCTATCTCTGGTGAGGAAATTGAGGAAATAAAAAGAATCGGATAGACAAAGCTTAAAAATCAGATATTTCTAATTAAAATAAGGGTCTGTAGTATACTGTTTATTATACTCCGCTCCAGCCGGAGAGAAGGGGGTTAAATTCCCTCCAGACCCATTTTTATAAAATTTGCCTTAAAAAATTGTATGCTCGTGTTATCATATATTAGTAACCATAAATGTTTAAATACTCAGAGAGTTTATTTTTGTGACTATACAACTTGTTGGAACGAATAAGTTGTTTTATACAATATATTGTAGTTTAAAATGGAGTGTCCATATTGCACTGGCTCCTCTAAGGTGACTGACAAACGAAAATCTCCTGAGGGAATAAGAAGGAGGAGAGAGTGCCTGAAATGTAAAAAGAGGTTCACGACCTATGAAAAAGTAGGGAAGAGTGACTTCCATATCATAAAAAAAGATGGCAGAAGAGAGAAATTCAGTCGTGAAAAACTTGAATCAGGAATTGAAAGAGCGTTTGAAAAAAGACCCACTTCTAAAGAAAAGATTGAAAAAATGATAAACGAAATCGAAGAACAATTGAGGAGAAAAGGCAAGAAAGAAATAAAGAG
>JANBVM010000041.1 GCA_024239015.1 Patescibacteria group bacterium | reverse complement strand
GGGTTAGTTCTCCTTTGTTGTTTGTTTCGACAAAAGGCTGGTTCTCTGCAAGGTCTTCTGCCATTACCATCACTCTTTCGTTACCTTTGATTATGAAATACCCTCCAGGATCTAAAGGATCGTGATATTCTTCTATTGTTTGTTCTTTTGAAAGACCATATGTATTACAGGACTCGCTTTTCACCATGATTGGGATTTTTCCGATTTCTACAATTTCCGAATCTATCTGGTCGTCTTTTTTTACAGTTAGCTCAAGGGTGACGGGTGCAGAATAGGTAAGATTTCTGAATTTTGCATCAGAGGGCATGATAGGGGAAGAACTTCCGTCAGCCTCTATTACTCTTGGTTTTCCAATATCTATTTTTCCAAGGGTTATCTCAAAATCTTCGTTATTTATGTTCTCTGAAATCTCGTCAACGATTTCTTGCATCCTTCTCTTGATAAAATTATTGAAAGAAGTAATGTTAGATTCTACTAGAGAGTGCTCTTCTAGATATTTCTTCACTACCAGGTGTTTATCGTTTTTCATATTTATACCACGACACGGTAATAGAGATTGATTTTATCTCCTTCTTTCGGATGATCTTTATCGGACGCAGAACCTTTAGGTTCTCTCCTTTCAATCTTAATCACATCACCAACACCACAGTCTTCTGGAAGAGATGGATCGTTAGAAAGAATTTTTGGTATTTGAGCTTTAGAAATATTGAGGTTTGAGAGAATCTCTTCTGCCTCTTTTTCTTTGAGTTTGGTGTGTTTTGGCTGTAGAATGTGCATTTGGAGGGGATTTTTTACAGGAAATTTAATAAGTTACAGCATATATGGTATGCTTTAATAACTTCCCAATAATAAAAGAAACCAGATTTTGCCTTATAAATGTTTTGGTGTAGTAGGGTTTGCATAAAAAGTAGTGTACTTATTGTGTAGAATGCTTCTTAAATTTGAACCATATATTTGAAGCCACCATATTTGTTTGTTGGAAGCAAACCAATTGAAGGGCCAAGTAATTTTGCCAAGTCTACACCAGGACAAAGACTCTCATCTTTTAAAACTTCAAGAGTGTAGAAGTGATGACCTTCAACTTCATCTATATAACCTCTTACGTCTGATCCATTAACAACTTCTGGTTCAACTGAGAAAGGAACCAAAACTCTTTTAACTTTCTCAGAAAGTTGGGATTCAAGTTTTTCTCTTCTTTCTGAAACAAGAACATCCACCATATTAGGCTCTGGTGCTTCTTCATCCTTAGGCATATAATCGATTATTGAGAATGTTTCTCCTTCAGCCATTACTTTTCCTGAAACACTTAATACCTTACCTTCAAATAGAGGAAATCTTCCTTGTGCATACTCAATACTACCATTCTTTTCCTTCAACCTATCTACAAGAGATATAACTTCTGCCATATTTTTATATTTTTTCTCCATTTTTAAATCTTTTTACTAAACCACTTTTTGTGCAAGAATGACTTATTGTGCAAAGCCGGTGTAGTAAAGAAAATGTTTATATAACCTTCGGGATGGTATTTGGTATGAACATCGGAACTTTGGGGTTTTTAGGGCTTTTGCAGACGGTTTCTCCGCAAGATACTTCTCTTCAGGATTCTGTAGCAACATTAATGGACTCTATTGTTCCTGCTGTTAATTCTGTAGAAACAGTGACTCTTATGGATTTATTTCATTCACAAGGAAGTTTTGAAACATATCTGGCAGGCTGCAAGCTTCTGGTCAGAGGAGACCAGCAAGGTTCTGTCAAGGCCGGTCTGTGCAGAAAAGCGCTTGAACCAGGACAAAATAGGCCTGCTGCAATAATTTCTGTTAACCTTCATACTCCTGGAGTCCAGAGAGAATTAGTTACAATTGACTGGGATGTTGATTATAATGCAGATGTTTGCTATGAAAATTCACGTATAAGTGCAGAATTAGTAGAGAGGAGATTTTTAAATCCTGAAGATTGCCAGCCATTGTATCATGAGTCCTTAAAAAAGTTTGAAGGTTATAAAAAACAGAATAAATCCCTTGGATAAAATGGCCCCGGAGGGATTTGAACCCCCGACACCTGGATTAAAAGTCCAGTGCTCTGACCAGGCTGAGCTACGGAGCCATAAGTCAATGAATAAGTTTAGATTTAAAAGACTTTCTTTGAGAACAATAATACTTAATAATCGTTTTTGAATATATCTTATTATGAAATTCTATGTTTCTGCCAAATGGCATTTTAAAGACAGGGTAAGAGAAATTCAAGAGATGATTAAATTAAAAGGTCATGAAATTGCAGAAAACTGGACAACAAGAGCCTTTGAAAGAAATTATGATAAATTTGAGCGGTCTGGAGAATTTTCAGAAAGAGAGCTTGATGCAATCCTAGATTCAGATGTATTTATTCACCTTTCTGATGGCGGAGGAAAAGGAAAATATGTTGATTTAGGCATTGCTTTGGGGGGAAACAAATTACAAGGCAAACCAGGCAGAATATATGTCTTAGGAACAAAAACAAACGAATCCCAGCATTATTTCAACTCTGCCATAAGACGCAGAAAAACAATTGAAGATGTGTTTGAAGATTTAAGAATCTAAATGTATTTCTTCAACCTATCCTCAAATTCTTCAATAGGTATTGCTCCCTTGAACTGATCTACAATTTCTCCATTCTTGAATAAAATAAAAGTCGGTATAGAGAGGACATCAAATTTCTTGGATGTTTCCTGATTTTCACCCACATCTACTTTTCCAAATTTTATCTTTCCTTTGAATTTATCACTGAGTTCGTCTACTACAGGATCCATCATAAGGCAAGGCATGCACCAGTCTGCAGAAAAATCTATGAGTACTAACTCATCTTTAATAAAAGTGTCAAATTCTAAATTGCTCAGTTCTTTAACTTTATCGTTGTTCGTCATAATAATCTAAGAATTAGATGTGTTTATAAAAGTTTTCTTAAACAGCAAGAGCCCTTCTAATAGAGGGTTCTGGATTATAACCTTCAAGGACAAAATCATCTATCGTCAATTCATCATAAGACCTGTCTGCAATAGTTACTTTTGGTAATGGTTTTGTGGTTCTTGTGAGTTGTTCTATAATTCCTGTAACATGATCCATACCCTCTCTTCCTTTATCTTCTGGAGGAAGAGTTTCATTCAAAACCCCGAGCAAATCTTCTAAAGCCCCATGGTTGTGAGCTTCTCTGGTATCTCGTTTAAAATCTTCGAAATGGTCTCTATACCATCTCCCCCTATCTCCGGCCCCTGTATAAAAATGAACATCTCCAAAAGTGTGTATAAATTCTCCTGGTTTTAATCCAGTTTCTTTTGCAAGAATTGTCGTGAGCATAGCATAACTGGCAATATTAAATGGAACTCCTAAAAACATGTCGCATGCCCTTTGATAGAGCTGTAAATCTAATTTTTCTCCGTCAGAATTAAGTTGAAAAAGAGTATGACAGGGAGGAAGAGCCATATCTGGAACTTCTTCAGGATTCCATGCAGCAACCATATGTCTAGCAGAAGTAACATTTTTTTCCATACCCTGAATTACAGATGCAATTTGATCTATTCCGTGAGGGTCTTTTATATATAATTCTCTTGGGTCTCCTTCGACAGTCACAGGAATATATTTTGGCCAGTGCATCCATTGAGAGCCATAAACAGGGCCAAGTTTTCCCCATCTTTCGGCAAATTCATCATCTTCTTTTATTCTTTGAACATACTCCTCTTTTGTCTTAAACCATCCTTCAGAAAACTTTGCAAACGATTCCGGAAATATACCTTCCCTTACCATTCTCCCAAGATTGAAATTAAAAGCATCATCATCCCATATATGAACTTTATTATCTACGAGATATTTTATGTTTGTTTCTCCATTTAAGAACCAGATTAATTCGTGACTAACTGTCTTAAAACCAACCCTTTTTGTCGTTAGCATAGGAAATCCATCTTCTAAGTCATACCTGTTTTGATATCCAAAAAGGTAAACTCTTCCGAGACCCCTTCTTTCGTTGAATTTAAATCTTGATCTTTCTGAAGAAAGAATCTGTCTCGAGTGTTCTAAATATTGCTCCACCATTTTTATCGTTTTACGAATATTTCTGTTTTTATAAAGATAATTATATGTTAGGATATACTTTAATCTAATTTTTTGATTAGACCAAAACCCCCCTTACCTTTTCTCATCTTAACAAGCATATCACGAATATGTTTTCTTGTTCTTGAACCATCTTCTGGATTAATTAAGGTCAGCTCAGGGTCTTTAAAATTTTCCAATAGGTATGCATGATTGTTTACTCCTAAGAAACCATGGTTTTCAATCATTTCACCCAACAACATGTCTGGTTCATTGAATGGTGTTGCATTATGTGGGAAATAAGTGTAATCAAACCCCATCTCCAACATAAACAAATCCATATTTTCATCGTCAACGTAAAATGCTCTTTCTGTAATAGGAGTTAATCTCCCAGCAATTTCATCTTGGGAAATTTCAATCCCATGACCCTTAAAAATAGCTTGTAAAACAGAGCAGACGCAATAGTTGCCTCTTTCAGAGGGAATTAAATGATAAACTTTCATTTCAATTCTGGGTTTCCATTTCTCCCTGGCTTGTAACTCTCCCACCCTGGTGTTGTTCATCATATACTCTTTTTATCTCACCATAAACAGGTTCAAAAACAAGATTAAACATTCTTGCACCTAATTCAAATTCAAAATCCTGATCTCCTAAATTCTTCAATCCAAAAGTTAACACTCCTTCATAACCAGGATCTGTTTTTGTCCGAAGAAGAGCAACACCACCCCTCTGCAGACTGCTTCTGGGAAAAACAACAGGCATTAAATATGCAGGCGGCAGTCCTTCTCCAATATCAACCCTTTTTTTGGGAGAACATATTGTTTCCATTGTCGTGACTAAGTAATATTCTCCAGGTCTCATTGTTATTCTTTTGTGACCATCGGTTTCAATATCCCCTACCAATTCTGTTTCTGGAGAGTATCTTTTTTTACCAGTGTCATCAGCAGGAAGAAAACTTCCACTCAACAAACGACGAACTTCTCCAACCCTAAGATCCAATCCAGCACCTTCAGGGTTTTCTCTGTCTCTATCACCGAGATTTTTTATTAATCCATATTCTTCGTTTAATTCTAAAACTCTAACTGCCGAAATTGCCATTTTATCTTATACAAGAGTTATTTTATAAATATGATTGTGATAAACTTATTATTTAAATTCCAGTGCTTCCGAAACCACCATCTCCGCGAGAAGAATCTTCCAACTCATCGACTTCTTTAATTTCAACAGAAGGATAAGGAAGTATCATAATCTGTCCAACCCTTTCTCCAATTTCATATATCTCTTCTCCAAACTTATTAAATCTTAAAATCAATTCTCCTCTGTATCCCGAATCTAGAACACCCACAGAATTACACAGCACCAAATCTTTTTTTGAAATACTGCTTCTCGGAAATATGAGACAGACATGCCCTTCAGGAACTTCAAGCGCTAGCCCTGTTTTGTATTCAATATATTTATCCTTAATTTCTCTACCAATAGCAACAACATCCAGCCCAGCATCACCTTCCTTCGCGTATTTAGGAAGCTTGGCGTCCGGATGTATTTTTTTTATTTTTAGAATTGCCATTTTATTTAAGCAACACACCCACCCCTATTGAATCCACATGTGCAAGAGTAACAATTTGGTTTTGTTTGATTCATAAGTCTTCCACATGTTGGACAAGGAGGTCTAATAATACCAACACCCTGAGGAGATTCTTTTCCATTTTCTAATAAATCATCTTCACCAGGTTCTACAAAACCACCAAATTCATAATCTCTAAGAACTTGCTTAACATTCCAATCATCCACTTGTTCTCTTCTATAAGCCCTAAGTGATCCAGATTTAAAACCTCTGAGTTTTGTTATATCTACCTTGTCTGGCTCTTTTGCAAATTCTTTTCTTCCCATGTATTCCAACATTAAAACTTTTCCTGCGGCGTCGAGAAGTGATCTTGCATCTTTAATATAAGAGTGTCCTACAACAAGCCCGTTTGGTTGAAAAGAATGTCCTATCCAACTTTTTACAGCATCTTCCAGAGAAACCCCCCTCTTCAAAGCAGCTGAAGCCTCTATTCCACTTACTCTTAAAAGTTCTGCCATTGTTTCTCCCCCCTTATATGAAAGGAAAGCTATTTGTCCTGGTTTTCCGTCTCCATATTCACTAGCAATTACGTGCAAGGGAACACCACCAACATCGATTTCCCATTCTTTTGCATCTCTCCCTCTAGGAAGATCTAATTTTTCTCCTAGATCGGAAGAGCA
>JANBVM010000040.1 GCA_024239015.1 Patescibacteria group bacterium | reverse complement strand
TGTGAACCACAAAAACAAAGTTGGCCAGAACCTGATTTAGCTGAGCCAATACTCGTCGATAACAGTGGTCCTAGAAGGAGAAGAAGAGGAAAAAAAGTAAAAACTGTAAGGAGGGCATTGCCTGGAGAGATTCCTGGACTTCCAGAACATCTTAGAGATAGGGCAATGATTGAAGAATAAGATGACAGAAAGAAAACCAAGCGGATACTGGCAAGATTGGGAAAATGTTAGAGAAGAACTAACAAGATTAACCGAAGAACTAGGACATTTTCCTTCATATGCAGAATTTAGAAGATTAAGCGGAAATGGTTTAGCAAAAGCTATAGGAAGAGACCACGGAGGAACAACAATGGTTAGGGAAAAGATGGGTCACAAAGATACTCAAAGACCCAGCGGTTATTGGAAAAAATGGAGCAATGTTGAAAGGGCATTACAAGAAGTTATAGAGGATATAGAACATTTTCCAACACAAAAAGAGCTTTATGAAAATAATCTTAGTGGGTTACCTCTGGCATTAAACAACCATCATGGAGGAATAAGTCATGTAAGGGAAAGAATGGGATATGACCCTATAAAAAAACCAGCAGGGTATTGGCAAGAATGGAATAATGTGGGAATAGAATTAGCAGGATTAATAGAAGAACTAGGACATTTCCCTACATCAGAGGAAGTCAGTGGTGGTCTTCGTATGGCAATAACAAAATACTATGGAGGATTTCTTAAAGTTAGAGAAAGAATGGGTCAACCATCTGAGGGTGAGAGATTAGAAACAATTTTAGAAACATATGTGGGGGATGTGGCATGAGACAAAGAAAACCGAATGGATATTGGGAGAGTGAAGCAAATGTAATAGAAGAAGCTGAAAGAGTAATGAAAGAAAATGGATTTGACGCTCTTCCTGGAATGAAAATCTTAAATGAACTTGGGGAATCTGCCTTAGGTTCGGGGATATATAGCTATCATGGAGGCATGAGGAAATTCAGGGAAAGATTGGGTCAAGAGCAAAGAGAGAAATCTAAAGGATATTGGCAAGATCCTTGTAATGTTGTTTTAGAAGCAGAATTTATTAAGGGTGAGCATGGGTTTGATATGCTTCTTGGTTCTCAAATTCTTAGAAAGTTAGGTTATTCAAATTTTGTTGCGGCAATTAATAATTATCATGGCGGAATGCGTAATTTTAGAGAAATAACAGGCGAAGATCAGGTGATAAGGGAAAAAAGGGTATGGAAGAATTTAGAATTTGCATTAGAACAAGCGAGGGAATTGAAGAAGAAACATAATCTTGATATGCTACCTAGTGGAAGGACTTTGACTTCGATGGGATACTCTGGTCTAATAAATGCTATTGGAAGCTATTATGGAGGAATGACTAAATTTAGACAACTTCTTGGAGAAGAAGTAAGAAGAGTCAGATCTGAAGATCTTAGAAACCCTAAATATGTATTAAAAGAAGCTGAGAGAGTAAAGGAGGAACATGGATTTGACTATCTTCCAGGTGTGGAAACTCTCAATAGAATTGGTTACTTTAGTTTAACTAACGCTATCAATAGACATCATGGTGGTATAGTTAAATTTAGAAAATTACTAGGAGAAACTCTACAAAGAAAACCAAATGGTTATTGGAATAAATGGGGAAATGCCCGAAGAGAATTGTCTAGAGTTATGGAAGAAATTAGGCATTTTCCAAATCAAAAAGAATTACAATCTAGAGGATTATCAAGTTTAGCAGTAGCTATTACCAGAACCTATGGGGGTATGAATGCAGTTAGAAAGAAGTTAGGAGAAAGTGTCACAAAGAGAGATAATGAACACTATAGAGATTGGGTTGTTGTTGAGCACAAAGTAGAACTTGTTCTTCAGGATCACCCTGAATTAGATGGAAAAATTCCTTCTGCATACTGGCTTCAAAGAAATGGTTATTTTGGTTTGGTAAATGGAATAAAAAAACACCATGGTGGATTCGGTAGATTTAGGGAATTAATGGGTATGAATCCCGGACAAGTTGAAAGAGGACGGTGGAGGGGTTTGGAATACACAATTATACAAGCAGAAAACTTTATGCAGGAGCATGGATTTGAAAGCCTTCCAGGGGGTGGGATTTTGAATAGATTAGGTTATTCTTCTTTAGGCGCAGCCATCACAAAATACCACAAAGGTCTACCCTTTTTCCGTGAATTATTAAGACAACGCCAGGGACTTCCGTCTGAAAGACAGCAACTCGAAGGAATGTTAGAAACATATGTGGAGGATGTGGCATGACTAAGAAAAAACCAAACAGATATTGGAAAAAACCTGAAAATATCTTAGCAGAAGCCAGAAGGTTTCTTGAGGAACATAATTTAAAGATTTTATCGCGAAGGGAGTTAGAACTTGGATATCCTTCTTTATCGGCTGCTATAAGTGGATACCCTGGAGGAGCTTATCAACTTAGAAAAGATTTAGGTGAAGAGATAACAACAAAACCAAAAGGATATTGGAAAGCTTGGGATAATATACAGGTCGGACTAGAAGATATAATTGAAGGATTAGGACATTTCCCAACACAAAAAGAATTGAAAGACGTGGGATGTTTTGATTTACTTTATGGAATAGCAAAATATCATGGAGGCATTAATGAAGTAAAATTAAAATTAGGTTATGAATTAGGAGTGAGACCCCAGGGTTACTGGCAAGAGTGGAGAAATTTGGAAAGAGAATTAAGGCCGTTTGTTGAAGAACTAGGCCGATTACCAAATAAAGAAGAGTTAAGAGAAAAAAATCTAACACACATTGAAGCTGCTATTTTGAAATACCATGGCGGAGTAGAAAATGTTAGGAGAAGATTTGATCTATCAACTTCTAATAGAAAACCAAAAGGATATTGGAAGGATATTTGCAACGTTATTTTAGAAGCTGAATTTATTAAGAGTGAATATGGGTTTGATACGCTTCCTTCTCCGAGAGAGTTATCAAAGCTTGGTCACTCTAGTCTTGTTACATCTACATGCGAATATCATGGTGGTTTCGCAAAAATCAGATTATTATTAGGAGAAAATATCCCAGAAGCAAAGGCTGATTTACAAGATTTGGATGTTATAAAGAAGGAAATTAGAAAAATAATGGAGGAACATAGATTTGATTTTATTCCTTCACAAGTACAATTACAGAAATTAGGTCGTTATGATTTGTCATCGGCTATTTCCACACATCATGGGGGGTTTCGTAAATTTAGGGAGTTAATGGGAGAAGAACAACGAAAAGTGGAGCCTGGATTATGGCAAAATGAAGATTATGCTATACAACGCGCACGAGAAGTAATGGAAGAACTTAACGCTGATACATTACCAAGTTTTAATTCTCTCCATAATGCTGGTTATTCTTCTTTAGCTTTTGCTATTGGCCAATATCACGGAGGGATGACTAAGTTTAGAAAAAAACTTGGCGAAGAAAATATTCGTGCAGAGGTGGGAATTTGGAGAAATCTAGATTATACCTTGAAGGCTACAGAAGATTTTATGAAAGAACATGGGTTTGATACACTTCCTGGAGTTTGGACTCTGAATAAGTTGAATTACTCCTCTCTAGGTGCTGCTATTCAAAAATATCATGGTGGTTTTTACAAGTTCAGAAAAATTTTAGGACAACAACAGATAAGAAGAAAAGATAACACTTGGAAAGATCCAGAATATGCTATAAAACAAGCAGAAGAAATAATGCAAAGACATGGTTTTGAAGAATTACCTTCAGAAAGAGAACTTAAAAAAATGAGATGTTCTTCATTATCATCAGCCATCTACAGATATTATGGGGGATTTCGAAAATTTAGAGAATTATTAAGACAACGCCAGGGACTTCCATCTGAAAGACAGCAACTCGAAGGAATGCTGGAAACATATGTGGAGGGTGCGGAATGATAGAGAGAAAATTATTCGAAAGAGTTCTCAGCACGTATGTAGGAGAACCTTTAAATAGGGAAAAAAGTTCTTGGGTAGACATGAGACAAAAGGTTGCTTTAAGAGAAAAACTTCCAACAGACTTTTTTATGCAAGAGCCAACAGATGTAGCAAAAGGTTTGTTGGGGATGAACTTAGTTCGTGTATTACCAAGTAGAAGAGAAATTCGTGGAAGGATACAAGAAGTAGCAGCCTATAAGGGAGAGGCAGATAGTGTTTCTGATGTAGCTTATTATGGACCAGGAATAATCGGTGTTAGTACCAAATACGGAAAGCATTTAATTGATATTGCAACAGAATCTGAAGGGGTGCCTTCTTGCGTTACTCTTATTGGTGCTTTTTTTCAGTGGGGGAAAGAAAGACAGCTCGTGCATGGTCCTGGAAATCTCTCTAGGGCATTAAAAATAGATGGGTCAGATGATGGTGTCCCTATAGTATGTAATGATCTTTGGATAGATCCTTCTGTGGAGTCTGTTGGAGAAATTTATACGAGAAATCTTAGCAATATACCAGAGAACTGTTTGGGATATTTTTACATTAGAGAATAAGAAATCTCGGGATTTGTATTCGTGCCTTTTATTGAATAGAGTTAAGTAGCAGCCAAGTAATTTATCTAGAGATTTATATCCTTTAGAAACTAACACCCCTTCTGTCTTATGAGATTTAAATAATTTTATATAAAATTATCTCATCAACCAAGAGATGCTCGACACGTTTTTTCAAGTCCTGCCAAATCAAGATTTAAATAATCTTGAACTTCAGGCGGAGTAATTTTTCTATAGTGAGGAATTAGTTCAAAGAGTAATCTCTTAGCAGCTATAGATTCTCCCTCTCTTGCATTTGGGCCTTCATAGTCAGTACGATTAAGATTTGCCTGCTCAACCTGTATTGCATGATAGATTTCTGTTATATCTGCAATTTTTTCTGCACTAATTTCCATAGTCAATTTCATATCTATGCCTTTTTAAACATTATTATAAAAGAAATTAACTCCCAGAAAGGGCGTTGAATTAATTTTCTAGAACTCCTTATTCCACATATCTTCATATTTTTTAGCATTCCTTATGGTTCTTAAAAGCCAACCATATCTTAATTCCGGTCTTTTTTTCATACCGAAATAAGACCACCAAAACATATTACAAGAGGATAATAGTTTGAAAATAATAATATTATTTTCTTCTTTTTTAGATAATGATTTATATTTACGATATGTATCAACAATAATTTTATTTCTCTTATCATCCCACATATAAGCTATATCAAAAACTCTGGGTCTATAAGAAAGATTCTCGAAATCAAGAATACCCACCAATTTATCTTCTTTCCATAATAAATTCCAAGCACTAAAATCAGAATGGGTCATTAGAACATTTTGTTGTATATCAATTTTCAATGACTTTTTTAGTAAATTTTCAAAAAAATCCAGATGTTTAAGCATTAATTTATCTACTTTATTTTTTGGTTTAACCTTTCTCAGGAAAGAATATTTTTCAAGCATCCATTTGTTATCATCTGCCCGACTAAATTTCTTTTTAACATGGAAATTCTTTATTATTTTATGATAAATAGCTAATGCCTTAACCATTTCTTTTAGCTGTTTATTGTTTAAATTAACAATTTTTCTACCAGGAATTCTTTCATAAACTTCGAATAAATTTCCGTAAATCTTAGAGACATAATTCCCATTTTTATTTTTTAGGAAACAAGGTATCTTATATGGAAATTTCTTTTCCTTCAAATAATCAAGAACCCCAAATTCAAGTTCTTTTTTATTCATTTGCCAACTGCCTTGTTTATAGCCCAGCTTTCTCACAATATAATTTCCTTTATTAGTTTTTAGAAAAAAATTATAATTAATCATTCCCCCTAGAATGTATTTAATATTTCTAACATTTCCTAAATTATATACGGAAGATACTTTAATTACTTCTTTTTTTGTCAATATCATTTTAATCTCTCATTATCACAAAGAATCAAATATGTTATATAAAATTAACTCCCAGAAAGGGCGCACCCCCAGCTAGTCAATAAAATAATAAAATAATAAAATAAAAAAAATAAGAAAGTTAAAAAAAGAAAAATTAGTAGTAACTTTCTCCGAAATCTTCTGCTTTTTCAGGTTTCTTTCCAATCAAAACTATCAGAACAACAAGCAATACAACAAAAATTATTGCAAGGATTATTGTCAAGACAACTATTGGACTTGTAGCATCTCTTCCAGTTTCACTTGTAGTGAAGCTTACAGAGTCAACCAGATTTCCGTTAACATCGAAAATATTAACAGAGTATGTGAATGTTCCAGCAGTTTGTGCTTTTGCATCAACTGTAACCATCTTGCTTGCTCCGGCAGGAACAGCAACAAGGCTCTGGTCAAGGCTAACTGAAACTTGACTTGTAGACTCGGGAACTAGTCTGTAAACAACAACATCGTTTGTAGGGTTAACAATCAATAGACTGTTGCCTGAAACAATGAAGTTACCTGCAGAGAACGCGTTGTCTATAACAACCTGAACAACCTCGCTAGAAGTTGTGTCGTCGTTTTCTACTTCTACTTCAAGAGCATAGACTCCTGATTCAACACCATATGGAACTGTAAGGAATAGTCTCCTGTTAAGGGA
>JANBVM010000039.1 GCA_024239015.1 Patescibacteria group bacterium | reverse complement strand
TGCGCTGAGAAACTTAAATCTACCTTCAGGAGTTGATATTGAGATAAAAATGTAAATAACCTAAACTAGTTACAGATATCTACGAATTTATATTTTTGTTTTATTATGGATAACTATTTTGAAAACTTATTAAAATAAAAATAAATTAGGCTAGCCCAATATAATAAGAGTGCGGGGTTAGTACCCCGTATTTTGTTTGAAATCGTTATTGTATATCCGTAGTAAATATGAAGTTTATACTAGGCCAAAAATTAATAATGTCACAAGTATTTGATGAAAAAGGTAACCAGATTCCTGTTACTATAGTTGAAGCTGGTCCCTGTCAGGTTTTGCAAATCAAGACAAAAGAAAAAGATGGCTATGAAGCCATTCAAATTGGTTTTAGAGAAATAAAGAAGAAAAAAATAGGAAAAAACAAGAAACAAAAACCCTTTAAATACCTACGAGAGTTTAAGGGAGATGTTTCAAAATACAAGGTAGGACAAAAACTTGAGGTATCAATTTTCGAAGAGGGAGACACTGTTAAGGTTTCTGGAACCTCGAAAGGAAAAGGATTTCAGGGTGGAGTTAAAAGATGGGGATTTAAGGGAGGGCGGAAAACCCACGGGGGAAAGCATTACTTGAGAACTATAGGATCTGTTAGCAGTACACCTGTATCTAGAGTTATTAAGGGAAAAAAGATGCCAGGTAGAATGGGGACAGAAAGGATGACTATTAAAAACTTAAAAATAACTAAGATTGATTCAAAAGAGAGTTTGTTAATGATAGGAGGAGCAGTTCCTGGAGCCAAGGGAACTCTTTTAGAAATTAGGACTTTGAAATAAAACCATGAAATACGACGTTTTTAATAAAGACGGTAAAAAAAATGGACAAACTTTATTGCCCAAGGAGATTTTTGAAGTAAAGCCTAATCTTGATCTAATTTATCAGGCAGTAGTAACCCAGAGAGCCAATAAAAGAAAGGTTATAGCCCACACGAAAACAAGATCAGAGGTATCAGGAGGGGGCAGGAAGCCTTGGCGTCAAAAAGGATTAGGAAGAGCCAGGCATGGTTCAATCAGGTCTCCTATTTGGGTAGGAGGAGGAATAACCTTTGGACCGAGAAAAGGGATAATTTTCAAAAAAAGGTTTCCCAAAAAGATGAAAAGAAAAGCTTTGTTTATGGTATTATCCCAAAAAGCAAAAAAAGGATTTTTAATATTATTAAATGAATTAGATATTGAGAAAACCAAGACCAAACTAATGACAGATATTTTTGAGAAGCTTCCTTCTAAAGAGGGAAGTAGCTTGCTTGCTTTACCTAAAATAGATAAAAAAGTAATTCTGGCTACAAGAAACATTCCCAAGACAAATACTATTCAGGCTAAAGATTTGAATTGCTTGGACATATTAACTTTTAAATATCTGATCATGCCAAAAGAAAGTATTAAAGTGATAAAAGAGACATTTTTAAAAAGTAATTAACTTGAATAAGAAATATGGCTTTAAGAGACATTTTTAAAAGAAAAAAAAGCATCCCTGCAGCTAAAACCGTAGAGGACAAGATAGAAAAAAAAGAAGTCAAAAAACCTGCTAAGATACAAAAAGAGGCTGGGGAAGTAAAAGCTGAAATTTCCAAGAAGGCAAAAAAATCTTTTGGAACTACCTTCCGCGCTTTAAAAGCTCCGCATATTACAGAAAAAGCAACCTATTTAGCAGAGAAGAATCAGTATGTTTTTAAAGTTTATCCAAGGACTAATAAGGTTGAGATAAGAAAAGACATTGAAGAACTGTACAATGTAAAAGTTTTGGATGTTAAAATAATCAATGTTCCCAAAAAACGAAGGAGAGTTGGTAAAAATCTAGGATGGAAAAAGGGATACAAGAAGGCGATTATAAAAATAAAAAAGGGACAGAAGATTGAGATTATACCAAGTTAATATTATGGTCAAAACACAATTAAAACGAAAAAGTAGGAAAATATTATCCAAGAAAAAACCAGAGAAGGGATTGCTTTTATATTTGAAAAAAAATAGCGGCAGGGGAAGTTCTGGAAGGATTACTGTTCGTCACCGTGGAGGAGGAGTAAAGAGACTTTATCGGATTGTAGATTTTGGCCAAGAAAAACTAGACATTAAAGGGAAAGTAATAGCTCTTGAGTATGATCCAAATAGGACTGCCTTTTTAGCTTTAATTGAATATCAAGATGGTACAAAAAGATATGTTTTGGCCCCTTTTAAGTTAAAAGTTGAAGATGAGGTTATCTGTTCTGAAAAAGCTGAGATTAAAATAGGGAATAGGGCCAGGTTGGAAAATATCCCGGTAGGAACAGAAGTCCATAATATCGAATTAGAACAAGGTCGGGGAGGGAAAGTGGTAAGATCAGCCGGAACATCAGCTAAGATCTTGGCTCACGAAGGTAAATACGCTCATTTGAATATGCCCTCTGGAGAAGTCAGGAAGGTTTTTAAAGAATGCTTTGCATCTGTGGGACAGGTTTCTCATCCAGAAAAAAGATTTGAGAAGATCGGCAAAGCCGGAACAAAAAGATTAAGAGGTTGGCGACCTACTGTTAGAGGAACTGTTATGAATCCGCCAGACCACCCTCATGGTGGAGGAACAGGCAAGAGTCCGATTGGCATGAAGCATCCTAAAACTCCATGGGGAAAGATAGCCTTTGGCGTTAGAACCAGGAGAAAGAAATGGACAGATAAGTTAATAATTAAAAGAAGAAAGAAAAAGTAGCATGGCAAGAAGTCTTAAAAAAGGCCCATATATTGACCCTAAATTAATGGTAAAAATCGAAAGATTAAGAGGTGATAAGAGTCAACCTATAAAGACCTGGTCTAGGAGGTCTACTATTTCTCCTGAAATGATCGGATACACTTTTTTGGTCCATAATGGCAAGGAGTTTATTTCAGTAAAAATTAGAGAAGCAATGATTGGACACAAACTGGGCGAATTCTCTCCTAGTACAAAATTTTATCGTCATGGTGGAAGAATACAGAAAGAATTAGAAAAAAAAGCAACTACTAAATAAAGATAAAAAATAATGTTAGTCAAAAAGCTAAATTCATGATTTCAAGAGCCAAGCTAAAATATCTTCGAATAGCTCCCAGGAAAGTAAGGCTTGTAACTGATTTGCTCCGAGGGGAAAAAGTTGAAAGAGCTCAAGTCATCTTAGATTTCACCAGAAAGAAAGCTGCTTTCCCTATTTTAAAACTTTTAAAACAAGCAATAGCCAATACCCGGAATAAATTAGAAGTAGATGAAAAGAACCTATATATTTCAGAAATTTTAGTTGACGAAGGCCCAAAACTTAAAAGATATCTTCCCAGGGCTAGGGGAAGGGCTGACGTTATTCACAAAAAAACTTCCCATATAACAATTGTTCTTGATGAAATTGAAAAAAAGGCTAAAAAAAAGATAAAGAAAAAAGCAGTTGTTAAGAAGAAAAAATTAAAGGTTGAAAAAGTAGAAAAGGAAGAAGAAAGGGAAGAAGAGATTATTAAAAAAGAAACCAAGATAATAGAGAAAAAGAAAGGGATAGAAAAGCTAAAGGCAAAAACGGGAAGAGGAATGAAATTTTTTAGAAGAAAAGCATTTTAATTATGTCTCACAGAGTCCACCCTAAAATATTTAGAATAAGACGTACTGAAGATTGGAGTTCGAGAGGATTCTATGAAAGAAAATTTGCCTCATTTTTAGAGGAGGATTTTAGAATCAGGGAATTCCTCGATGCTAAAATTGGTAAACTAGGAGTAGCTGATATTGAAACTGAAAGGTCTCCGAACAGGATAAGTATTATAATCTTTACATCCAGACCAGGTTTAATTATTGGTCGGGGCGGAGAAGGAGTTGAGGCTTTAAGAAAGGAATTGAAAAAAAAGATTCTAAAAGGAGATTTAGAACTGAAAGTTGAGATTAGAGAAGTTAAAAACCCTTGGTTCTCAGCTTCTTTGGTTGCGCAATGGATGGTTGGTCAAATTGAGAGGAGAACAGGCTATCGAAGGGTTTTAAAGAGAGCTTTAGATAAAGTTATGAGTCAAAAAGGTGTCAAAGGAGCAAGAGTTGAAGTATCTGGCAGGTTAAACGGAATTGAAATTTCAAGGAAAGAATGGCTAAAGGGAGGCCGCCTCCCAAGGCAGACCATCAGAGCTGATATTGATTATTCCCAGAATACAGCTTTTTGTACCTATGGAACAGTTGGTATAAAGGTTTGGATATATAAAGGAGATAAATTTGAATCAGAGCCTGAATCTGAAACTGAAACCTAAACTTCAAATACTATGGCTATATTAATGCCCAGAAAAGTTAAATATAAGAGAAAGTTTAAAGGAAGGTCCAAAGGTGTTTCATCTAGGGCAACTACCCTGGCTTTTGGTTCTTATGGTTTAAAGTCTCTAGAGGCTCGCTGGATTACGGCCCGCCAAATTGAGGCTGCCAGAAGGGCTGTCATTAGACACTTGAAGAAAGGAGGGAAGCTCTGGATTAGAATTTTCCCTGATAAACCAATAACGTCAAAAGGAGTAGAATTTTCAATGGGTGGGGGCAAAGGATCTGTTTCTCACTACGTCTATCCTATAAAGCCAGGAAGAATCATTTTCGAGCTAGAAGGAATAGGAGAAGATATAGCTAAAAAAGCCTTGAGAACGGCCTCAGATAAATTATCAGTCAAAACCAAGTTTATTAAGAAATAATACAGTTTTTATGGAGATATCTGAATTACAAAATAAATCAAAGCTAAGTCTAAAAAAGTTTTTATTCGAAAAAGAAGAAAGATTAAGGGCTTTGCGTTTTGAATTGGCAACTGGCAAAGTAAAGAATGTTAGAGAGGTTCGTAAGATAAAAAAGGATATTGCCAGAATATTAACCATATTAAAGAAATAGAAACTAACAAGGTATGTCTAAAAAAAGATTAAAAGGTATAGTTGTTTCGGATAAAATGCAAAAGACCATTGTTGTTAAGGTTGAAAGAATAAAGGAGCATAAAAAGTATAAAAGAAGATACAAGGTTAACAAGAAATATAAAGCCCATGATGAAAAAGGAGAATATAAAATAGGAGATAAAGTTATAATTGAGGAATGTCGGCCGATTAGTAAAGATAAGAGGTGGAGGGCCGTAGGTAAAATACAGTAAAATATGATTCAACTAAGAACAATGTTAAAAGTAGCTGATAATTCTGGAGCAAAAATACTTCAGTGTATTCACGTTTTAGGAGGGAGCGGCAAACGGTACGGTCGAATTGGCAGCGTTATTGTTGGGGTAGTAAAAGTAGCCGAACCAAGGAGAGAGGTAAAGAAACATGATGTGACAAGGGCATTGATTGTAAGGCAGAGAAAGGAATATCGCAGGCCAGATGGCTCTTACGTTAGGTTTGACGACAACGCTTGTGTTATTTTAGATGAAAAGACGAAAAAACCAAAAGGGGGAAGGATTTTTGGCCCAATAGCTAGAGAAATAAAAGAAAAAGGTTTTGAAAAAGTAGCGGCTTTAGCTAAAGAAATAGTTTAATTAAGATGAAGATAAAAAAAGGCAATACAGTTTTAATTATTTCCGGCAAGGATCGTGGTAAGAAAGGTAAGATTTTACGGGCTTTCCCAAAAGAGAGAAGAGTTATGATTGAGGGGGTAAACTTAATCAAAAGGCATCAGAAACCTAAAAAAAAGGGGGAAAAGGGCCAAATTATTGAAATGCCAGCTCCGATCGATGTTTCTAATGTAAAATTAATCTGCTCCAAGTGCGGAAAAACAACAAGGACAAGCTACAAAACTGTAAATGAAAAAAAATATCTTGTTTGTAAAAAATGCGGTAAAGAAACATGACAAGTATTAAGGAAAAATACAAAAAAGAAATTATTCCTTTAATGAAGGAGAAATTTAATTACAAGAATAACATGGCAGTACCCAAGATTGAGAAAGTTGTGGTCAACGTAGGTTTTGGGAGATTAGTTGCGGGGAAAACTTCTGGTGAAAGGAAAAAGGTATTAGGCACTACCCTAAATGACCTAGCCTTAATTACTGGGCAACAGTCTGTTTTAACCAAAGCTAGAAAATCAATATCTGGTTTTAAAATTCGTCAAGGCGTCCCAATTGGAGCTATGATTACCTTGAGAAGAAAAAGGATGTTTAATTTTTTGGAAAGATTAATTCATGTTGCTCTCCCTCGATCTAGAGATTTTACAGGAATAAAGCCTGAGTCTTTTGATAAGAATGGTAATCTGACAATTGCTATTAAAGAACATATTTCATTCCCAGAGATTTTACCCGAAGAAATAAAAAGAATATTTAGTTTTGAAATAACCATAGTGACTACTGCTAAAAAGAAAGAAGAAGGGTTGGAACTATTAAGATTAACGGGATTCCCAATAAAAAAGGATTGAAATATTAATAATTCAAATCATGCCTAAAACTTCACAAATAGCTAAATCAAAAAAGAAGCCGAAATTTAAAACTAGAATTGTTAGAAGGTGTTTTAAGTGTGGAAGGAAAAGGGGATATATTAGGAAGTTCGCGCTATGTAGAATTTGTTTTAGGGAATTGGCAAATAAAGGTCAAATACCAGGAGTAAGAAAAAGTAGTTGGTAAATTTTTTAATAACACCATGGATCCAATAGCCGACATGTTAACATCAATCAGGAATGCCCAATCTGTTTCTAAAGAAACAGTCAAGGTTCCCTTTTCTAAGTTGAAATTTGAGATTGCTAAAATTTTAGAAAAAGAAGGCTTTATTAATAAGGCTGAAAGGAAGGGCAAAAAGATAAAAAAGTTTATAGAAATTGATTTAAAATACGAAGACAAGACAGCTGTAATATCTGGACTAAGAAAGGTTTCTAAACCCGGCCAGAGAATTTATATCAGTTCAAAAGAAATCAGGCCTGTAAGGAGCGGTTACGGAATTAGCATTATTTCCACATCAAAAGGCTTGATGACCAACAAGAAAGCCAGAAGACAAAATATGGGAGGAGAAGTAATATGCGAAATATGGTAACACAAGAAACAAAAATCATGTCCCGTATAGGGAAAAAGCCGATTGAATTACCAGAAGGCGTGGAGGTAAGGGTAGAAGGCCGGAAAGTAATAGTAAAAGGTCCCAAGGGTGAGCTTTCTAGAGAAATCAGGCCCGAAATCAAAATTGAACTAAAAGAGAGGGAGATTTTAATCTCGCCAAAGATTGAAACTAGAAAAACCAAAGCTTTTTGGGGTTTAACCCGAGCCCTAATAAATAATATGGTAAAAGGAGTGGCAGAAGGTTACGAAAAGAAATTAGAAATTCACGGTCTGGGATATAAGGCCGATATCGAAGGGGATGAGTTGGTTCTAAAGGTAGGCTTTACCCATCTGGTTAAAATAAAAACCCCAGAAAGTATTAAGATTACAGCTGAAAAAAACCTAATTACTGTCTCAGGAATTGATAAGGAATTAGTCGGTCAGACAGCTGCCAGAATAAGGAAAGTGAGGCCGCCCGAGCCCTACAAGGGCAAAGGAATTAGATACGTAGATGAAATAGTCAGAAGAAAAGCAGGCAAGAAGGCAGCTACAGCTGGAGAATAAAGTAATTTCATGGAAGCAAAAAAAAGAAGAAAAAAAAGATATATACGACATAAGAGAGTACGGGGTAAGGTTTTTGGTACAGCTAAAAGACCTCGACTTTGCGTTTTTCGTTCTAGCAAGCATATTTATGCCCAGTTAATTGACGATGAAAAGAGTAAAACCCTGGCTTCAGCTGCTGATGTAAAGTTGAAAATAACAAAAGGCAAGAAACAAAAAACAGAAAGCAAAAAGAAAGTTGCAGAGGAAAAAGAGCTTTCAGGAAAATCAGTCTTAGCTTATGGGGTTGGGAGATTGATTGCCAAAAAAGCCAAAGAACTGAAGATTAATGAAGTTGTTTTTGACCGGGGAGGATATAAATATCATGGAAGGGTAAAAGCTTTAGCTGAAGGTGCCCGTAAAGAAGGATTAAAGATTTAAAAGAAAATGCAAAACAGAACATATAGAAGATCAAATAGGAATATTAGAAAAGATGATGAGTTTGAATCCAAGCTTTTGGATTTGGCCAGAGTTTCTCATACTAGAGCTGGAGGTAAAAAACTTAGATTCAGGGCAGTGATGGTAGTAGGAGATAAGAAGGGAAGAGTGGGAGTAGCAGCAGCTTCTGGTCTTGACGTTGCCAAAGCTATTGAAAAAGCAACTAGATTGGCTAAAAGGAATCTGATTAAGGTATCAATGAAAGATGGTACAATTCCTCATGAAATTAAGGCCAAATTCAGCTCAGCTAGAATTCTCTTAAAGCCCCAAAGAAAAGGAAGGGGTTTAGTGGCCGGAGGAACAGTAAGAATCATATGTATCCTAGCTGGCATAAAAGATATTTCCTCCAAGGTTTTGGGATCTACGAGTAATAAATTAAACAATGCCAAAGCCACAATAAAAGCACTAAAGCTGTTAAAAGAAGTGAGGGGTGAGAAGAAAACAACGAAGG
>JANBVM010000038.1 GCA_024239015.1 Patescibacteria group bacterium | reverse complement strand
TAACTTTTGTTTAAAATCCTATTTGCTTGAAAAAAAGCTACATATGCAACGATTCCCGGAGAACTTCCTCCCTTAACATAGCCCATTATTAATTCTTTAGATTTATCAATAACTTCTGAATCTATGAAAGGGAATTTGCTTGCTTTATCGTTCAATATTGCTAATGCTTGTTCTTTTAGTTTTTTAACTGGGCTCTCAGCTTTTTTTTTTTTTTTCTTTTTTTCATTCAAAATCTTGTTTTTCAAGCTTGAAGAGACGTTTAACAAATAGGCATCTATATTTTTAGAAACAAATACAAAGTAACCATCCTTTTCTGCAATATATTTGCTTTCCAACATTTTTAATATGATTTTATAAAAATCAGCCTGTTCTAAAGGAGGTAACTCAAATTTCTGTAAGAAATCTAATATATTAAGAAAATTAAATAACTTCTTATTTTTTTCAGGTAGAAATTGAATAAATTCTTCCTTTCTACTTAAAAAAGAAAAAATAATCGTGTCCATTGTTCCATTTTTCAATAAATCCTCCCCTTAATTCAAATAAAACCTATCATCAATTATAAAAAGTACAGTTATTTCCAATAATTTTTTAAGAAGAGTAAATATATCTTTTCTATTTTTATTAAGACTATTCTCTAATATTATATCGTTTAACTCAAAAAACGATATTCCCTCTTCTTCTCCTTTCGAATATTTATTTCTTATGTAAAATATTTCCTGCTTTTCAATGCCATTAATTTTACTTTCAGAATTAAATGAAAAATATGAACCAAATCTTTGAATATAGTCTTTTTCAATCATTTCATAGATTAAATGGGTTGTCTCTTCTGAAGAAATATGAAACTTATATTTAAGAAAGAACTCTAAAATATCGATAAACGAAAAATAATCTTTTTCAATCTTATCTTTCATATATTTCTTAAAATGTAATTTAAATAATTTTTTAATTTCTGATTTTCTTTTCGATAAAATTTCGATTTTTTTTCGAGAGAATCCAACCATAACAGAAGGTTCAATAAAGTCTATGAATTTTATCAAATTTAATTCAACAATTCTTAAATCTTGATTATAAATTGTGAATAAAGGATTTAATGGTTTATGACCAGCGAGATATTGCAAATATTCTTCTCCAACTTCTTGCTTAACGTGACTTGTTTTAGTTATATAATATTTCCTTAATAGATGTGATCTGATAACCTGATATGGTTTAATATATAGGTGTTTATTTTTTACTTTCTCAAAAGACTTCTTTAAATATTTATTAAATCTTGATCTGAGAAAATCAATTTGTCTTTCATTGTCTGGAAAATATGAATTTGTTTTTTTTAATAGAAACTCTAATTTGTTTTGACAGTTTTCTGGTACATAATAGTCCAAAAGTAGCATTGTTTCTTCAGAAATAAAGATATGGTGAATCTGTCTATGTTTTTTTTTGGTTTCAACTTCAGGTATATAATACCTTCCTTTATCATTATATGAAAAATATTGTAAATCTTCCCATCTAGATACTAAACAACTTAATGCATCAGAAATTCTTAAACCAGTGTGTGCTAAAAAAAGACAAACAATCTGATAGAGAGGTGGTAAGTTATCTAAAAGATCATACAATAATTTTTTCTTCATAATTACTTCATATCCACTTGATTTGCCAACATCATTTCTATTATTTAACCAAGAATTACGCATTAATGGTTTCAGATCAAACCGTATGATTCCCCAGTATTTTGAAAGATTTCCTTGGTGAGATAACCTCCAATTATAATCAAGAATTACATTATCTTTATTAAAGCCATGTGACGTTTTTGGAAGGTAATCATGATGTAGAATTATCCATGCTTTCCGAGATTTCTCGTCAGGATTCCCCATATTCTGATTAAAATCATTATACATTGATAGAAATGTAAGAGAATCACATTTGCTTAAATAATCGAAAATCTGGTAATAAGATTTATGCAAAAAAATATTTTGATAATAGGGATTTTTTTTTAAATATCTTAGCCATTTCTTCGTTTCATTTAAATATCTTGGAACATCTATGTAATAAGGCTTATCACTTGCAAGAGACCCAACTACGCTAATAACAAATTCAAGATTTTTTGGATGAATCCACCAAACCCATTTTTTTGAATATTCTTCATAGCTATTTCTTTTCAGCTCACATAAATTATCCATAGAATTGTATTTTCGTAATAAATACAACTCTAATTCATTCTTTTCCATTTTTATATCATTATCACTTTTTCGGAAAAAAAGTTTCTTGGATTCGTCTTGACATTTTTCTAGCTCTCATCTCGAAAAAATCTGTAAAGTAACCCATCATTTTTTTTTCTTTAAATTTATCTTCAGAAACTCTCATTTCTTCAGGATATATCCTTGGAAAATCAAGTGGTTCAAAAAAACTGTTTGCATATGTAGATTCAATACCTTTATAATTTTCTAGTAATAGTTTTAACCAACCCCAAGGTTGTCGATTCCTTATTAATTTTCCTTTCAATTTATCAGGGAAAGCAATCAAAATACTATTCAATATTGAATTAGGAGAAACCTCTTCACAATACTTATTTAATAATTCACTATGAAAAATTTTAAGCCATCCTACTTGTGCCTTTATCGACTCATTAATTTCCCCATTCATCTGTTTAGTTAACCAATTTTTTACTTTTATTTTAGGTGAAGCAAAAACACGTTCTTGGATTAAGGCTAGCAGGTAAACTAATGAAATATCTGAGAGACGAGATCTTTTTTTTAGCAACTTTTGAGGTAATTCTTCCTTCCAAAATTGCTCAGTTAAATTATTACTTATCTTTTTTGCAAGTAAATTATAATCTCCAGAATTTTTATTAAGATATCTTAAATCAAGCATGAGTACCTTTTCTCTATTCCTAAATCGTTCAAGAATTATATTACAAATAAAATATTTTCCAAGAAATTGATAAAATTCCTCTTTTTCAGCATCTTTAGCGTCCTTATAACAGAACAAATACATACAATAACAATAATAAACAGCACTTTTCGATCTAAAGTCATTGATAATAAATATATTTTGAAATGCATCATCATCATCTTCCAGAGGAAGAAGATTTATTATTGCATCGTTTAGCTTGTCTGAAAATTGTGAAAAGTTCCTTTTATTCGTTATTTTGCTAATTACTTTACTTGCATTTTCAATAACTCTTCCCATTAAATTTTTTGGTGACAAGGATAATTTCCCAACATAATATTTTCCGGGATACAATAGATGGACCATCAAATTTAAGACGTCATTACGATTAAAATATTTAGAACCTAACTTTTTTTTTGAATATTCAGTAAAATTTTCGATTGATTGATAGCTCTTACTATCTTGATTAGATATTATGGAATATAGTATGCTTAAAAATGAATATTGTACTCCCATGTTTAAATAGATTAAGAGATCCGTGGCTAAATTAGAATTGTCTACTGTACAGGTAGAAATTTTTAATTCTTTATTTACCATCCCAAATAATTTATCAATTCTTTTTTTAATCTCATCATATGTCTCTAAATAATCAAGACCTAATTGATCAAGTTTAGGTTTATACTTTTTCATAAAGTTTTCTTTTTCCTCAGCATTTTTTCTTGAAGGATTATAGGTTTCTTTCAAATTTATCCAGTTATTATTCAACTTTTTAATCTCGTTTTTGAACATAAATTTATCAGTAACTAAATTGTAATATAAGTCTAAATCTTGAAATTTTTCATGAATAACAATCTTTTCCTTTGAAAACACAGCACAAAAGGTTGAGCACCTCTGTAGACCATCTAAAACAAAATTAATTATTGGAGGTATTTTTTTTTCTGATTTAATTATTGTACGATATGGATTTATATTTTGATTTGTATTTGGTAGTTCCCACATTGTAAAACCTCCAAAAGGAATTCCTTTAAATACAGAACGCATTAAAAGTTTCATTTTACTTGGCATCCAAACGCTTTTTCTTTGCATTCGAGGGACAATAATTTCCTTATTTGCTATTTGTCTTATTAGGTGATACATAGGTACCGTATTTTCTCTTAATATATCATCATCATATATTTCATCATTTTTTTGGAATTTATCTTCTAAAATTTCTTCAATCGTTTTTTTTTTTTTATTTGCCATAATTTTCAACAAAAATTGCGTAACTTACTTTCTTTCAATAGTTTCTTATGATACATTTCATCATTTTATTGAAATTCGTCATCTATATTTTCCTCAAACGTTTTTTTTTTTTATTTGCCATATAACCTTTATTCACCACACATTTTTAAATTTATGTGTATATATTTAAATGAAAAATAATGTGGTATAATTTTTCAATATCACTTATCTTAAGATTTGGCTTAAATCACTCTAAAAACCTTTTCTAAGAGTAGTAATATAAAAAAAAATATCAGTTAGGTTAAAAAAGATACATAGAATTTCTGATATCTACATAATAATTAATTTCGTTTGTTATTCAAACCCTTAATTTCCATAACTAAAACTACAGCCCCAAAAATAACTAAAATACTCCACAAAAGACCAATCAATAAAGAGTGTTTTATCATAACTTCAACTAATAAGGTAACAAAACAAAGAACTACTAATATTATCTTAAGGTTCACATTTACTATTTCTTTTCTCATTATTTTTTTTCTCCCTCAAAACTATTTCCCTTTTTTATGTATCTCCTCTTTAAAATCATAAAAACAGTGGCATAAAAGTTGTGAAACCCATAAAAACACAATCAATTAATCCTGTTATAAACATTTTCAAACTTGTAGTATGGCTTTTATTCGCATATAATATCATAAACCTCATTCCCAATATCAATGAAGTAAAACCAAGGAAAGAAAAAAAACTTACTCCATAATAGATGGTTATCTCATAAGGGTAAATTGCCAAACTGGGATTTTGAATTCTCCCCAATTCTTCTGCTGGTATCCAGCCCGAAAAATTGATAAATCTAAAAATAAATGCATCTGGTATTGGATCAAGAACGATTATAAACACTTGGGTTGCCCAGCCCAATAATATTCCAAAACCTAACGCTAAATAGAGTATTCCTAAAATCATATGAGGTTCTCTTAACCTATTTTTTAGTGGTTTCTTCTCTCCGTTCATATCAGTTTCCATATGCTTTGAACCTTTGTTAATACCTCTATACATACGAATAGTCAAATAACCTACTCCAAACAATATAATTATCAAACCGTATTTTAATAGTGGAAAAAGTACTTCCATGAATTCATTAAAAATAACGCAAAAATTCATTAATCCGTCTATAAGACCTTCTAACACATTCGGTAACTGAATTAACATTTCATTTTTACCTCAAAAACTTCTTATCATATTCCTTTTTTTTCAGTCATTCTATCTTGCTTTTTTATTTTCTTTCTCTGCTTCTTGTTTTTCATATAGAGAATCTATGTAGTTTTTTAGATTCTTGTAATCAATCATTTCCTTATAACTCTCAAAGTTACAATTATTATAATTATAATTAGGCTCTTTCTCAGTATTTTTTGAGATTACAAAATCCCTATCTATCTCAGTATTAGTTGGAATAATAAAACTCGAATTTGTAGATTTTGTTTTTTTAGTACCTACTACCATCTTTAATTTGTGTAACAATTCTTTAATTCCCAATTCTACCATATCTCCTCTTTTTAAGTAATTCCTTTGCTTTTGTTATAACATGCTTCACAATGCTCCCCATTTTGCTTTATTTCACTTCCACAATAACTGCAAAAAATAATACTCTCATTAACAGTAAAAAGAGTATCAGACGTAACATTCAATTGCTTTTTTCTGTTAATCTCTTCTATTACTCTTGTATTATTCTCGGTTATAGTCTTCATACTTAGCCATTCTCTTTCTATTAATGGAGTTTCCATAAGAAAAGGTGTACCAATCGAATTTACACGAATCATACACTTGCCAACAGCTAACATACCCAGAAATTTTCTCGACCGATCATCAAAATTGAGCAAATCTTGTAAATAATCCTTCTGCATGTGATTTTGAAAACTTACAAAAATTCCGCAATTTGCAAGAATTTCTGGTGAAATTGCGGGACGTGTTGCAAGTGAAATCAAACATTCACCAGTTCCCCTTAATAACAGTGCGATGTCTTCAATATAACTTGAAATAGTAGACTTCTTTGTGGTGTTCTGCCCCGCAAAATATTGGGCATCTTCAATAATAGTAATATGCTTAATTCCACTATATTCTCTACTCCCTTCTTGAATATTCTTATCCCATAAATACTTCAGTATCATGTTGAGAAAAAATAAATCATCCTCTTTTTCTCCCCCAATCTTTATAATCCCTGAAAGATCCAATAGTACATCATTCTCAAAAATTTCCCTTACTTCGATTCCAGATTTCCTCTCAAAGCTATGCTTTAAAGTTCCGAGTGAATACCTTCTAATCCTATTAGTAACAGCAGAAACGCTATTTTTATATGTCGGATCTCCACCCGTTTTCACCAAAATATCTTTTAGATAACCCTTAGCTTCCTCATAAAATTTATCCCACGAACGCTTTTCCGGATCTTTACAAACTCGATTTAATATATCTACAAAAACTCTTTCCATTTGAGGACTATATTCAACACCCTCAAAAAGTCCGCCCGATCTAAAAATCTGAAAAATCCTCTCTGAATGAACTTCAGCATTTGCAGTTTCGGGATCAAATATGTTAATAGAAAAATTCTTGCCAACTATAAGTATAAGTAAATCAGGAATGAATTTTTGCAAGTAATGATATTCTCCCTTAAATTCTGCAAGTAGAATAGGGGTATCATATTTCTTCTTATAATCTATTAAAAAATTTTGCAAAAAATTAGATTTCCCACTTCCTGTTATTCCCGTAATAAACATGTGCCGTTGAAGGTCTTGTAGTTTAATATAATAAGGATACTTTACTTTATTTCCGTACAAAATATTACCCGCTTTTATCTCACCCGCTTTTGCTTCCTTTTTTGAGGGATGATAGAGTTTTATCAACACTTCATTTCTAAGATACTTAGATGATTTACCGATAACGATAAACGAAAACCATAAAAAAAATTGATTTACTGCTATTATAACTAACAATACCTCATGTTCCATATACTTCTTTTCGAGATAAAAGTCAATATTCAGAATATAATAAATTATAATCATCAAAATCAATAATAAAAACACAACCTTAAGCCTTTTATCATATTTCTTCGCTTGCTCTCGTATAATTGTATTTCTGAACGTCCTTATCCTTCTAAAATATATTAAAAGAGATATTACAAAAAGAGTAATGCATAAAATTGATTCAAACCACAACATCACTCTTACTTCTAATTTCTTACATTTAAACTACGATTTTTGTTTTAATGTGACCTTTTATGAGAAATGTTCTAGGGTTAAATTTAGCTGATCAAACATAATTCATCGCTCTCCTTTTTGGAAGGTGTTCTAATTAAAAATACATGAGTGTAATAATTTAAATCGTAATATAGATTAGATTTTCTAATACATTAAAGCTAATTCTACCTCTGCATAATTAGTCCAATTCCTTTCGTTTATGATTTTAATCGATTCGAGTCCATAGAATGCAAATGTTCTATTTTGTCTCTTAAGAACATATAACGGAATTTTGTATTGTAGTGCTGTTTTTACTTCCTGATATACTCCCTTTCCAACAATATTATTATTGGTAGAAAAAATAAGTAAGTCTGATTCTCTAACTGCTTGTAAATAGGGTATCATTTTATCTATTTCATTCCACTTAATATCTCCGTTTGGGTTAATTATTTTATAATATCTGCCAAAAATCTTTGTTAGGTAATAAAATTCTTCTCGTTCTCGCTCTGTGTTATAAATCTTTACTAAATGGGCATAATATAGTTGTTTAATGATAACTCACTTTCTATAGTATTTATTATAATACTTAAAAACTACCATAAATACCACAATCCTCACAACAAATCTCAACTGTCAATGGAGTTATAGTATATTTCTCAAAAAAAGATGATTCTCGTTTTATTTCACTTAGCCTACATTTAATTTTAGAAGTCTTGCTTGTATCTCTTTCTAATTCTTTCTACTTTCTCGTAACAAACCTCTAAATTTTGTTATCTTCTGAACTTTATCTGTTTCCCGGATCATAACTTCTAAATTACTAACTTCTACCTTCTACCTTCTAACTATTTTCTTTTCTCTTCCCTTATATAATTCATTTACCACATCTTTAAGCATATTAATATCTACAATTTTATACTTTCTATGCACTACCTTTGTGTTCCAATAAACCTTATGCTCTAATTTCTCGTTTTCTATTTTGCTAATATAACGAGGGGTTTTACAAGAAGGACAATTATCTGTTAATTGTGTCTTATGCTTTTCTGCTATTTTAAACTTACTTTGATGCAAGTAACCAAAATAAGTATAACTATTTTTGATTCCTTTGGCACCCTTCCAGAGAGCAATTTTACTAAAAATGTAAAAAAGAGTATAATAAGCATTACTCCTTCTCGGTAAATGGTTTCTATATGTATAATTTGAATATTTCTCCCTAAATTCTCTTACATTCATTAAATAGCCAAACCCTAACACATGAATATGAATATTTAATTTTTTCTCAAAAATCTTTTCCTCTTCAGAACATCTACAATAATATTCCTTCTCTCCACAAGTCATACAAGTATGTGACCAAATATGCAAAAAAACTATACCCCCCATAACTCCCATATCTTTTAACATCGGGTATATTAATTTCCTCTTAAATTTGCGATAATCAGTATGAGTATGAAATTCATGTGTTCCCTCATGAAAAAGGATAGAAAAATGGAGAATCTTTCCCACTGAAATTCCGTGAGCATAA
>JANBVM010000037.1 GCA_024239015.1 Patescibacteria group bacterium | reverse complement strand
TCTCTATTTGGAAATATCCCAAATCACATGCTGATGGACTGTATGGAAAATTTACTTGACTTTGAAAAAATGAAATTTACTTTAAAATTACCATCAGAAGAATTTAAGTACTATTTGGCGTTTTTTCTGGCAAGATTTAACATAGAACATGCAAAATCAGATATATGGAGAAAATTACAACCACCAGTAGTTCAACTTTCTCAGAAGGATTTCATTATACAATTCAAGCTTAATGAGATTGAGGTAAAATATTTCTGTCAAGAATGGAGTAAAATAAGATATCACTTTGATATTCTTGATGAGGATAATAATATCTGGTACCTTTCTAGTAATACAATACTTTATGAGATAATTATGATAGAAATAGTCAATCGAGCTAGAAGAGGTTCGCTTCAAGAAATCCTTTTTGATAACTTCATTTTTAATGTAGATAATGAAGTTATTAATATTTTAGATGATGGGATCAAAAGTGCTCAATTAGAATTAGATCTTAGACAAAAAACCGGATTAGTTAGTTTTATTACTAGTATGATGAAATATCTTCTCGGTGAAAGGAAAGGTTATAAGCGACCTTGGGATAATCTTCCTTCTGATAATCAAATCCTTTTAACTATGGCTTTAGATTATGAAGCAGAGCTAAACAATATTTCAGATGAATCCGTAAGAAAGTCAGAGATTATGCGAACTCTTCATTATATCTACGGAAAATTAAATAATTTAGAAGAAGCTTTCTATTGGGGTGAAGAATTTATTAAAGCTGATCCTGGTGAGGGTTCAATTCTTATGGTAATGATATTTATGTATTACAAGGAGAAACGTTATGATGATTTCTTGCGGTTAGTAGAATTGTCAAGAGAGAAATTTGATTATAATCATTATATAAAAGGAATACTTGTCGATTATTATATTGATGTTGTTGGAGACTTCGATAAAGCCTTAGAATTAATTGAAGAAATAGAGAGATTACTTCTCAGTAATCCATCTTTATCTGATTATTTCAGAAAAATTCTTGGAGATAAGGCACAAATTTATTTTAAAAAAACACAAATTCATCAATCTTTAATCTATGCAGAAAGAGCTTGGAATGAATTTGGTGCCCGAAATACTGAACTATATAATCTTATTGTTGATCTATATAAACTGATGGAGAACTGGGAGAGCTTGGAAGATTTCTGTTTAGTTGCCTATATAGAGGATGAATTTAATCCTGATTTATACCCCTCATTATATTTTGCATACTTAAAAAGAAATTCAACTATAAAAGCTAAGGATCTCTATGCTAAAGTTGTAAAATATTATCCTGATTATATTAAAGTTTTAGATGAAATTAAAAGAAAAAAAGAATAAAATCATTGATAAATATCCTATTATTATTATTTATAGAAATCTAAGTGATAATTATGTCTCTATCAACACATTCGAATGAATTAGAGGAAACCACACTTTTTTCATTGCTGAAGGATTCCAAGTTTAGCTGCCTAAAATCCGGATTAAGTGAGAAATTTTCTGAAATTTTACAAAAATATTATTACCAAGCAGTAGAATTAATGGGGAAAGTTCAATCCATATTTAAAGAATATACTCTTCATGATAAGACACATATTTTGAATGTAATTGATATAATGGGAAAGATCATACCTAACGAAACATTATTAAAACTAAATTGTTTGGAGGTCTTTCTTCTTATCTTATCTGCTTGTTTCCATGACATAGGAATGTATTTGGAGGAGGAGGATATAACTCAATTGAAATCTTCTAAGGAATTTAATAAGTCTCTTTTTGAATTTGCCTACAATAAGAGTAATTTAGCAAAATTACAAGAAGAAAAAGAAAGAAATGAGGAAATCGGGATAAAAAATGAAGAAGTTGATAAGGATATAACCTTATTAGAGGAAATACATCTTGTTAACTTTTTGAGAGAGAACCATGGTGAAAGAGCTGTACAATTTCTCATAAATAATTATCAACATAATGAGGATTTTCTTATTGATAAGGTCTCAATTATACCAATGTTGTCTAAAATCTGTAACTCTCATACTGAATCCATTAACGATATTGAGGTTGGTTATCATGAATTAATAAGTAATTTTGAAGTTAATACTATGTATCTTTGTATTATTTTAAGGTTAGCTGATATTTTAGATTTCGATAGAACACGATCACCACCTGAATTATTGGATAAAATTCAATCCACAAGATCATTGGAAGAATGGAAAAAACATCTTTCAGTTTTAGGTGTAAGTCTTTCACATGATAATGTCATTTTTCAATGTGAATGTGAGGAACCACACTACCAATATATAATTAACAAATTCCTAGATACAATTGAAAAAGAAATAGTAGAATGTAGAGAGAAATGTAATAGTTTTCCGAATGATTTTGGATATTATAAATTGTATTTGCCATTAAAAATAGATCGTAAAAAAATTAAACCGAAAGATAATAGATATATTTATCAAGAGCTTTTTATAAAACTCAATAAGGAACAAATGCTCAATCTTTTTATGGGTTTACAAATTTATAATCACCCTTCTTTATGCATTCGTGAATTAGCTCAAAATTCAATTGATGCTTTAACCTTAAGAAAAGTGATATATCAATATTTTGAATCTGCAGAGCCAAAATTAGAAATAATATTCAAGCATACTCTACAAGAAGATGGAACTGAAACTCTAATATGTAAAGACACAGGAATTGGTATGGATTTCAATGATATTAATAAGTACCTTTTGGTATCAGGTGATAGCTATTATCATGCATACGATTACAAACGCTGGAAACTGAAATTTAATACTAAGGGAATTAAATGTGATGTTATTGCCAAATTTGGTATAGGCTTCTTTAGTTGTTTTATGATTGGGGATCATATTAATATTAAAACACGTAAAGATCTTGGTCCACGAGAGGGAATTGGAGATCCCTTTGTCATTAACATAAATGGTTCTCAAGAAATTATTACTATTACAAAAGGAGATGCGAATCAAGAGGTTGGGACACAAATAGAGATTTATAAAAAGGAGAAAGAGGTATATCACCATTCAAATTGGGATAAGATCAGGTTAAATAAAACCTTGAATGATTATTTTATAAAAACTGATTATCCAATTAAAATTGAGGTTACTGTACCTAATCTGGAAGTTAAGAAGACTTTACCACCAGGATTCTTCAACTTTAAGACTGAGCTAGAACTTACTTATGACAAAATCAAGACATACAAGTTTGATTATAAAGGGATTCATACAAATTTAGATGGTGAAATTCGTACTTCATTCTTGTGTGATGATAAAGGGAAAATAACTATGGAAAATGATGAAGGAAAACTTGAAATTGTAAAAAATAATTATCAAATTGGGGATATTAATAGCTTTGATCATAGAGCCTTTCGGACTTGTTTTAATGGCATTATTGTCTACGGAGCATTTGGAAGAGAAAGATTAAAACCTCAATATGGAGGAGATAATATATTCGCATATCCCTTTTCTTCTGCTACCTTAAATGTTACAGGTGATTTACAAGCACCACTTAGTATTAATAGAACAGGATACCGCATTAGTGACCGTGATCCAAAATGGAGAAGAATACGAGATTTAGCGTTCGAAGCATATTTTAAAATGTGGGATGATATTATCCAACAAGAAAAATTCGAGAATTTTGAGAATTTATGGATATTAATCATAATATATCATGTTGATGTATGTTATTTGTCTAATGATATAATAATGGAATTATCATTTCCGTTTATTAATGATGAGAAAATTGAATGGATAAAATTGAGAGAGATTAAAGAAATTGAAGTGATTACCACTCCAGACGGTTGGACATATCAAATTCAAAATAATCTTATCCTCAATCTAACAGATGAAATTAAATCCTATCAACTTGAAGATCCAAAATCTAATTTTTTACGCCGAATTATAACCAAATTTATTAAAATTGATTTTGATGAGACGAGTCAAAAACCCGAAGTTAGTCTTAATTTAAAAGCCCCTCCAACGATTAGATATTCAACAGATTATGATATTTTTTACTTTGTACCATTTAATATTGATTCAATACTGACTCTTGAATGGTTTAACTATGATCCGAATATGTCATGGGATGTATTTAACAGTAAACATCCAATTTCTGAGATAGTAGCAAGTATTAATTATAAACACAATGATGATTTGAGTGAGAAGGAAAAATTCTGTAGATCATTTATACACCTTTTTAATAGTAATTTCTATCAAGATTACAGAAATAATGAAAAACCAAATCCTTTTATGAAGTATATCGCAAATCTATATATTTTTCTTATTGAGAATAAAGAAGATTTAGAAAACGTTATCCCTTTTAAAATTTTTATAAGGGATAAGGGTATTATCGAAGTAAATGGTAAACTACTAAAAAGTTGGTTATAATAAAAGGAGATACTAAATTCTTTAATTAAAAAATCTATTGTTTATTATATGGAAGAGTCCATATTAAATTCTGTAAAGGATTATTTTTTTTAAAAAAATTGTTGTTTTTAAGGACCGATTTATTAAGAGATCTCCTTTAGCTTTATCAGTTATTATATTCGAAGATTCTTAATAATTCAGCAAGTTCACAATCTAGAGGATATACTTTGAAGAATTAAGAGAAGAAATAATTTTAAAGAGCTTGTTATTAATAGTAGTATCAAGTTTTTATAGAATTCAAATTTTTAGCCCATAATAATTAATTTAAATAATTTAAAATATTGTGAGAGATCCAAAAAGAATTAAAAATATTTGCCATCTTTTAGAAAAAGCTTGGGATTATTTCCCACAACAAAGACTGGGACAATTTTTATTAAATACTGTTTTTGGGTGTTTAGGTAGAGATTCTCATATATATCATAAAGAAGATAACGAAGTAGAAACTATTTTGAAATTAATAATAGAAAAACTTGAAGCATTTATAGAACTTCCTGAAGCTGAAGGAATAGAGGAGACAGAATTATTTCTTAAAAGAATCTATAGGCAAAGTCAAAAATATATAGACAAATTTAAAGATGATTTAAACGTATGATTTAAGTTTTCTTAAAATATAAATTTTTAACGGGCTTTGGAAGTCAAGATTCTGGTTTTTTAGGATTAAATGGTCAAGTTCTTTAATTGAAAAAATTTGTAAAACATCGAAATTATGTTGAACTAGTAATAAAAATAAAGATTTAATATCTCCCTCAAGCAATAATTTTGCTAAAATTTTTTTATTAAAACAGTCAAAAAGGTGAAAATTTCTAATTAATTTGTGAATTACGTGAAAAAGCTGATTTTCTAAATGATTAAACATATCCCTATTTATCCATTCATTGGCAGCAATTACTCCATGGGTAGCAAATCCTTTCAGAACAAAGTAAGATAATCCATTCTCTCTTCTATAATTCAAATCAAATATTATATTTTTCTGTAATTTTGAATTTCTATCTTCAAAGATATTACTAAGTTCTTCAATTGTTAATAGATCTACATAATTATTTTCTATTAAGAATTCTATTACAGGTAAGTATCCACTTAGCAGTCTTTTTATAACCTCTTCCTTAAAAACTTTTTTAGCCAACGGGTCTCCTGCTTTAGTCAATTCTTTTAAAAGAGGAAAAGCAAGATTTCTATGTAATAAGCGAGTATCATATCCATTTTCCACCCAAACTTGGAGATTGCTACAATGACCTAAAAATTCCATTTCAGGAGCAATTTCATAATCTAGATTTGATAATACTTCTTCGGCTTCATCGATTGATTGAATTTTCCTTGTTTGTCTTAATTTACTAGGAAGAATATTGAGTAAAAGCCTCATACAACTAAAAAATCGTTCTTCTTTGATATAAATATAAGTAAATCTTTCATATAATCGAACAGAGAGATATTCATTAATTTTATATCTCTTTAAAGGAGATTTCTTGAAATCTATAGGTTTAATTTCTTTATAGTTGTGATCATCGGTAGTCTCTAGAAGATCATCTAAAAAATCACTATACTTTTCATGACATTCAACACATCGGTGAAATTTAATAAAATGCCATTCATTTATCAGTTTGCGAGTAGAACAGTATTGTTTATATCTTTTTGTAATAATTTTTCCTTTTAAATAGTTTCTCAATCCTGCTTTTTCTCGTTCTTTAAAATCATGAAAGAATAGAAGATTATCACAATCATGGCATAATTTCGGATAAGTTCTGGAAGAGAAATAAGATTCTAAAAATTTAAACATGCTTAATACAATAAGCTAAAAAGAGAAAATATTTGAATTGATTCTGTCGATATAATTTCTAATTTACTTATATCTTTATTCATTTAAGTTTGATTTTCTTAATTTTAACTTTTTTTTCTGCCTAGTAGATAATCAAGTATCTGTTCAACCTCATCATCTTCCTTAAAATAAATGGGTTGATCTCTTATAGCAGATCCAAAAACATTTTGTATAAATTGTCCAAATCTCAAATCTGGGGAGTCCCCCCATAGCTTTCCAATCTTTTCCAGAATCCTTTGTATTCTCTTGGGATCTCGTTCTTCACTCCAAAGTCCTATAATCATAACCTTTTATCAGTTTTTTATTAATTTAAATGAAATTTAATAACAATTTTCTTAATTTTCTATCCCATTTAAAAAAAAAGACTACTTTGAATAGTTGATTTTTGAGATTTCTCTGGAATAAATATTAATAATTTTGCTCTATATTCAGATAAAATCTCGAATTTACTAATTAAAATGTTTTTAGATGTTTAGGTAGAGAATCTCATATTTATCATAAAGAAGATGACGAAGAAATTATCTCATCCAAAACAATTATATAGTATTATCATCTTCTAAAAAATAATATAAATCTAAATAAAAAAGTAATTTCCAATTTTTTCTAATATTCTCTTTATTCTGTTGGGATCTCTCATATTTCAACTATTTTATAAGGTAAATTATTCTTTTTTAAAAATACTTCTAATCTAATCATAAATTCTTTTAAACGAAATCCTTGATGTGTCCATATGTCCTTATCGCTTCTTGTATTTGTTATAGTATAAGGATAAGGACAATCAGGATCTCTATAAACAAACACGTCAACTATATCTTCTGTTTCATCATATTCAAATAACTTAGGTTTATCGCCATGATCTCTCATATTATTTTAAATCCTTTAAACAATTTAAAAAAAAAGACTTAATTGAATAGTTGATTTTTTGAAAAATGAACCTAAAAACAGAAACACGTAATGATTGGTCTTGATATTTCTATAATCCTGACACTACTATTAGGAAAAAATAATTAAAATTTAATGAATAAATTATCTCTCTAGAATTATCAAAACCTTCAAAGAATTATTAATTTATACTGTATAAGGTTTTCACTCTTTTCTAAATTTATATAGACGAGAGCATTTATATATTATTATTATTATCTTCTAATAAATAAAATAAGAGTGAAATTAAGAAAATTTGAGAAAATGTCGGATTACTCACCGACCAAAGAGGATGAATGAAGGGAAAACAGATTCTTAACATTTAAGTATTTTAGTGAAAATCGATTTTAAATTTTAAGAACAAATAGTAAACCGGGTGTAACCATCACACAATACTAAGAAATCCTATCGTCAAGAATTTTAACGGAATATCCAATTCGGTTAAAAAAAGAAGTATTACACCCACGCATGTGGGGATGAATCCATATAAGGAAACAATTAAAGCAATGCAAACAATTACACCCACGCATGTGGGGTTGAATCGGATTTTAGACATGAAAATAATCTTTCTGTCCTATTATACCCACGCATGTGGGGTTGAATCGTTTAGGTCAAATAATGTCGTATGGCATAAATCATTACTCCCACAATCGTGGGGTTGAATCGATTAAGATTATAATATTGTGTCCATTTATTTTATTGCACCCACACACGTGGGATTGAATCGTAGGGTTGACGTGGTCAGAATTTAATGAAGTAATTACTCCCACAATCGTGGGATTGAATCAAAATCTGTTAGGTATTATAGATAAAAATGGTGTCACACCCACATATGTGGGGATGAATCGTAGGGATGACATAATTAGAGTTTAATAAAGCAATTACACCCACGTATGTGGGATTGAATCGAGTTCTGATAATATAATCAAGATTTCTTCTAAATTACACCCACGCATGTGGGGTTGAATCGTTCTTGGAAAAAAATAGAGATTCAATTTTCATATTACACCCACGCGTGTGGGGTTGAATCGGGTTTATTCGATACTGATGGTTCCATTTATATATTGTCCCCACACATGTTGGGTTGAACCGAAAGTATAATTAGTTTTTCCTTCTTTCTCTTTCAAATCTATATTTTCTTCAATTTTATCTTTCATTTTTTAAATTGAATTTCATTCCATAATATAATTTATGTTTAAACTTCATTTTTTTTATTCTTAATAGTAGTATACGGTTTTATTCACAAATTTATTAGAATAAGTACATTTCTTATTTATGCTTTTCATACATACAATCTACTCCAAATATTTAAATAGGTTTGGAGATAGTATGAATTTGGGAAAGTAAAGGAATTTCCCTATTGGAAAAAGCATATCTTTTTGGTATCTCCCTGTTGGTTTGCTTTCCTATTTTTTATAATTAATCTGCACATTTTATTTTATGAAAATTTTTTATTGAATATTTTTTCAGCATTATTTAACTCGCGTAAGGTTTTTAAGACGTTTAAACCAAAAAATCCAATTTCTTTGTGAATATTCGTTCTATATTCGATTTCAGCAACGACAACATTAGGTATTAAAATCTCAGGATTCTCACCCAGTTCTCCATCTTCAATAAGATCAAGGATTAACCCATTAAATATTACAGAAGTATCACATACAAACTTATCTGTCATTATTCAATTCTCTCTTCCTTGTTCAAAATTTGAAATTTCTTTACACTGTAATAAATTGGTTTACTCAATCTATCTACAGTTGCTACTAATAAATCTTTACGTGAACTTAATGCAACTCGGGACATTTTATCTAGATCTCTTAATTCAATAGGACTTCCTTCAAATACAGGATATATTAAAAATTTCGCAGAATCGTTTTCAAAATCAGCACCTCTCTTATAAACACGAA
>JANBVM010000036.1 GCA_024239015.1 Patescibacteria group bacterium | reverse complement strand
GTCAATGTTGGTATCCAGGCCAATTCCCATTATTGAAAACTTAACATCTTTGCTAACGATATTTTCAGTTAAAACGCCAGCTATCTTTTTTTGATTGACATAAACATCGTTAGGCAGTTTAATAAAAGGCTCTAGTTTAAAATTCTCTTTTATTACTTTTGCTACCACAAAAGCTGCCCAAATATTAAGAGTTTGTAGGTCTTCAATTTTACTTTTTGGTAGAATTATCGAAAAATAAAGACCTCCTAGGGGAGAGAACCAATAATCTTTTTTTCTACCATATCCAGCCGTTTGCTCTTCAGCCCATAAAACTTGCCAGGGTTCAAATTTCATTTCCCTTGCCAGACCCATAGTGGAAGAAACATTTTTATACTTTTTAATTTTCATATCACTCTAATATAACCAATACATCTCCTCCTTTAACGTTTTGATCTTTTTTTACTAAAATCTTTTTTATTTTACCCTTGAAGTCAGAAATTATTTCATTTTGCATTTTCATGGCTGACAACAAGACCACCTTTCTGCCTTTTTTTATAAATTCTCCCTCTCTTACAAAAATCTCAGCAATAGTTCCTGTAATCGGGGCTTTAATTTCTTTCTGAGAAAAATCTCTTTTTGGAGGAGATGTTTTGACTAAGAGTCCTTTTTCTCCTTCTTTCTCCTTACCTTTAAAAACAAACTCTTCATTCTCTACTTTTATCTTTATTTTATCCTTTCCCTGCTCTAAAATTTCAATTGTATATTCTTTACCTTTAATCTTTAGTTTCAGTTTCATGCTATTCAAACATTTTAAGTCTTTCTGACATTACCCAATTTGAGGTATGAGCTCTTTGTTTTGAAGAAGTTTCTTCTGACTCTTTGAGCCTCTTGTATATCTGAAATATGATTGAAGCTAACTCTTTTTTCCCCAGCTCTCCATTGTCTGAAACTTTTTCTGTTATGGACTGAACAGATAGTTTCTGCAAAATATTACTCTTTTCGATAAAATCAGTAGTAAATTCTCCTCTTAAGAAACTGTCATTTTCCAAAAGAAGCTTAAAGAAAGGAATAGTAGTCGGAATTCCTTCAATAGACATTTCATCCAAAGCTCTCTTTAATTTACAGATTGCGTCTTTCCTTGTTTTCCCAAAAGCTATGACTTTGGCTAACAGAGAATCAAAGTAAGGATATATTTCTTGTCCTTGATGTAAAAAGGTATGCAAAAAAATGTTTTGTCCACCAGGCGGGAGATATCCTTGGATTGTTCCTGGAGCAGGCTTGAAATTATTCTTTGGATCTTCAGCATTAATCCTAGCTTCAACTGCCCAGCCATTGAATAAAACATCATCTTGAGAAAAGGAGATTCCTTCATCCTGAGCGATTCTGATTTGTTGTTCTACTATGTCAATTCCAGTTATGGCTTCAGTTACCGGATGCTCTACCTGGAGCCTGGGATTAACCTCCAAGAAGTAGAAATCATTATTCTCATCTACTAAAAACTCAACCGTTCCGGCCCCTTGATATTTTAAGCTCTGAGTAAGCTTTATTGCCAAAGAAGTCATCTTCTCTCTAGTTTCTTTATTAAGAGAGGGCGAGGGAGCTTCTTCGAATAGCTTTTGGAATCTTCTTTGAATGGTGCACTCTCTATCTCCGAGGTGCAGAATCTTCTTGCCGTCTCCTAAAATCTGAAACTCAATATGTCTAGCTTTTGGTAAATATTTTTCAAGAAAGAAATCAGTATTGTAGAAAGCAGGACCGGTCTGTTTTTGATCTCCATAAGGCATTGAGAATAGGTCGCCAAAATCAATTTTGCTTCCTACTACCCTAATGCCGATTCCTCCTCCACCCCTCCTTGGTTTTAAAACAAAGGGAGGATTGATTCTTTTGACCCATTTTACTAAATCCAATTTTGTTTTTATTGAACCCTTACTTGCAGGCAGAGTTTGCATTCCAACCTTTCGAGCAATTTTCTTGGCTTTAATCTTATCTTCTAATTTCTTCAGAGTCTTAAAATCAGGTCCGATAAATTTGATTTTGTTTTTTTGGCAAAGCCTAGCAAATTTCCAATTCTCAGCCAAAAATCCATAACCTGGATGAATGGCATCCACCCCCGCCTTTTTAGCTATTTCAATTATCTTTTTTTTATCTAAATATCCTGCTATTCCCTCCCTTTCTAAAAAGTAATACTCATCAGCTAATCTTGTCTCTAGGAAGTTCTGTTCTTGACCCTTCAAAGGACATAAGGCAACAGTTTTGATGTCCATTTCCTGACAAGTTCTAATTATTCTTAAAGCAATCTCTCCTCGATTGGCAATTAATATTTTTTTTATTTCCATAGATTAGTATTTGTAAGGTTTTTGACAGAGCTTAGAAATCCTCTGCATAATTTGATCAGTTGTTTTCCTTAAAAGGACGCGATACTCTTTTTGATTGCCTTCTGTTTCTTTTAATAATTTTTGTTCTCTTGAAAAATAAAGAGGCTCGCCTATCTCTATAATTCTTCTGAAGGATCCCTTGGCCTTTCCCATCCCCAAGGGAATAACTGGAACCCCAGCTTTAATTGCTATTTCTGCAACTCCGGTTTTACCCTTTAAGAGTTCTTTCTTCCGATTAGTATCACCTTCTGGAAAGATAACAACAATTTTTTCATTTCTCAAGCTCTCAACTATTTTTTTGATTATACCTTCCCTCCCCTCTTTTTTTCTGTTTATTGCAATGATATTAGAAACAGAATAAAGAAGGCCTGACTGGATAAAAGTCTTGAGGTCATCCATGGCTGCGACAAAGTTTAGATCTTTTGCTCTTCCTCTTAAGGTATTTCCAATAAACCAATAGTCAAGACTATTAATATGGTTTGAAGCCAGAATGAAACTTTTCTTTTGAGGAATGTTTTCCTTGCCTCCTATCCTTTTAGTGAGAAGACCCGCAATTGGTAAAACGAACAATTTATAAAGATATACAAAGAGAATTTTCATATCATTAACTCAGCTCTGATTTTAAAAAGATGATCCTTTGCATTGCTTTTTGAGTAATCTCAACGAGTAGTTGTCTGTAGCCTTTGGAATTCTTTTTAAGAAATTTTGCTCTATTAATGTATTCTTTAAAATAAAGAGGTTTTCCGATATTGATTTTAACTATTCTTTTTATTTTAAGTTTCCCTCCTGGCGGTAAAAGATCAAAAGTCCCTTCTATTCCTACCGGTAGAATTGGTACTCCAGTTTCTAAAAAAATGTTAGCCAATCCCCATTTCCCTTGACCCACCTTCCCTGTCCTACTCCTCGTTCCTTCTGGATAGATTATTAAGCTATTCCCGTCTTTTAGGCTTTCGATTGCCTCCTTGGCTGCTTTTTTCTTTGAATCCTTGCTTCCCCTGTCCAAATGTATAACTCCGGCTAAAAAATAAAGAACATAGAGAAGTAATTTGGTAAAGCCTTTATATTTGTCTGTCATGCCAATGAAGCGAAATCTTCTTGGCGCACAGATGTATCCGGTGGCTATTTCATCTAAGTGGCTTTGATGGTTGGCAGCCAGAATAAAATTTTCCTTTGGAACATTTTCCCAACCCCTAGTCTCTTTTATAAAAGCCTTTCCAATAATAGGAATAAGGAAGATTTTACAAAACAAAGAAGCTGCTTTATTCATAATCCAATTTTTAAGACTTAAATTGCTTTTTATCCACCACTGCTGTTAGAAACTTTACTTGGCATTTTTTATTTTCCCCAACCAGCGCCTCGCCTTCAAAGCTAGCAATTTTAGAATTGTCAAAATTCAAAAGCTTAACTCTATATTCAATTTTGTCACCAGGAAAAATAGGTTGATAAAAATTAGCCTTTTCAACCTGATAGGCCAAGATATGTTTGTTTTTGTGATCTTCTCCAATTTTCTTCCTCAAAAGTATAGTTCCTGTTTGGGCTATTCCCTCTATAACCAATACCCCTGGCATTATTGGAAAATCAACAAAATGGCCCCTAAAATAAGAGTCTTCAAGGGACGTCTGCCTATGGCCAATTATGGTGTCTTCGTTAATACTCTCTATCTCATCTACCCATAAAAAAGGGTCATCGTAGGGGATAATCTTTTTAATTTGTTCTTTATCTAACATCATATTGATAAACCGCCATCAATGTTTATTACTGCCCCAGTTATAAACTTGGCTTGTTCTGAAGCTAAAAAGGCAACTAGATTAGCCACCTCTTCTGGTTGACCAAGCCTGCCCAAAGCCGTTAGTTTTTTAACTGTTAGCTTGATCTCCGGAGATAAATCTTTTGTCAGTCTTGTTTCTATAAAGCCTGGGACTATAGCGTTTACCGTTACCCCAAACCTTCCTACCTCTTTAGCTAAAGATTTAGTAAAGCCAATGATTCCTGCTTTAGCTGCTGCATAGTTTGTCTGACCAAAATTTCCCTTCTGGCCGACCACCGAGGACATATTAATAATCTTCCCCTGGTTTTGGATAATTTGAGGCAAGCTGGCTTTTGTACAGTTAAATACGCCAGTTAAGTTAACATCAATTACCTTTTGCCACTCATTTTTGGTCATTTTAGCCAAGGTTTTGTCTTGAGCTATGCCGGCATTGTTTACTAATACATCTAGTCTGCCGAATTTTTCTTTTACCTTTTCAACCATTTTCTCTATCTCATCTAAATTGGAGACATCGGCAAAAAAATATTCGACCTCTGTTCCTAGGCTTCTAACCTCTTCTTTTAGTTTTCTCAAATTCTCTTCCTGGGAACGGATGTCATTGAGTGCAACTTTTGCCTTTTCAGAAGCCAATTTTAAAGCAATGGCTCTGCCAATTCCTTGGGAAGATCCTGTAATTAAGACTATCTTGTTTTCCATAGTTTAGACTCCTTCAACATGATATTTTAATTCATCGATTTGTCTTCCGACTACTTGGACTTCATCGATTCTAATATCTTTTAGGTATTCTGGCAAATCTCTTGTCATGGTAATTTTTGTAAAGACTTTATCTAAATTAAAAGGGTTAAAGCTTGCCAAAACTAAACCCAAAAAAACAGTATGCCTGTTTTGTTTTTTAATCGTATTAGCTTCAGCTAACGTTAAATATTCTGGCAGATATTTCGGGATTTTTTTCAGCAGATCTTGGAAACTGTGGGTATTTTGCAAAGAAAGATAAGATTCTTTTTTCAACAATTGCAAGATATTTTGGGTGGCTCCCTGTAGCTTTAACTTTGAATCAAGTTTTAAAATCGGGAGATTGATTATTAAATCATTATTAAAGGCTTCATTTGAGACTTCAAAAATTAAACCATCTTTTTCTTTTTTAATAAAATTGGTTTTAGATAAATCCAAAATCTGTATTTTATTCTTGAAACAGACTTTCAGGAGTTGAGACTTTTTTGCTGAAGCTTCAATCGGAAACTTATTGAAACTTTGAGAAGCTACTTTAATTTTTTCAGGATCTGCTCCCTTTTGAAGCAAGTAATTAATTATACTTTCTAAAAATTCAGGACTAGTGTTTTCAGCTAAATGAGGATGTCTTGGCGACAGAAGGGTGGGCAGTATCAAAACCCTAGAACTCTTATTAACTTTCACCCCATCAATCAGATGAATAGTTTTTTCTATTGCTTCTGAAAGATCATATTTTATTCGCCAGATAGCTACAGCTGACTTATCCTTGGCTGGTTCTAAAATAAATTTATCACCAGTGTCGTATTCTTTAACAGATTTATGGGCCCAGCGATTGCCGTTTTCATCTTCCAAGAGCAAGACAAAATATGGTGTTTCAGGATGCAGCACCGTGGGAATATTAACCTCGGAAATACCAATTACCTTAATCGTCCCCTCTTCTTTTTTTTCCAACTCTGAAAAACAATCAAGACATTTTGTAATTGTATATTGCCATTTTTTTTGGCATTGGGAGCATTGATAAAAAGGCATATTTATCTTAAGATATTTTTATTATGAAAAATTTTTACCTACCTACAAAACTTCGACCGGAGTTAAAAAAAGTTTGGGGAAAACCTATTTTTGGAGAGAAGAATGAAGTAGCCGCAAGATACCAAAAAATCATTAAAGAAAAAGAATTTAAGAAGATAATTACAGTGGGTGACTATTGTTCTTTCACCCTTTTCTCTGATGTTAAGATCTTTGACGGGAAAGTAAAGCGAAAGAGATTTAAAGGAGTCTTACCCTTTTCTTTGTCTTGTCCAAACCCATCAGGAACTATTCAAGCAGATGTTTGGCCAATAATCAAGAAAGCTATCAATAGCAATGAAAATATCTTTGTCGAAGGCGAGGAGGATCTTTTAGTAATCCCAGCTGTTTTACTTTCAGAAAATAATACTGCCGTAGTCTATGGCTTTCCTGGAAAAGGAATATGTTTAATTAATGTTTCTGTTGAAATTAAAGAAAGCTTTAAAAAACTCTTGGATAAATTTAAAACTGAATAGCTTATCTCAGTTTTTATGGGCTTACTGTTTATTTTTAAAATTCTTTCCCCAGTCTTTAACTATCTTTTTTTCATATACATCCCCTATATCTGCTTTAACTACTGCCAACAGATGTATTGTCTGGATTAAGACATCAACCAACTCTTCTTTCAGCTGTTCATAATTACCGTCAAACCATATATCCATAGCTACCCCTAGCTTTATATTTATGCGGAGTAGAAGTTTTGTAACATTATCTGGTGTGGGATCTACTGGAAGTCCTCTTTCCTTGGCTAGCTCCATTATTTCTTTGGCTATATTATCGATAGTTTTTTCGTTGTCCATAATATTTATTGTTTACCTAATAATCAATAGCTAAATAGTTTTCTTAAGAATGTGAACAGTGACGCTACCGCCTGTTCCTCCGATGTTATGGCAGAGACCAGTTTTGGGAATAGGTTTTACTTGTCTTTTGCCGCACTTTCCCCGTAGCTGGTTTACCACTTCATATATTTGGGCTAAACCTGTGACTGAAATAGGGTGACCCTTGGCTTTTAACCCCCCAGAAGGATTAATCGGTAAATCTCCATCTAAACTTACCCTGCCAGACCTTATTAATTCCGCTCCCTTTCCAGTTTCTGCAAACCCTAAATCTTCATAAGACAATAATTCTACTGACGTGAAAGCGTCATGAATTTCGACGACATTAATATCTTGAGGTTTCATTTTTGCCTGTTCAAAGGCCTGTTTTGCAGCCATTCTAGTTGCTCTGAAATGATCAATATTCTCTCTTCCAAAGGTTAAGAGATAATCAGTTGCAAAACCAGAACCGATAATTTCAACATCGGTTTTTTCGCTAGAAAGAATTACTGCTGCTCCACCATTCACAGATAAAGAACAGTCCATTAGACGAAAAGGAGAAGCTACCACTGGAGACTTTTTAATTTCTTCCAAGGAAACTGGGCGTTGGTAATAATAGGCTTTTGGGTTTAGAACGGCATTCTGATGATTTTTAAAAGCAATTAGAGCCAGATCATCCATACTAGCTTGATGTTTTTTTATATATTGCTGCCAAACCAGAGCGTTTTGGACGGGAAACAGTAACCCTTCTGTTTGTTCAATTACTCTTTCAGCTGCAGACATTATCCAATCTGATATCATCTCGTTGGGACCATCAACTAATTTTTCCCCTGAAAGCACCAGAATATTTTTAAAACCCAAACGGTTAGCAACCCAAACAGCTACCCCTCCCCCAGAGCAAACAGAGGGGGTCTCAATAATTGGAACATTTGTTTTAAACAAATCAGACAGAAGCGAAGTTTTGTGGGTTTGATGCTCTCCACCGGATGAGCTAGAGATATCGGTTAAGACGATAGCGTCAATCTCAGAAATTTTCATTCTGCTATCTTCCAAAGCTTCCATGGTTGCCTCAAAAACATGTTGCCACCATGGCTTTTGAGAATAATCAAATTTTGTCATTCCTACCCCCTTTATGTGCATAAATATTTCGTTATATTTACCACTTAGACCTATTAATATTTAAATAATATCCAATCCGAGTAGCTATCATGTGTAAAAAAAAGCTTAAGATTAAAAGGATTAACCATGCCAAACTATCAATTTTAAAAAATGGCGTCAAGAAGATGGCAGCTCCAATAACATAGTTTGTTTGGTCAAAGGGCAAGAATTTAGCCCCTGGCTTTAACCCCCACCTTCTTTTAATAAAGGCAAAAAGTAAATCACCAAAAACTGCTCCCCCTGAAATTAGAAATCCCAAGAACAAGATATTAATTTTTTGATAATTAAAAAAAGATATTTCTCGGATCGAAGAAAACTGGTAAAGCCAAGCTTGAAAATAAATAATTATAATTCCAACTATGATTCCTAAAATGGCCCCCCGCCAAGTCTTATGGGATCCCAAAATACGCTCACCTCTGAATCTCTTGCCAAAATCAACTGGTTTATTAAGAAACTTAAAAACACCAGTCTTCCTAGCTACGGGAGGAGTCATATTGGTGAAATATGCCGGTATAAAAAAATAAAAAGAAGAAAGAATAAATTGGAACATAATTTTTTATCCTTCAACACTTTTATGCTAATATGATCCCATGAGATGCGATTTTCACACTCACACCCACTATTCTTTTGATAGCAAGGCTTCATTAAAAGACATAATTGAGGCTGCAGCCAAAAGGGGTATTAATTGTTTAGCCATCACTGACCACCGAGAAACAAAGGGAGCTCTTGAAGCTGAAGAGTATGCTAAAGAAAAGTCAATTTTGATTATACCAGGGATCGAAATAAAAAGCAGACAAGGAGATATTTTAGGTTTAAACATTAAAGAAATAATTCCAGACAGACTATCGGCAAAAGAGACTATCAAAGAGATCAAAAGACAGGGAGGGACTGTAATTATTGCCCATCCTTTTGCTTTTCTACATTCTTTCAGAGGAGATTTAAAGGAATTTTTAGGAGAGATTGACGGAATCGAAACATTAAACGGAGCTGCATTCAGTTCCTGGAACAAGAAAGCACAGGACTTTGCTGAAAAATACGACCTTCCGGTTACTGCGGGTTCTGATTCTCATTCTCCAGAGTTTGTTGGCAGAGTCTATTTAGAAATTCCAGGAGACAATTTATCAATCGAAGAAGTTTTAGAGGCAGTGAAGGATAAAAAGGGGAAACTCTTTGGGAAAGAATACAACTTTTTCGAAAAGATAATTGACCATTTAAAAAGATTCCTAAATAAACTATCTAATTTTCCTGAACTTAGATTTTAAAAATTTATGTTGACTGAAAAAAGAGAAATATTTAAACAGATTGAATCCAAAACCGGAAAGATTTTTTCCAAACTTGGTTTTTCTCCAAATCAATACACTTCGAGTTCTATTTTTTTTGCTGTTTTTTCTTTCTATTTTTTAGTTAAATTCAATTTATTTTTGGCTTTTATTTTTTTTCTTTTAGCTGTAGCTTTAGATTTTGTTGATGGGTCAGTAGCTAGAATAACTAAAAGAGAAACAAAAAAGGGAGCATATTTGGATACAATTTTTGACCGCTACGTAGAGGCAATTATTTTATTGGGCTTTCTTTTTTTACCATTGTCTTTTTTTATCTTACCTCCTAGCATTTGGATCTTTATTGCTCTATTCGGTTCTTTAATGACAACTTATTCAAAAGCTGCAGCTCGTGAGAAGGGGCTGGTGACTCAAGAATTAAAAAAGGGTCTTTTTGGTAGACCAGAAAGAATAATCTTAATTTCTCTTTCAATGGTTCTTGGAGTCTTTAATCTTTCTTTAATAATTTATCCGATAATATTTCTGGCCGTTCTATCGAACATAACTGCTCTGCAAAGAATATATTTGGCTCTAAATAAAAACTAGCCTGACATTTTAGGTCTGGCTGATGCTCGTAATAATATTCACATTCAAGTTTTTAGATTCTTACAGTGCTTTTGGACCTGGGCAGAATCGAACTGCCATTTGCGCAATGCGAATGCGCTGTTCTACCATTAAACTACAGGCCCTTTCGGGGCACTGGGAATTGAACCCAGTCTCCAGCAGGCTCCCGATGCCTGTGTACTACCTTTATACTATGCCCTGTTAGGTTACCCAGTATTTCTTTTTTGTCATTTGATCTTTTTTTGTTTCAATACCCTTTCTTTCTT
>JANBVM010000035.1 GCA_024239015.1 Patescibacteria group bacterium | reverse complement strand
GAAAGCATACGATGCATATTAAACGCCCGTGAAAATATTTCTGAACTGGTAAATGGAAGTAAATTTGTATTTTATAAGAAGAAGAGTAATCAATTTCTTAATTTGGAAGACCAAGATTTAGCGTTTGAGGAATTTTTAATCACTAGTTCGGGAACGGTTGAAGTATTACAAGATACAATTCAGAAAATTAAGCTAATCTCTTCTCGAATTTTCGCCGAGATCAACGAAGATCCTTCGTTAGGTAGCCTTCCTCAAATATTAAAAGATTTTGACAAAAAATACTGGAACAGAATCCTTGAATTTACCTCTAATTATTTTGATATTGAGATCCCTTCCACCACTTTTTCAGAGGTAGCTGAATCTTCTACCCACATGACGGAGAGTAAGGAAAAATTAAAGGATTATTCTGACGAATATACTATTCTTGTCTCTACCAATAAGAATATTGGAAAGGAATTTATCCAGTTATTACATGATTACCGGAGTAAAAGAGTTAACCCCTCTCATTTGGTGTTAGAACAGCTCTTTAATCCCCAAGAACTCTATAATTACTTAAGAAACCATCATTGGAGCGAAGGAATTCCCGAGTCTTTTGTGAAAGAATGGTCGGAAATGAACCTATCACAATATAAGTTAACCGAACAAGATCAAGTTGATTTTGAAGATATTTTAAAGCATCTGGGTCTAAAATTGGAAGTATTTGAGGCTCAAGAGACAAAAATGACTCCTTACAAACAGCTCTTAGCAAAGAGGAAAGTGGTAAACCCACCCCTAAGCTCACCATCTCTTGGAGAAGATTGGGTGGAATTTCAGCAATGGATAGTAAATCATATTGAGGAATTAGAACAATTCTCAGAGAAAGTTTCTCAGTTAACCCCTAAGAAGATTAGCGGAACTACTTTAATAATTAGCAACAAATTTAGTCAAAAAATTCAAGGCATTTTTAAAACCGCCGAAAGCTTATTTGAAATATATCGGAATGATCTTAGCATTACAGACGCTTCTTTAGTTATCGCGGAGTATGGAAAAGGACTTGAAACCATCTTGCATGAAAAAATATCACCTGTATTTTCTGAGGTGATTAAAAAGTATCGTACCAAATTTAAAGCAAAAAAAACTTCTGTAGAATTTGATAAGAAATTTGGGAACCTCATGACCTCAAAATCAATCAATCTTGGAATGTGGGTAAGTATTATTGAGAAATGTGGCAGAGTTCAGAAATCTGAAGAATCAAGGGAGTTTTATAGATGGCTTAACAGTCATTTCGATATAACTGTGCTTAATGCCATAAAAAAAGCATATGTTTTCTTAAGTCCCTGGCGAAATAAATCTGTCCATAATAATATTTTAGGCCTCGAGAAGGTAGTTCCATTAAGGGAAAGGACAGTCCAGCTAGTAAATCCGGTAATTGCTGCTCTTTATGGCGAGATTAGAAATAACTCTCATATACCACCAATCACCGATTTTTCTCAGTATAAGGTATGGCTTCTACATAATTTAGATGAAATTAACAAGCTTATCAAGACTAAGTTGAGTGTATGAAATGAAGAGTTTTAACTGTATAAATCGGTTCATTGGTACTGGATTAATTCTTGTGCAGAAGGGATTTCATCAATTTCAATCGTAGTGTAAGCATTGTGGCAGTAATCTTCCAATAGGACAATCTATTTGTCATTACAAATATTTAAATATGAAGAAAACATTACTATTAGAAATCGACTAAGACAAAAATAAATTTTCGCTTTACCAAATTATGAGTTAATTTTTTAAAAAAAATCCCATTGTGGTAAATATTAAACCTAAAAGCATAATTTCGAGCCTGTTAATTGTAGTTTGCTTTACTTCAACAACGATTATAACATTATTTAATACTCCGGTAATTTCTAATAGTCCCTTAACTAATGATCCAATTACAATACCAAAGGCGGCAAAACAATATCAGGATACAAATACCTTGACATATCGTTATGAGTGGGGAGAAGAAGAGGCTTTAAATGAAGAGCCTAGCCCTCCAAGTGTAGCGAATATTTTAGATAATGTTACTAGTTTCACGGAAGAGAATCATACAGTGTATTTAGGTGATGACGAGATTCCTCAATCCTTAATGGAAGGGACACAATGGACATATTTACAAGTGAATCTTACAGCATTATATGTATGGGACGATAAAGATCCCGTTGACGCGGGGGAAATTTATGTCCGCTGGATTCCAAATTATTGGATTGGAGCCCCCGAGTATGATCTAAATAATAATTGGGATAATTATCAATGGAAAGATAACTTAAGTATAGATTGGGACCTCTATAGTGAAACGGGAATCTATTCTATCTCTGATAGCTCGCCTCAGTGGAGTAATTTTTCAACACCAATTACGTTATTTGAGGGTTGGACCGTATTAAGTAATCTACTACTTGAAATTTTTGATGAGGATGTCGGTCCTGATGATTCATTAGGGGGAATGTATTGGAATTTTGTACAACCGAGTATTTTTCTTAATTATTATGAATTTTCTCTTACAGATGTAGATGTTGCTATTAAAATTTCTGTTTTAGATACAAATACCACATTTACCGCAAACAACCTAACAGAACTTTATCAACCCTTTTTATTTGATAATGATGATACAGAGCATACCAGAGAGCCTAATATTGTATCTGCCCGGGTTATTCGGGGATTCGATCCTACAATAAATAGAAATGCATTCTGTATTCAATATGTATATTATTGGTCCGAAGTATGGAGAGAATATTCATTCTGGACAGATGAAAGGATTCATTATGATGATTATGAAGTGGTACAAATCTATTTAAATTTTAGTTATACTGGTGATCAATCACCTTATCGTTTTGTATTTGATAACCAAGATACATATGCTAACACACCGACAGGCTGGAGGACCGATCAGAAATATTCGATATATGAGATAGGGACAACTAATGAGAATATCAATACCAATGTTCCTATATCTCAAGAATTGCAGCCATTATTAGGGCCAAGTTATAATGTAAGTTATTATAAGCGGAATTTATCCGAATACACACAAGAACTTTCAGGTGGCTTTGGAGGAGTACCATCCTTAATGTTAACAATAAATACAAGTTATCATCAACTCGCCATGGGTAGGGTAACTTCACTTAATTACCTTACGAAGGAAGCAGAAATTTTAGGACAGCTTTCAACTAGTCCCTTTGATTTAATCCCCATAAATACTCTAAAGGTCCCCTTAACAGACAATGTGATTTATAGTTTTTATTCACGTCTCAATAAATCCCTTACAGAAGGATTCAATGTTTTCGATGGGGAGGATATACCGAATTATGCACCCTTTACTTACGATGTGCTTCAAGTATTTAAAGAACCTTATATTCACTCAAGTTATGATTATATAATGCAAGATGCAATTAGATTTAAGGATGATACAGAGACGAAAGGAGGATTTATCAAAGTTCAGAGATCTGTAAACTTTACATACATAATCCCGTTAAAGACAAATATAGATCTCCCAGATATTTTAACTCCCGGTCAAAATTTAACTACTGTATTAGGAACCCTTTTGGATGAGTCGAATGCTCTCCTAACGATTGATTATTATTTTAATATAACCGCGAGTTATAGCTTATTTTTCACTGAAAAGTACTTTGAATCGGTCGTTGAAAATCGCATAGTAATTGATTTTTCCAATCCACAGGTTCAACTCTTAAATAAATTCGTAGATTTTGCCTTTAATAAAACTTTTTCTTTAGATATAGGAACTTATGTAACTATAGATGTTCAATTGACCCCACAATTAATTGGTGAAATACTAAATTGCAATATTACAGTTCATTTAATTGAAATTCTGAAGTATTTTTATCCTCAATTTGCTTACGTGTTAAACCTATTCTTTGAGGATTTATATTTTAAAATAAATCCAACTATAAGTGGTTATTTATCAGCAATAGTTAAATTAGGAAATTCAAATCAACCAATTTATTGGAACACGGAGACAAAGAACTTTAATATAGATCTAAAAATACCAGATTTAAGTTTTGGAGACACGCTTTCCATAGAGATATTCAATTTTAAGTATGGTGTTAATTTTCTCGTAGATTGGTATGTGGGTTATACCCCATCTTGGATATTAGAATTAATCACTGGGGATGGTAACGAATATCTTCTTGGCCAATATCCAAATATAAATTTTGATTTAACTTCAATACTATCAAATATAGTATTAAAAACCTGGAATGCTTCGAATGATCTCTGGGGCTATCAAGATCCGAGTGATGAACTTCCAAGCGGTGAAGAACCAAGTATTCCATTTGGCAACAGTTTAATATTATTCGCTATAATAGGTACAATTACAATCATTCTAGGGTATAAAAAACGCAGAAAGGTTGTCTCTTAATCAAACATTTAAATTTTTTGTTAATTTCTCTATTTGAATAACCTAATTATAATATAAATTATTGCAGTCAATTAGAAATTGATTTTAAGATTACAATTCTTTGTTGTATTAATTTCTAATTATCTTAAGATCTTCAGAAAGGCTTTCTATTAATTAGTAGGGAGAGGATTAACTAAATTAATTGGTGCTTCTGCCTAATATCTCATCCACAACTCGTTTGTTTGAAAGATAGGGATTTTTAACCTCTTTTTTAGGGAATTCTAAAGGGGATGTAAAGATGTGTTTTTTTTCTATCAAAAGATTATAGGCTTGATATAAAAGGAACTCGAGATTAATAACATCTTCGTTATTATAGGCTAACAGAGTCTCGACAGATTTATATTGGAGTGTTTTAAAACCGAGGTAAAGGACTTATCTTAGAAATAAAAATGATTGAATGATTTTTAATACAAAATTTATAAATTACAAGATAAATCCTCGAAAATAATATTAAGAGCAGCCTCTTTTGATGATATATCGTTACGGGTTTCGAGTAATTTTTCGATCATCTCCTGAATATCTGCTCGCGATAATCCCGTGTTTTCTATAATCCTTCTTATACACTTTTCAGTTTCCATTTTCAAAAAAATTAGAAAAAATTATTTTGTTACAGCTATCTTTGAGATTACCCTAATAACTGAAATGAGTATCGTTAATTTTTAATTTTTCAGAAATTGTAATTACATAACTCTTTGAATTTATATTTATTACGTGTTTACGAATAATATCAAAATTTTAATAATTTCTTATCAATTCTCTAGCCCTTTTTTCTATTCTATTAATTAGCTCAAAAGCAACCAGATATTCTTCTTTTCTATCTCTTACTGGTAAATTGTATGGATTTTTTCTTCGCCAATCCAATGGTGTATATTTTCTACTCGACAACCATCCAAGACGAAGCATTTTAAGGCAGTCCATTTTGATAAAAAGGTTATGGACATGGCAAAAACCGATGAGGATTTTTATAATGTAAGAGAATCAAATGAATTTAAAGAATTGATAAAAATAACTTAAATCCTCATTTACTTAAGTCCAATTTTATTACGAGTTCTATGAAACGCATAGGCACTACACCCGCATAACGCTCTTAAATTAGTCTGTACTATCTTCTTCTCAGAGTGAGGGTCGTTTTTATCGGTTACATATATTACCACCGCAATCTGAGTCATAAACTGAGGCCAGAAACAAATGTGATTTAATTTTGTCTGTAGAATGTTCGCATTTTGCTTTGCTCTCTGAAAATCAAATACAGGAGCAAAGCGGGAAAATTTATGCAAATAGATTTTCATCTTTCGTAAATGGCTTGATGGGGTATATGAAACAGAATTAATCTTAAAGAATTCACGGATTTGTTCAAGCTCACATAAAAACTTACTTACTACGGAATTCACAACTTTGACAGGGATCTTAGTTGTTCCGGCGATCCCTCTCAATTCGATAAGGGGTAATTTCCGTATCTTTTGTTCTTGAGTGAAAAATGATTAATTACGAAACAAACAGTTTAAAATTCTATTTTATTTACAGTTAACGCTTGTAATTTACTCCCATGATCTAATTCATAAGTGAAAATTTATAAAGAAAAAAAAGAGTAATTAATTTTACCTACCATCCTTTAATAAGGTGATAGAGTCGCCCCAAACGTGTAAGAAACTTAACCTTCATGATTCACCTATAAATTGTTATTTGCAGTAAATCTTCATTATAATCAGAGTATTTAAAGAAAAAAGCATTTAATGATAGAAAGTCAATAAATAGAAGCAGCAGAGAATAAATTTTAAGTATTTTTGAAATAAATATATGATTAAATGCCAGATAATGATATAGAAAAAATTAGAGAAATACTTCATTTTAAAGGAAGGGATGATTTATCTGAATTACTTACCCAATCTAAATCTAAAGTACAAGTCTCATCGACTTATGGTAGCAAATTACACTCCCTTCTAAGTACCTTTGAAATCTATTCGTCAATTAAATATACTGAAATGCTAAGAGGCTTGAGTAAAGGAGAGCATGACCTAATTCTCGCTGCAATAAAAGAAGTTTACCCTATTAAAGATTCTTCCCCAGAAATTATGGAAATACAATATTACTTTAATTCTAGTATGGAAAATAATAATCTTGATTCAGCGTATTCATTTTGGTCTGATATTCACATAGATATTTCCAGAGTATCAAAAAAATTATTTGTTGATGAATACTATGCTGAATCTGTATTTGCAGCATTTAAACAAGTGAATCTTCGAGTAAAGAAAATAATTATGAGTAAAATTGGGGAAGAACTTGATGGTAAGAGTCTAATGTTTAAGGCATTTAATTTACAAGATCTTGTAATTAAATTAAGTAATTGTTCAAATGAAACAGAGAGAAATATTCAAGAGGGATATATGCACTTATTTGCAGGTTCAATGCAAGGTATTCGAAATCCTAAGGCTCATGAACTTATAGAAATTGGAAATAATAGAGCAAAACACTTTTTATATTTAGCAAGTCTTTTAATGAGTAAAATAGATGAATCACAACAACTTTATCTAGATTCTTGTGTTTAATCTAAAACCAAAAAACCTATGATTCTAGATCATTCCTCTTTCGAAGTATTTAAAGGAGAATGTATTCCTTAGCTTACACATTAATTGGTTAAATTATTCTAATGCTCCTTCAAAACTTCTTGGTATTTGATACCTAATTTTTGAGGAATTAAAGTATTTTTTTATCAAAAATTTATACTTATTCCAATAGATATCACATTGTTTTTCAAAGTCGTTATGCTTAATATACTGTAATACTAAAGAAGTTGCACCTGTAGCTCCCACTCCAAGTAAACTCCAATTTAAAACCCCCTTCCTGTATTTTTCCGTTATTATTGATCCAATTTATTAAAGTTTTAAACAAACCCATACATATTCCTCCTAAAATTGAGTAAGGTACGACTTTTTTTGCTATGGAAACTGGAGAATGATAGGAAGTTCCCCAATCTGTTATGTAATGAAAGCATAAACCAAGATAATGCAACCATAAGGGATTATTAGCGATATCCCAAAACAATAATCTAATTATATTACCCTCACTTTCACTCTCAAACATTGAAACTCTAACACCAAATGTTTTGCCATAATTCTTGTCAAAAGAAATTTTTGTGAACTTTTCCATTAAAGAGGTTTTACCTACCTGACTATCACCAATAACTGCGATCTTAAAACGGAAATTTTGACCTTCTTTCATTGAATTTGACTTATGGTCCCTAATATACGTTATCATTATTTAAATAAAAATTTTACATTTTCTTCAAAAATTATTAAATTGCGACCAGTAAAAAAGTAAGAATATTATAGAAATTCAGAAATTTTAATGAATTCAAAGATTTTTGTAAAAAATTAGGAAAATCACTAGCAAAAGCTAATCACGAAAATATTGTGGGTAATTATTATGAAGATCCAGTTAATAAAGCAGTTGTAGTCGAAAAACCCATAATTGATGGTTATTTGGAATATTTAAGAGATTCAAATATAACTGCTGAAAAAATAATAACGGCTATACATCCTTATGGAAACTTTACATTTTGATAATAAAGATTGAGAATTAAAGGCTCCTTTACAAAATTCTGACATAAGAGTTCCCAAGACTTCCATAATCAAATTATCCAAGGAAAGTTTTTCAAATCTCGACAATATTTTATAATCCACAAAAATAATCAGCAAAAGCATCAGAAAGAAATCGTATTATTGGATCTTTAGTTTTTCTTGATCTACACACTAAAGAACCATCTTTCTTGTCAAAACATTCCATCTTACCTTTAACGTCAAAAAAAGATTTATATACATCTTTTATTTGAATTTCACAATTTTTCTTACTGTCTTGCATATTAACAATTTTTTTTTATTATATCTTTACATTAAGTGTAACCTTTTATGAATTTAAACTTACAGTCAATCTTTCCCTACTTCAATTTCGAGTCTTACAATGTAGTATTTATTTTTATAATTTTTTTTTGTCCAGATAATTCTTTCTTTAACTCATCTGAATATGAAGTAATTTCGGTATATTCATCAATTCCGGGACTAAATTTAGCATCTCCAAATTGTCACCAATTTAAAATAGTTGTAATTAATTCATTTTCACTTTCATATTCATAAACACTAATTTCGTCAACCCGATGATATCTTTTTACTTCTTCTTTTTAGGCTTTTTCTTGGGAATAAGCTTTCCTTTCTGAAATAATTTCACTTTTGGCTGATATGTATTTCTATATTCTTTTGCTGGTTTTGTGAATCCTCCCTTACTTTCCACTTCTTTTATGCCCTTTTCAGTTATCATTTTCTTTAGTTCTGGTTTTGTTACAGGAGTTTTCCTATTCTTAACCTCACCTTTGACGTTCCCTCTTCGATAATCTTCTTTTCCTGCACCCCCAATATGCCTTCCTTTATGTGCTGTTGCCTTTGCCTTTTCATAGGCAGTAGCTTTTTTCATTATTGCTCTTTTCTTTTCTGTACCTTTCTTTAATTTCTTTGCTATAAAAACCACCTTTTATTTTTCATGATTAAAGTCACTCTTATAAATCTTGAGTGGTTAGAGGATTTTTATAATTTTTTTTCACTTTTTTTACTTTCTGATATATGATATAGTATAATGGATATAGGGCATAATATAGGACATACTTTTTATTTTCAATTTTGATTCCTGGAATATATTGCGAACCATAATAAGCAATTTATTGCCGTAATCATAAAGTTATTAAATTAGGAAATGAATTGATTGAAAAAATTCATAAAGAATTCGCTATTGATTCAGTGTAAAGCATTTAAAATAGTAATCTTATGTTAGAATTATTTAACTTTAAATAGTTTTGATATTATGGAAGAACCCTGGAAAAATTGCAAAATAAAGAAGATTTTATTATTTATATATATCTATGGTTTGTTGGCTGGTTAATTACATGCAATTTAATATTATTTATTTCAGGATATAGTCTTAGTGATCTTAATGTTTATCTACCGATATGGGGAATCTCTCTTGTAATTTGTCTGATAATATATCCAATAACACCACTATTAATTAATCGTTTTATTCGAAATCCTAATAAGAAAATAAAAATTCTTTTTGATTTTGGAGATAATTTTAGTTTAGGTGTAGTTATCGGATCTCCTATCCTACACGGCGTTACATCATTGGGAATATTATTTATTTTTGCGGCTCTAGGAGGAAACTTTTTAGAAATGTTTACGGAAGGAGATGGGATTGTAGTTAACGCGTATCTCTCATATGGCCATTTATATCCTTTTTTTTGGTCAATATCTAGTATCACTTGGTTTTTCATAATACCATTTGCAGGTTTACTTGCCGAAAAGTACTTAAAATTTGACTATAAAGCAAATAAAATACCAGACCCATATAGAGAACTAAATAAGGATGTAAAAAAGATTTACAACGAAGCAGCAGCCATTTTTAAATTATCTCCAAGAGCTTCTGCTGCTTTATTAAGATTATGCCTTGAAAAATTACTAATACAAATCAAAATTCCTGGAGAAACTTTAAATAAGAGAATTGGAAATTTATTAGATAAAGGAACGGAGGCACACATAATAAAAGCATGTGATCTAGTTAGAGTCCATGGGAATGAAGCAATTCACCCAAGAGAAATAAATATGAAGGATGATGCTAAAATTGCAAGAGGTTTATTTTGGTTAATCAATAAAATAGCTAATGTAGAAATTAGAGAAAAGAAAGAAATACACAAGCTTTTTGATGAAACAATTTCAGAAAGTATTAAAAAAAGTATTTTAAAAAGAGATCAACAATGCATTTAACGACTCAGTTTTTTTTTAATTTTACAGAATCTGCTTTGAATATATTGATTTCAAACTTCTCGCATAAGTTTCTTAAGAAATTCTCTAATGTATTACTTGCGATAATACAAGCCGCGTCTTTATGGCCTTTCTTTAAAAAAAAACTTGCTCGTGAAAGATTATCGGAAAATTCTTTTCTTGGTTTGTTTATTGATTTCATTTTAGAAAACCTTCGGAAAGATATTTGATCACTCTCTATTCTATTATTTTGTCTAGAGAATTTTTGAACCATTTCTCGAATATTTTTTTTCTCAGCTTTGGGAGGACTGAGAGTTTCTAGATATTTCACAATTTCATTAATCATTGTAATTAGATCTAATTTCTGTTTAAAGTAAAATTTTTTATTTTAATTAACTTATATCGAT
>JANBVM010000034.1 GCA_024239015.1 Patescibacteria group bacterium | reverse complement strand
CCGATCTCCTGACGATGGCAGAACAGTCCACAGATTATATTGTGGGTCCTTTTGTAAAGGCTGGAAAAAAGGTTCTTCTGATACCAGGTAACCACGAATCGGCCGCAACGATAGATTTTCTTGCTCAGATGTATCCAAACACCAAGAACATACATGGATATGGGTTCAAGAAGAAAAATGTAGGAATCTTTGGAGCAGGAACAGCAAATATAGGAATACATGCAATAAGAGACTCTGATATCTTTGAATTACTAAAAAAAGGACACAGAGAAGTCAAAGACAGTAAGAAAAAAGTAATGGTCACACATATACATCCTTTAGGGAGTAAATCAGAGATGTTCGGGTTTAAGGGCTCTGAAGCTGTGAGAAAAGCTATAGAAAAGTTTCAGCCAGAAATAGCTATAAACGCCCACATGCACGAAGCAGGGGGCATGGAAGAAAAAATAGGAAAAACAAAAGTAATTAATGTAAGCAAAAAGGAAAAGATTTTCGAGATTTAATTATCTCAGTAAGGGTTTTTTTAAAAAGACTTTTAATCGTGGTCTCTCATTAATAAAAAATTCATCAGTGTAACCATAGCAACATTTGGGAAATAAGGAATTTTTTCCAGATAAGTGTTTTCTAAAAATATTTCTAACAAATTCTTCCAATTTTCCTGTATCAATATTGTATTTTGAAGAGCAAACGTTAATTAAGGGGGACAAAAAATGGTGAGATATCAAAAAATCATAAACTAAACTTAATTCTTTTTTTCTTGAAAAAAAGGAATTTTTTCCGATTATTTTTTTTCTATAATTAATATCTAATCTATTTTCATTTCTGATATTTTTATCAATTCTTGTAGAGGTAAAATCCCTGACAATTACTCTTTTAAGATTAAAGCTATTATCAATTTCTAAAAGGGTATTTTGTCCGTGCATTTCTAAAAGCAATCCTTTCTCCAAAAAAGACTTAAACCAAAATGAAACAATTTTTTCCAAAATCCATCTTAATATTTCCTCCACAGAAAGACCATTTTTTTCAGATAATTGTTTAATCAATAACTCATCAGAGGGGTTCTTTAAATCGTAGGAATAAAGAGAAAACATTGGAATCAAAAACCTATTCAAATATTTTGGAGAAGCATTAAATTCTCTGAATAAGCACCCATAACCTCCGTGACATACCCCTGTTGGTTCATATAAACATCCAAATTCAGAATTTTTTTTGCAAATTTCCAAAACCTCTAAGGCAACTTTCAGGCTATGATCAACAGATGAAGAAGTTAACCCTCTCGAAAACCGGGATATTCTTTTAGGTAGATTTAGCTTAACAAAAAAAGGTTGATTGTTAAAATCTCTAATTAAAACAGTCCTGGTAGAAGCTGTTGGAAATGCAGTTATATTAGATTTCTTGGCTCCTTTAATGGGAAAATCAGGATGAACAAAAAAAATTTCAAATAATGAATTCTTATAATTAAAATTGTTTGTTAATGTTTTTTCCGGAGCAACAGATAAAAGAAAAAAAGAGTTTATCCCTTTCTTAGGAGTGTAACATCCAGAAACTTCAGAATCATTACAAAATCTGCTATAAGATCTCTGATTAACGTACCTCTCTAAATAAATAAAACTCTCGATGTAATTTTTTGTTAACTCATCAATTTTCATTTTTCCTCCAAGATTCATAATTCCTTATTCTATTTTCTCCAAACCACTCTTCAAAATTAAGGGGTGGTGTTTTATCCCTTAATCTTTCTTCATTCGTATTTTTCAATACTCTTCCTTCGGAAGTTATTTTATAGCCCAATAAGTAAATATCTCCATTACTTTGAAAATACACCTTATGTTTAGAAACAAGATGATGACTTTCTGTTAATTCTACTGCGCCAAAAAAACTTTCAGCTCTCATCTCATAAGGAGAACTTAAAGTTATATCATCAACCCACCTAGAATATCTGAACCCTCTTTGTTCTGCAGCTCTTGTCAATCTCTGGTCTAAAGGATTTAACGCCCGATTAAATAAAGCCATACTAAGGGAAGAACCAACAGGCAACTCATGATTTCCCTGATAAGGTACTGTAGAAACTTCTGTAAGAAACCGGGTAACTAATTCTCTTTCTTCGGTCTGTATTCCCCCAACCAAACCAAAATAAAAATCATAAACTTTCTGTTCTGGAAAAGATTCAAAAGCATTTTTTAAATCAAAAGAGAAAGCACTTCTACAGGGGATGTGTGTTGCTAAGCTTTTTCTCACACCCCAACCAAGCTCACCACCATGACAACCCTCATAGGGTTCTGCTGTTTTTACCAAAGGAAGTAAATATCCTTCGATAAATCTTCCCAATGGTTTTTTGGGAACACTAAAGTTTCTGTTCTTGTCAGCCTCTTGAGACCATCTTCTATAAAGCGGCTCGCGATTAGAGACAACAGAAAAAATTTCATCCAAAGTGGAATTTAAATTTTCCCCATCTCCATCCACACCGAATAAATCCGCCTGAACTGCTTTTTCTCTCACAGATAATAACAAACCAGCTAAAATTTCCCTTTTTTGAAAATCTCCTAAAAATTCTAATAATTCCACATAAGTATAAGAGTTGTATTATTGATACACTTTTCTGTACAAATTTTGTCAATAGTGTTGTATAAAAGAAAACACTTAAATATTCTAAAGAAATATTAATAATATGCTCGACAATAAAACAATAAGAACAATAGAAGATTTTGTTTACTCAAAGCCAAGAAGCATACAGGAAATAGCAAAACACATAGGAAAGAACTGGAGAACCGCAGACAGATACATTCATCAAATTGAAAAAGAATTCGGGACCATAACAACGAGAACTTTCAGAGAAGGTACTAGGGGTGCCTTAAAAATAGTTTATTGGGCGTCTGTAGAAAAAGTCAGCAACTCTGTTTTTCAGGAAGAACTCGAAAAACAAATAATATTGGCAAAGAAAAAAGAAGATTTTTCTTCCTTTGATATATTCCAACACATCAGCGAGAAAAGGAAAAAAGTCACTATCGAGGAAAGGGAGGGAGATAATATAGATGAATTAAAAAAAAGATTGATGACTACAAAAAAACAATTATTAATTTTTTCGGGTAACCTTTCATTCATAAATCTAAAAAACAAAAAAATAGATGTGTTAGGGGAACTGGAAGAATTAGTTAAAAAAGGTGTTTCTATAAAAGTTCTTTGCAGGGTGGACCTTATCGGAAAGGATAATGTAGAAAAACTGCTTTCTTTGAATTATAAATATGGAAAAGAACTAGTAGAAATAAGGCATGCAGAACAGCCCTTAAGAGCAATAATCTATGATGAATCTCTAGCAACGATAAAAGAAGTAAAAGAACCCACAGGAAGAATAAACGAATTAAATAAAAAGGTTTTCATCTACTACGGTTTTAAGGACAGAGAATGGATAAACTGGTTAAGAAGAATTTTCTGGAAGATATTTAGTAAATCTGTGGACTCTCATAAGAGGCTTCAGGAAATAGATAAGATATTTTAAAAACTCTCATTATTCCTCATAAAGATGCGAAGAAAACAGAAGAAAACAAAAGAAGAAAAGCTCGTAGAAAACTTCTTCCCTGTAGATGAAGACAACTTAAAACATGCTATTGAGAAAAAATACAAGAAACCAGAGAGAAAATCTCTGGAAAAAGTAGAGAAGATAAAGAAGCCGAGAGAGAAAAGGGTTGTTAAAAAAACAACGAAAACAAAAAAGAAAGAATACAAAATCCCTGAGATAAAATTAAAACCAGAAGGATATGAGCTCATAATCACAGAAAAACCACAGGCCGCATTAAAGATTGCTTCTTTCTTAGGAAAAGCTGTAAAAAAGAACGATAGAAATATTCCTTATTACGAAATCGACCGAAATGGTAAAAAAATAGTGGTTGCCTGCGCGGTCGGACATTTATTCACTCTGAGTCAGAATACTCCAGGATCAAGAGTACCTATATTTGACATTGGGTGGAAGCCGAATTATATGGTAAGAACAAAAGATTTCAGCAAAAAATATTATGATGTTCTTCTCAAACTAGCAAAAAAAGCAGGAAGCCTGACAGTGGCTACAGATTATGATGTTGAAGGAGAAGTAATCGGTCTGAATGTCGTTAGATTCATAGGAGGGCAGAAAGACGCGAACAGAATGAGGTTCTCTACCTTGACTGAAAAAGAAATCAATCATGCTTATGAAGAAAAAAGCAAGAGCATAGAATGGGGCCAGGCAATCGCAGGAGAGACCAGGCATTACTTAGACTGGTTCTATGGAATAAACTTATCAAGGGCCTTGATGAACGCGATAAAAACAACAGGAAAATTCAGAATCATGTCTATAGGAAGAGTTCAGGGCCCTGCACTCAATCTAATAGTAAAAAAAGAAAAAGAAATTCAAGCATTTAAACCAACACCTTATTGGCAAATTCTAATAACAATAAAAGATCCTAAATTAGACCTAATACACAACAAAGATATTTTCGATAAATCAGAATTAAAGAAATTTGAAAACTTAGTAGGAAAAAAAGCACAGGCCGAAACTAAAAAAACAGTGAAGAGACTGCCCCCAAACCCGCCCTTCAATCTAACAACACTACAAACAGAGGCTTATAGGTTCTATGGAACATCTCCTTCCAAGACTCTTGCAATAGCCCAGTTTCTTTATCTCTCAGGACTAATATCTTATCCAAGAACATCTAGCCAAAAGCTTCCTGCATCAATAGGTTATGGAAGTATTCTACAAAAACTTGCAAAGAAATATCATGCAGAAAAACTGATAACCCGAAAAAAACCAGTAGAAGGAAAAAAGACAGATCCAGCACATCCTTCTATTTATCCAACAGGAAATTTCCAGATATTATCAGGAGATGATAGAAAGATTTATGATCTAATCGTAAACAGATTCCTGTCTCTATTCTGTGAAGATGCTATTGTTGAAAACAAAACAGTGAATGTAAAAGTAGACAAACTTCTATTCTTAAGGAGGGGGGCTGCAATAAAAAAGAAATCCTGGATGGAACTATATCCAACAAAACTAATAGAAAAAGAAGTTCCCGATGTAAATAAAGAAGTAGAGATAATCAGTTCTAAAATAGAAGAAAAAGAAACCCAGCCTCCAAAAAGATATTCTCCTGCGTCTATAATATCTCAGTTAGAAAAAAAGAATCTGGGAACAAAAGCAACAAGGGCTGCAATTCTGGAAACTCTTTATGACAGGGGATATATCAAAGACAAAAGTGTAAAAGCCACCCCTCTTGGAATCTCTCTCATAGAAACACTGGAAAAACACTCTCCGATAATCATAGATGAAGAACTAACAAAGAGTTTTGAAAAAGGCATGGAATCTATCAGAGAATCTAAAAAAGACCACAAGAAAAAGGAAGAAAAAATAATCAATAAAGCAAAAGAAACAATAACCAAAATCTCTGACCAATTCAAAGAAAAAGAAATAGAAATAGGAAAAGAACTCCTAAAAGCAAATCTCGAGTTAAGAGAAGAACAGAAAAAAGAAAATACCCTGAATGTCTGCCCTGTCTGTAAAAAAGGCAGTCTGGCAATTACATATTCCAGAAAGACGAGGAGAAATTTTATTGCTTGTAATGCTTATCCGGATTGTAAAACGACATTTTCTCTCCCGCCAAATGGAAGCATCAAAAAAACAGAAAAGGTCTGCGAAGAATGTGGATTCCCAAGATTAATGCTGCTGAAGAGGGGAAGAAGACCCTGGATATTTTGCTTCAATACAGAATGCCCGACAAACAAAGAGAGGATTGAAGCTTATCGAAAGAAGCAAGCAGAGAACAACAATTCTTAAAAAGGTGAGAAAATAACACCTGACATGCCAGAAGAAAACCTAGCTTCAGGACAAACATTAGAAGATTTAAGTGTAGGGAATTGGTTTGATGAAAATGAATTAATAATTAAAAATGGTGGAAAAAGAATGACTACTGTCCGAGAATACGGTGACGGAGAATTAAGAACATTTCATTATGATTTGGGTGTCGAAAATGGAATTGCACAATCTATAAGAGATAGAGGGGGCCAAAATTATCCTCCTAAGAGTGAAGGATATTCTGAACTAATGTCTGCTCTAGAAGATGCCAAAAAAGCTAGAACCCTCTCTAAAGTAGAATAGGGTTAGAGAACAATAATTCTTAAAAACTCAGAAAAAATAATATTTTTATGTGTAGACCATGTGATACTGGACCCAGGGGAGAAACTCCTAAATTGGAAGAAGTAGAATCGTTTGGTGCGTGGTGGATAACAAAGGATGGAAATATTCAGTTAGAAAATGATTTATTAAAAGATGAGGGAGTAAAAGGGTTTACAAGGGAAGAAGCTGGAGAAATCACCCCCCAAGTAAGAGGTGCTGAATGGGGGCCTATAGAAATAGAATTAGCCAGAAAATACTCTTTAGTAACCTGTAGTGAAGAGCAATTTTACGTCAAAATGAGTAAGAGTTCCTTAACCGGACGTATAGTAGTAGAAACCCCTTATTTAACCAATTGTGATTATGGAAGAACTTCAGATCCTTCCCAGATACTTGAATCTAAAAGAGGCTTACTACATTAAAACCACTTGCCCAAAGTCATCTGGGTTTTTATCTGCTCTAATAACTTACTCTTCCTTAAAATCTTAGAAGTATCAAAACCAAACCTTATCATTCCAATCTTTCTAGAGCTATCGAGTATATCTTTCATATCATCAAATTTAAATTTCTTATTCCAAAGAGCCTTCCGAACAGACTCCCTCACAACCCAAACCCCGAGACCTGCCCAATAAGTCGGAAGTTCTATTCGAATCGCCAAAACCCCTGCCTGTCTCTTGATTGATTCCAAATATTCCAAAACGGGTAATCGTGCAGCATAATATCCTCCCGCAGTGTTGGATGCATAGCCTTTTCTCCCTGAATAAGTCTCCATGTCTGTCGCAGCTTTTATACTCTTAGAAGGATTCCAAGAACTCCCCGGAAGATAGAGTTCGAAGAGTTCGTAGCCAAATACATTCGGAAAAAACATCAGAAGATAACAGTTTCCCATAAACTCTCCAAAAAACAATTCATAATCTTCTATCCATTTATAGCCCCTAATTTTTTCCAGTAATTGCTTGCCGAGCATATCGTCTGTCGCAGTTATGCTCCACCGGGTTGGAACCAGTTTCTTATCTTTCTTCAGACCAAGAACACCTACACTCAAAATCTTGCTCAAAGAATATTCATCAAAATTATTCTTATATAGTATCTCTACAGCCTCTACAGATTTTATCTCGTCATTCATAACTCTGTCTAATTTTTTATTCACCTTTACATTGCTGGTTATTCTTGCCTTTTTCAGGGGGGCCATCATTCCCTGGGGCAGAACAACCCTGTCCTTCTTAGTCCCAGGACCCACTTTTTTCTTTAGCTCTATCTCAACATCTACGGGCTTAGAAGCTATCGCAATTTCCTGGGCTATCTGGACAAATTTCTTGTTAAGCCGAGAATCAGTGACTTTTGACAGGAACCTTGAATTCAGGAGATTGTCTCTTAGATTAATCACATCTCTTATACCGAAATCATATTTTGCCCAGTACTTCGCATCATCATAAACCCAAGCATCTTCATCTTTTTCCAAGGGAGAAAGAATTCCGACATTGACCAAAGGATATCTCAATTTAGAACCTATGAAAACACTAGGGGGGGAATTAGTATTAAGCTCTGATATCTTATCTAGATTTTTATATTTGAACCTAGTATCTGCTAATTTTTTAATAACTTCAAACTTAATATCACCTACCATAAATTAAAGAGAGAAGAAAAGTTTATATTTTTTTAGAACTATCAGAAAGTTAAATCCAACCCCTTCTAAAAATTCCTTTGTTTCTGATTTCAAAATTAAGTTCTTTTTCCGGAAGACTTCTATGTTTCAATAAAATAGCTTTCTTTTTTCCGTTATCATTTTTTAATTCAATTATTGCCTTGCTCCAGTATTTAAAGAGGTCTCCTCCGACAAGATTTACTCCTGGTTTAACCCCTTTTCTCCTGTCTTCTTCTGAAAGAAAATCTGTATAGACTTGGTTAGTAATTATTACAGGTATTTTCTCTTTCCGGGAAATCTCCGCAAGAATTTTCATCTGCCATGCCAGATCCCTATTCACTCTTTTTATCTCATTCTCATTCCCGAATTCTTTTGATTTCATAGCTCCAAGCTCTAAGCGATAATGCATAGCCATGCCATCGACAATTATCAAAGATATATGCTCTTTCTTTATCCTGTTATCTAATCTCATAAAAGCTTTCTTCTGCTCTTCAAAATTAGTTAATTCTAAAAGAAAAATATTTTTCAGTATTTCTTTATAATCTTCACCCACTATTTGCTTGACTCTCTCCACAGAGAAACCCCCTTCTGTATCGACAAATATTACTTTATTTCCTTTTTTAGCCTGACTACAGGCAGCCAAAAGAACAAAATTAGTCTTTCCGCTTGCAGGCGGACCAGCGAGCATGGTTATAATTCCCTTTTCATAACCACCGTAGAGCCATTTATTCAAATCAAAACTTCCGGCAGATATCCTGTCTGTTTCCATTTACAAAAAAAGAAGAATATCTTAATAAGGATTATTGTGGTGGTAAAACTTTCTTGAAATCTGAACTAGAGACGATAGATAAATCTTTCTTAGCAAGAGTATCTAAGGTACGAGTCCTAGTCCTGCCTTTTGTTGGAAATTTAACTCTTCTTTCATAACCATTAATTCTTCCTTCATCGACAGATTCAACATCAAAACGATATAGATTATCCCCTATCTTATAATTAAGAATATCTCCAGGGCTAATCTGTTCAAGAAATCCTCTTCTTATAGCTACCTTTTCTTCTGGTTTTAGTTCCCCTACAATCATAACCTTTCATAGAAAAATCGTTTTTAAAAATTTATGAAATAGAAATCTAGTTTAAACCTCCTTAAATTTTACTAATGAATCTTCTTGAAATCACTTTCAACCTTATCAAGATTTTTGGTTATAAGAGCAATCGCATCACTCATGGCTTTCTTAACGGTTTTTCCTTTTGTCTTAACAACAAGAACTGGTTTTTCAGAAGGGTGATCCCTCCTCCATACCGCAAAAGTAACAGAAGAGTCTTTGTTCAAATAAACTCTAAGAAGTTCTGCTATCGCTAAATTTTCTAGTTCAACATCCATTTCATCTTTTGAACTCTTAAGAACATTAACATCCATAATAGATTAGAATAAAATTGATTTAAAAAGTCTTCGATTCGTCTTCTTCAGGATTTTCAAATATCTCTTCTTCCTTACCTTGGCCAAGCTTGGATGAAGTTTTAAAAATCTCTGCTTCATCTGCATCTTCAGACGGGGTTTCAAAAATCTTTGCTTCTCTTTCATCCTTCATCCTCTTTAAATCAGAAATAGTAAGATTTTCTAGACCTTTAGGGTCAAATCCAGAAATCTCTGGTTTCTCTTCATAATCCAATTCAGAAAATTCTTTCTCTTCAGGATACGAAACGTTTTTTCTTAGTTTTACCCCGAGGAATTTTTCCAATTTAATTATCAGAGAATATCCTTCTGGAACAATTCCCTTCTCAGCCATTCTGATTGCTGCTTCTGGCTCAGATATTTGTTTTGCAAGTTGTTCTTGAGTGAGCTTTTTTAATCTTCTCGCCCTCATAATTATCCAATGAAAATTATCCATTAAATCAGACCTTGGTGTTTTCTGCTCCTGAAGCTTCTGTTCATAATTTTTATTTACGACTTCCTTAAGAATCTCTTCTGCTTTGTCTTTCATCTCTGGTTCGTGCCCTGGTTCTATGCCTGCGCTACGAGAGAGCCTTTCATACACAGAAGACTTCTTCTCGCTCTCTTTAAGCTGAAAAACAGCAGGCTTTCTGACTATTGGAAATCCTGATTCAGAAGAACATTTCTCACATAATTTAACAATTCCCCTATTTGAAACAACATCGAAGAATCTAATCCTGTCTCCAGAGGTTCCACAATTAGAGCATTCCATAAGAGAATTAAAAAATAGGTATTTTTTAAGATTGCTGTGATAAAAGAGTATATTTTTTCAGGAAAGATAGACCTCTACATCAAGAAGGTTCTGTGGATTCTCAACCTTAAATTCCCCATTGATTATCATGGTCGGGGATCTTTCAACGTCATATTTTTCTTTTAGTTTTTCTATCAAATCGCTGTCCAGATTTATATCAAAAGAATAAATCATCAAGTTTTCAGTTTTGCTATGAACAACACTCAATAATTTTCCAGCATCCCCACTATCCTTAATATTGGACTCCTCATTCGAGTAGAAAAATAAAATAGTCTGAACATTCCTATCACACTTTTCATTTAAAAGATTAACAAACTCGAAATGTTCTAATTCTATCAGTGTATAAAATTTCTTTCTGGATAAGACCTCTTTGTTCTGTTTTCCAAGCTTCTTTTCTAAATCATCTATAATCCTTCCTTGAAATCCTAGATTCCTGGAAACCTCCCCAAGAGATTCATTTGTACAAATCGGTTCATCAAATAAAGTATAATCCAGCTTATCTTCAAAAATAGCATAACCCACATCTGCCTGAAGATTAGAAACCCTCCCAAATTCTAGGTAAGAAATGGAATAAGTAAGGGCAAACACAAGTATAAAAACAACAGCCCCGATTAAGAAAGACGCTATATATCTCTTCCCACTCTGAAATCCCCGCTCTTTCATTCTCAAGAAATTAATTTAAAACTTATATAAGTTTCTACTACCTCCACTTTACTTCTCTAGTGAATAAAGCATAAAAGAAAGATACAATCCACCAAAAACCAAATAAAATGGCAAAGAAAAGGAAAAAGAAGATTAAATTAAAAAGAATTCCTGATAATCTACCAATCTTTTTCGAAGCATAATAGATATAAAACCCTAATATAAGCACAAAGAGCAGGATAAATATCACAACAGGTTTAGTAAAAAATAGGAATAAAAATCTCTCGATAACAAAGAGGTTAAGATCAAACATACA
>JANBVM010000033.1 GCA_024239015.1 Patescibacteria group bacterium | reverse complement strand
CCTGGTATTTTTCCTAATTTCTTAATCTCTTTTTGCAAAAGTTCTTTTTTGTTCTCTTTAGGATCTTTTAGGACATAGCCAAGCAGGATGTCTAAGACTTGTCCTATCTTTGGTCCTGGTTTTATATCCAAGAGACTAGCGACGTCATTTCCATCTACCTTTAACATTTTGGTAGAAATTGGGTCTTGAGCAACTTTTTCAATTATATACTTTAGATGACGAAGCTTATAAGGTTCTGCTTTTGGAACACCAGAACCAATTCTGTCTGCCATTCTGACTTGTAACAACTCTTCCATGTTTTCTGGTCCCACATTACGAACCAACTTTCTAACAGAACTTTCACCAACCTCCTCGGGCGTATAATAAAAAAGATGATACCTGACTAATTTGGCGATCTTTTCAATATCTTTTTTGGGGAACTTTAAACGGCTTAAAGCTCGAAGGGTCATTTTTGCTCCAACTATTTCATGCCCGTAAAAAGTAGCATCTTCACCTTTACCCCTTTTGACTCTTGGTTTTCCGATATCGTGGAATAATGAAGCTAGCCTTACATGTTCGTTAAACTTTTTTTTAACCGCATAACCTAAAGAACGCAAGCAGTGCTCATAACAATCATAAATATGGTGTTTATTTTGGCTGACACCATAACCCTCTTCCAATTCTGGAATAATGTATTTTAACAAATCTAGTTTCCGCAAAGTTTCAATGCCATCATCTCCTCTGTCTGAATTGATAATTTTCAAAAGTTCATCTCTAATTCTTTCTTTAGAAATAGCCTGAAGCCAAATAGAGTTTTTTTTAATGGCTTTGGCTGTTTTTTCTTCAATCTTCCAATCTTTACCTAACACCATAGCAAACCTCACCGCCCTCATCATTCGTAGAGCGTCTTCAGAGAATCTTTCTTCCGCATTTCCAACAGCCCTTATTATCCTTTTTTTTAAGTCCTTTTGTCCTTCAAAAGGATCAACAATACTCGTTTCTTGTCCTTTGTCCTTTGCCTTTATGCCAAGAGCTATTGAATTAACAGTGAAATCTCTTCTGGTTAAATCTTCCTTAATTGTTTTCGCGAATTTAATGATTTTTGGATGCCTTTTATCGGTATATTTTGTTTCTAAACGATAAGTTGTAATCTCGATTTCTTTTAGCTTAGGATCCTTACTATCTGTCTGAACTGTTACTGTAAAAAACTTGTTTTTATAGAAACTCTTGGGAAATATTTCTTGAATTTCTTTTGGTTTAGCATTTGTTGTAATGTCCCAATCCTCTGGCTCCACTTCTCTTAAAAAATCCCTGACGCAGCCTCCAACAATATAGGATTCAAAACCTTTCTTTTCTAATTTATTAATAACTAAGTTGATTTCTTTTGGTATTTTCATGCTTGAATTCTATCTTAAAAGCTTGTTTTTTTCAATTATTTTGTTAATATTAAATTGACGTGGGCCCCTGTAGCTTAATGGATAAAGTACTGGTCTTCGGAACCAGTGATGAGGGTTCGAGTCCTTCCGGGGGCACAGGGGTAAATTAAAGATTCAAAATGCAAAGATTAAAATTAAAAATCCAAAGCTTACTAATAATCATCTTTTTAGCGGTCTCGTTTTTCTCTTTACTACCCAATGAGGCTTTGGCTGTTTGTGAAGGAGGAATAGTCCCTTGCACTACGGATTGTCAGTTTTGTCATGTTTTCAAACTGCTCGATAATATTCTACTTTTTATCTTAACTTGTTTAGCACCAATCATAGCTGGTCTGATGTTAGTCATAGGTGGGTTCTATTTCTTAGCTGCTGGCCAAAATCCAGAAAGTGTAGCTACAGCCAAGAAAATAATTACTGCTACTATTGTAGGCCTGGTAATTATCTTTATCGCTTGGGTGTCTTTAAACACATTTATGAGTACTATTGGAGTGGCTACCCCGGGCGAGCTTGAAGGCATTGACCTGGAAAACTGGTGGAATATTGAATGTAGGTAGGCCGCCCCCATAGCTCAGTTGGTAGAGCAGTGGCCTCTTAAGCCATTGGTGATAGGTTCGAATCCTATTGGGGGCACATATGGTGGGCGTAGCTTAGCGGCAAAGCGTCGCTCTGTGGCAGCGAAGATCGCCGGTTCGAATCCGGTCGCCCACCCAAGACGAGATTTTTTGAGTAAAATCCTTCAAAATTAGGTTCATTTTTACCCTTTTTGAGAGGTTCTAACCTCTTATGGATTGCCCTAACCTCACTAGCCGCTTTTTCTATTAAAATTGATAATTTTTTATCTTTTAGAATCAGGTTCGAACCTAAAGCCGATAAGATTTGTTTCTTCGAAGAGAAAAATTAATGGCGGGCTTTATGTTTAATTTTAAAATACTCATCATAGGATTAATTATTGGAGGTTTAGTCTTTACTAACCAACCAGTTCAAGCTGGGTTCTTTGATTGGGTTAAGTCCTTGTTTGTCAGGGAACAGGCTCAGGACTTACCAGCTTCTGTTATAGACATACCCTTAGAAGAACCAATAGAAGGGGTTGAACCCGTTGAAGATATTGTTCAGAGATTAAAAGACCAGATTATTGTTTTAAAAAATACGATAAAGGAGCTTGAACAACAGATAGCATTGTTATAGGCTAAATCGCCAGAAGTAATTACTGTTGAAAAGATTGTAATTAAAAAAGTGCCAGTGGAGGTAATAAAGGAAGTAGAAGTTATCAAAGAAGTATTTGTGGAAAGGATAGCTCCTCCCCCTCCCAAGCCTGAATTGCCAAGGTGGGATGTGGTGTTTAATTCTATCACTCATTCTTTCCCTATACCGCTGAGAGACACAACTAGTATAACTTGGGACATTAATAACCCTTATGGACTCACTTATGAAGAACTCTATAACATAGGTAAAGAAGGACATGATGGCAGAGCTTTAAAGGTCTTTACTGATATCCCAGTATTTGAAGTAAACTTCTCAGCTTTTAAAGAACCTGTGGATATCTATGTTGAATCGCGAGTACGTCTTGACTATCTCCGCTTAGGAGGTTTAAAAATAGGACATGAGCCTCGGTATAATAACGGAGTGTATGAATATAGGCTTTATAAGGGTCAAGCAGGAGGTTTTGATGGCAAGGTATATCTAAGTGCTAGAGTTGATAATTATGAATCAGGTAACATACTCCCTTGGCCGCTCTTTGATTTTACAGTCACTGTTAAGATAAAGAGCATAGGCAACCAATCAACTTGGGTTTGTTCTTCCAAGTATAGTGGATGTTCTTTCCCTACTCTTCCTATAGAGAATACTATTACTTTTAGTCCTTAATCAGTTGAATTGACTTTTTTCTCAGAATTGGTACTTTTATTATACTCATTGGTAGGGTATGATAAAAATATGGCTGAAAGGAAGTATAAAAAAAGAAAAGAGATAAAAATAAAACTCAATGGTAAGTCTATCAAAGTAGGAGGAAATGCCATTGATTCCAAGCCTGGTTCTTCTAAAGAAGAACTGATGAAACAGATGAAAAAGGCTGTTTCAAAACGGGTTTTCGAAGTAGAGAACTCTCCTGTCGAAGAAAATGGTTGAGCTCCCTTTACACAAAAATCAGGAATTTCTACTTGATACCTGTGTTTTACAGGACCTTAGTAGCCCACGTATTGGTAAAAAAGTTCTTGAAATTTTAGGTGGATTAACTGTAAAAGGTGCCAAATTGGCAATTTCTCAATATTGTGCATTTGAATTACTACGTGGTGCCAATAAAAAAAATGAAGAAGCGGGATTAGGTATTATTAATTCTTTCAAGAATTATATAGTTTCTGATAATGTTTTTTTAATGGCGGCTAGATTAACAACTTTATATAAAAATGAAAAAACTGATTCTGGAATTTCCGATGGAGATAAAATCATAGCCGCGACTTCAATCATTACCTCTGCACCAATTATAACCAGAGATGGTTCCGATTTCCCAAGACCTTTTTTTAAAGAATTGAAATGTGAAACAATAACATATGACGAAAAAAAGAGGCGTAAAAAAACAACGGTAATGTTTTTCCTAGAACCAAATTACGAGGTAATTACTAAAAAATTTGAAGAAAGATAATAAAATATAAATAAAACTTTTAAATTAGCCTCCTTAACAGGAGGCTTTTGGTTTATACTTGTAGAGAGAACCCAGTTACCCCACCCTGGCTATTGACAAATTTGCAATGATTTGCTATAATATAGATATAAAAGGATGAATGACCATGTCGTTAACGTTAGAAAAAAAGGAAGCCCTTAAAAAAGCATTCTCCAGCATTCTAAATAATCTGGAGAAAGTAGAAGATATAAAGGCTCTACAAACAATATTTGAAAAGCTATGTCCAAACGATCATGAAATGAAGAGTTTGAGGAGCTGGACCATTTCAGCTCTGATGAAAAACTATCAATTGAACCCAATTGTTTGGGTGAGACTAATGGAGTTTGGCAAAAACACTCTTAGTTTCTCCGAAAAAACAGTTGAGATGGTTTCAAAGTATGTCTTAACGGCTACTAAGAAACCAAGCAGATCATTTATTGCTGTGCCCCTAGAGTAAAATAGTTTTCTACTTCATTTTCTTTTTCCTTCATTTCTCAAGTCTATAATTATTAAATTGTAGATTTAAGAAAAGGAAAAAGAGAAACTAAATCAAAAGCCGTCTAGTAATCTAGGCGGTTTTTGTTTACCTAACTTACCAAACAGGTTCTAACCTGGTCCTGTAGCCCACCCTGATAGAAAGCCCGAGATACTATCTCGAGCTTTTGTTATAATAGTAAAAGAACAGTAAATGATATGAACAGAGAATATAGAGGCATAATAGTCGAAGAAAGTTTAAAAGATAATAGAATATTAAATGATTTAGAAATTATTAAGGTCAGGATTTCAGAACAAGAAAACCAAGCTGAAAGATGGCATCTCTACACCGTTAAGGTTTCCAAAAAAGATATTAATATATTATCGAAGAATATTAAGCCAAAATGGTATATGCATTTTTGGAAAGGCAGGAATATAATCGCTATTTTCAAAGATAAAAAATTTGAATTCAATTTTGACAATAGAGCTACTTGGGAGCCGGTTATTAAATATGGACTATCTCTAGGCATCCCAAAAGAACAGTTAGACTTTCCTATAGGCTAAAGAGTCTCCTAGTTAATATTATTGTTTTTTTGTTTATGATATAATTAAGAAACATATTTTTGTTAAAAGGTCGTTTATTAAAAATTAACTAGCTATAACATGATACATTCTATACTTACACCAGTTTTAATAATAGATTTTATAGGTATCTCGATTGGGCTTTTATCCATATACTACATTTTGGCACAAGGCCAGAGATTAGGAGGAAAAGTGGGCGGTGCTCTTAATTTATTTGTGTGGGGCGTGATATTCCAAATTTTAGCTTTCTCTTACACAGTTGTTTTCAGCAGGCTTAAGCTTTTTCCAGACTTAACCCCGACAATAGATATCCACCACCTTCTTATGGCAACCGGTATGATCCTCTTTGTTTTGGCAGCCAGGAAATTCGCATCATTACTATCTGCTTAGGATTTGCGGAATTAAATAAAAGCGTTGCTTTATGGTAAATGAAAATTTTGAGATTACCAAAGATTTTGGTATAGATTTCACAGAACGGGTTATCGACCTTATAGGAATTAAGGCGTTAAAGGTGATTTTGCAAGATAATTTTTCAGGCGGCGAGATTTCCATTGATAAAAACGGCAAGATAGAGATTCATAAAGATAAGATTAAGAACAATGTAGGACGCCTTGTCTTTATTTTCAGTGGAAAATTATCAGAAAGTTTTGGCCCCGATCTGATAGAAGATTTATTTCAAGATATATATAAAAAATTAAGTAAAAAATATCGCAAAGATGTTTCTGTAATTATCGACTTAATACCAGCTCAATTTCTTGAACAAGAAAGAGTAAAGTATCTCTCAAAGGAGGAGTTAGAACAGAGAGTTTTGGATAGAACAAAAGAATTAAGAGAGCTGAACGTTAGCCTTGAAAAACAAGTTAAACGAAGAACAAAGGAACTCCAAGAAAAAGTAGAACAATTAGAGGGATTTCAAAAATTTGCTGTTGGCCGTGAACAAAAAATGATAGAATTAAAAGGGGAAATAGAAAGATTAAAGGAAGATTCAGAAAAGAAGTAAGTAAATAAACAGTTACGACAAAACATTTTAATACATTTAAAGAACGACCATCGGTCGTCTTTTTTTATTCAAACTCTTACAAAAAAAGACAGCCTAGTTAGGCTGCTCTTTTAAGTCTTTGATAATTCCTTTACTTCTATTTCTTCTCGCTTAATTTTACTTTTAGATCTATTTTTTTCCCTTCTCTTAAAACCTTTAACGAAACCTCTTCTCCAATTCTGTGCTGTTGTAAAGAATTAGCCAAAGGATTATCTTCATTAACTTTTTTTCCATCGCATTCCAAAATTATGTCATATTCTTTGAGCCCTGCCTTATCAGCCGGTGAACCTTTGACAACAGCTGATTCTCCCAAATTCTCTCTTACAATTAAAGCTCCGTAATCAACAGGAAGTTTATTAGCCTTGGCCACTTCTTTGTTTAAGATGAAATATCTTACTCCCAAAAATGGTTTCTTGATTTTTCCAAACTTTATTACTTCTTCCAAGTCCCTTTTAGCATAGTTAATTGGTATAGCAAAACCAATATTTTGAGCCCCCATTATCATTGCAGTATTAATCCCTACAGTTTTTCCATCCATATTTACCAAAGGCCCTCCGCTATTGCCCGGATTAATAGCAGCATCGGTTTGAATTAAACCTCTTAAGCTGGTGGCTCTCATGGATAAACCGTGGTGAGCTGTAATCTTCCGGCTTAAACCAGAGATAATTCCAGCTGAGAGTGTATCTTCAAACTCACCCAAAGGGTTACCAATTGCTACCACTGTTTCCCCTAATTCAATTTTTGAAGAATCATCTAGCTCCAGATAAGGGAAATCTTTCCCTTTTATTTTCAGAATAGCAACATCAGTTAAAGGGTCCCTGGATAAAACTTTAGCCGGGTATTTTTTCGTAGGACTAATAATAACTGTGTAATCAGCCTGAGGGTCTTTTACCACATGGTTGCATGTTAAAATATATCCTTTGGAAGAAACAATAAATCCTGAGCCTCCTCCAATCTTTGTTTTCTCTTTTTTGTTTTTTTCAATTTGGGGAACTATGAACTGTCGCCCGCCAAAAGGAAAGAGATAAAACCCCTCGACTTTGGGCAAGTCTTTGGAGATAACAATAGTTATTACTGCTGGATTAGCTTTTTTTGCTATATTAACAATTGGTGATTTCTCTGACATTATGTGAAATTATATCATAAATAGCGATTGTCAACAATAAGTAAATTTGTTATTATGTGGTTGATTTTGTCCCCGTAGTTCAACAGATAGAACAGCGACCTCCTAAGTCACAGATGGAGGTGCAATTCCTCCCGGGGACACCAGGGGCCCATAGCTCAGCTGGTTAGAGTGTCGGTATGGCATACCGAAGGTCGTGGGTTCGAGTCCCACTGGGTCCACAACACTAACAAATTTGGGTATAATAAGAATATGCAAGGAGCTATATTTTGATCAATGTTTGCACCCCCTGTATTTCCTTTTTTGACAACAATCTTGAGATTTACCGTGATCCAGCCGAAGGATTAGAGGAAGGGTCGCTTGCCGAAAGATTCTGGCGATGGGTTTCAAACTTAGTTAAGTAGTGAACACTAAACCGCTTAACAGCTAGCCGGGGTAGCTCAGTGGTAGAGCATTTCTCTGAAGAAGAAAGGGTCGTGGGTTCGATTCCCTCCCCCGGCACAAATATCAAGCGGGAGTGGTTCAGTGGTAGAACGTCTCGTTGCCAACGAGAAGGTCGCGGGTTCGATCCCCGTCTCCCGCTCATCAAGAGCAAAATTCGGCTAAAATTTTTCCTTTTTGATCAGCACCTAAAGGAAAACCCTAGATATTGACACAGGTTTTCAAATATGATAAATGTGACTAAACCCTTGTAAGAGGGTTTTTAAAATCATGAAATTACACAAAGAGCGTCTATATGACTGGACGCTGACAATTATAGGTTTTTTAATTCTTTTCGTAATTCTGTCTACAATTCACTTTCTTTTTTGGACAAAAAAAGCTAGTTTTGATATGAACAGAATGCCCAAGTTTGTCATTTTCCAAAGCAACTCTTTAAGTTCTCTTTCCAGTCCAACTAATCCACCTCTAAAAGTAATTAGGAAAATACCAGTAATAATTACTGCATATTCAAGCACTATTTCGCAGACTGACAGCACTCCATTTATTACAGCTGCTGGGACTAGAGTTAGAGAAGGGATTGTAGCAAACAACCTTTTATCTTTTGGGACTAAAATTAGGATTCCAGAAATATATGGTGATAGGATCTTTGTCGTTGAAGACAGGATGAATCGAAGAAAGAGTAATTATCAAATAGATATTTGGTTTCCTGACTACTGGCAAGCTTTGTCGTTTGGAGCAAAAAGGGCATACATTGAAGTTTTAGAAATATAATTCTTTTAAAATTTCTTTAAATGAAAAAACCATCCGATTGGGTGGTTTTTTCTCTTGTGCCGCGGGTGGGACTCGAACCCACACGGGATATAATCCCAAAGGATTTTAAGTCCTTCGTGTATACCATTCCACCACCGCGGCAAATTTGAGGCCTGGATGGGATTTGCACCCATGTAAAACGGTTTTGCAGACCGCTCCCTAACTGCTTGGGTACCAGGCCATATATTTCTCTATCACAATATCTTATTCCCCTTCATTTTTCAACCCTTCTAAAACCCTTTCAATTCTAGCAGCTTCGGCCGTTCTTTTTTCTTCTACAAACCTCATCTTTGGAACATTCTTCATCTTCAATCTTTTGTTGATTTTCTGCTGTAAAAAATATACTTTTTTATTCAAGGAGTCAATAACCTTATCTTTATTTTCTTCTGGAATCACGCCTATAAAAACTCTGCCTTGTCGCAAATCAGGGGTTGTCTCAACCCTAGTAACAGTCACTAAAACATCTTTTGGAGCTTCAAATTCTCGCAAAATAACTTGGGATATTTCTCGTTTTATTAGCTGGTTTACTCTTTGAATGCGTCTTGACATTATAGTTCTGCTTTCTGCTGTTCTTTTCTATATATCGTCAATACGTCTCCTTTTTCGATCTTCTTTTCTCCTTCATACAATATCCCAACCTCCTCACCCTTTGAGGCTTTCTCAATATCTTTTTTATTCTTCTGGAGGTTTATCATTTTTCCTTTGTCAATTATTTCTTCATCTCTCGAAACCTCAATCGAGGTTCTCCTTTCTACCTTCCCTTCAGTTATTCTTCCTCCGACAATCTGGCGCTTCCTTGTACCCCAGAAACTGACCAGGACCTTAATCTTTCCTAAATCAATTCTTACTGTTTCTAGTTTTAATCCCTTTTCCATAAACTTTCTTGCAGCTTCAACCAGATCATAAATGATTTCAAAGTTCATTATTCTTATCTTTTGCCTTTGAGCTAAGTCTTTAATAACTGCATTAGTCTTTACTCTAAAACCCAAGATTAAAGCCTCTGCCCCCTTTGCTAATTTAACATCGTTTTCATTAATATCTCCAACTTCTGATTTTAAGATATTTAAAACAATCTTTTCTTGAGGCAGTTGTTTTAAAACTTCTTCAATAGCCTCAATAGAACCTAGAACATCTGTTTTCAGAATAAGATTTAATACCTTTTGATCATCTTTTGCTTCTGAGACTTCTTTTGGCTCTTCAGCTTTTTTAGGTTCCTTAACTACTAAATGACTTTGTGCCTTTTCTAGATCAGTGAAGACCTTAAATTCTTCTCCTACTCTGGGTACATTTTCCAAACCCAAGACAATTGCTGGATCAGCAGGTAAAACCTCATCGATTTTTTCTCCCTGGAAGTCTTCCAATATTTTTATCTTCCCAGAACTTGAAGGAGTGGCTATAATATCTCCCACCCTTAACGTTCCTTCATTTAGAATTAAGGTGGCTGTAGGGCCTCTTTTACCATCAAGATAAGATTCAATAATGACGCCTTTAGCTGATTTTGAAACATCAGTTTTTAAGTCTTCTATTTCAGCCACAAGTAGAATTAGATCTAAAAGATCTTCAACCCCCTGACCGGTTTTGGCTGAAATCTCAATTGAAGGAATTTTTCCACCCAAAGACTCAACCATTACATTTTCTTTTTGTAGCTCTCCTTCTGCTTTTTTAGGATTAGCTCCTGGCCGATCAATTTTATTAAGAACAACAATTTGAGGGATATTAGCTTTTTTAATGTGAGAAATTACTTCTTTTGTTTGGCTTTCTACTCCCTTGGAGCTGTCAATAATCAAAAGGGCAATATCAGCTGTTTTTGCTCCTCGAGATCTCATTTGCGAAAAAGCCTCATGACCTGGTGTATCAATGAAGGTAATCTTTTTCCCATCTTTTTCAACCTGGTAAGCTCCGATATGTTGAGTGATGCCACCTGCTTCTTTTTCAGTAATCTGAGTCTTTCTAATTTGGTCTAACAAGGTTGTTTTTCCACTATCGATATGTCCCAAAACCACTACTACCGGAGGACGGGCGATTAAGTTTTCCTTATTCTTTCCTTTGGCCATTTTTTGTTGATTAACTTCCAATTCTATTGTTCCTGGCATATTCTATTGCTTTTTTCTCTTCTTCTGACAATTCATATTTTGATTGCCCCTTTTCTATTGGTTTAGCAAAAACCCTACTTCCTTCCCGACTGTAAAAGCTGCTAATTACTACCCCATCATTGTTACCGTCTAAAAAAGCGATTGAGAAACTCTGGTTTCCACCGATATCTTTGAAGGGATTGAATCTAACCACGCCTGTTTTTTGAATCGAAAATTTACCTTCTTTTTTTAGGCTATTCAATTCTTCTGAGATTTTTTTAAAGTCTTTTTTTAGATTTTCAACCTGAGATACAACCTCTTCTAGATTTTTCGGCTTCTTTTTACTCTTGAAGATTTCAAACATAAATATACCATTGTGTAATATATAAAGATCGGAAGAGCAC
>JANBVM010000032.1 GCA_024239015.1 Patescibacteria group bacterium | reverse complement strand
TAAAAAACCGCCACAGAGGCGATTTTTTAGATTATTTTATCTATTTATTCCTATAAATGGACTGGCCCCTCCCCAGTAAGTTGGAACTTTTCCATCCCATTTTTCTATCCAGCGGAGCTCTACCACTTGAGGATTTTGTCTTAGGGCTTGGGCCTCAATCCTGATAGCCTCTGCTTTTCCTCGAGACTCAGCTATCTTTTGTTCAGCCTCAATTCTTATTCTTTCCAAATCTCTGTCTGCCTTAAGTTTCAACTGTTCGGCCGTAACCTTAGCCTCAATAGCCTCGTTGAACGCTTTGGAAAATTCAAATTCAATAATGTTGAATTCATCAACTATAATGGAACGTTCCAACAATCTTTTAGTGAGGTTTGCTTTGATTTGTTCCTTTACTTCTTCTCTCTTTATAATCAATTCCTCTGCCGTGAATTTTGCCGATTCCGCTTTGACTGCTTCTTGAATAGAAGGAGCAATAATGCGGTTATTGTAGTTCTTTCCTACCTCCTGCCAAATTTTATTCACTGAATCAGGATCAAGATGGTAGTTTAAGGCAATCCTGGAAGTTACTATTTGCAAATCCTTGGAAGCAGCTGAGGCTGGAATTTCATCCTTTTGAATTCTCACATCGATTTTCACCACTTTATGAATAAAAGGTATTTTGAGATAAAGCCCTTCTCCAAGAACTTTATCTTGTACTGCCCCAAATTGAAGCAGCACCCCTCTTTCTCCAGCTCCCACTGTGCCAAAAATACTAGAGAGAATGATAAGAACAAATAATCCAATAGATATCTTGGAAATAATTTTCCCTATATTCATATTCTCTATTCTTTCATTGATATTATTCATGTTTTTATTTTTTTTAAAATTGAATTATTATTTTCAACGACCTTTTTATTTTACCAAACAATTGCCTTCTTGGCGATTTTTCTTGGCTCCCCCTGTTGGACGCGTTTAGAACCATTGATTGGAATAAAATTAGAGAAGATATTGAAAATTTATCTTTAAATTTCAAAACCCATCAGATAGCGATATAGATAACAGATAAGAAAAAGTGGCTTAAGTAAGCCACTTCTCCTTTTCGTTTTCTATTAACCTTACAGTCCTTTTGCTTTTTGAGCTATCTCACGGAATTTCTGATAAGCCCCTTTCAGGTCTTCGTTAGCTTCTCTAAATGCTTGCCTTCCTATATCTTCTTGAGCGTCATTAATATCACCTTCTGCTTCTTCAAGATCTTGTTCAATTTCTGTTGTATCTTTGCCTTCGCCCTTAAGCTCTTTGACTTTGGCTCCAATAGCAGCAGCTCTTTCTTCAGCTCTCGCAGCTGCAGCATTGGCTCGAGAAGCGTGAATGGCATCAACGATATTTTTAACTATCTCGTGTTTAGCCTTAAATAATTCTCTAAGCTCTTTTGCTAAAGCCTTTATTCCTTCTTTTCCTTCTGTGCCATCAATAACAGTTTTCTGAGCGTTCAATTCCTGTATTTGATCATTTATCTCTGCAGCAAGCTGGGCTTTCAAATCATCAGTAATGTTAGGCTTTCTTTGGACTCTTTCATTAGTGCGATTTAATTGCTTAACTCGAATATCAATTAAACGCAGTAGGGTTTCCTTTCTCTTGTCTTCCATTTTTTGCCTGGCTGCTTCTTTTCTTTGTTGAGCAGCCTCTCGCTGAGCTTGGCCCTTAGCCTTACCCTCTTGCTCAGCTTCATTTGCTTCCTCAGCTTTGGAATCCTTGAATGCCTTTCGTGACTCACGAAGTTGGTTAAGAGCATTCTGAAAATCAACATCAGTAGTTTGCGCAATGCCCACCGATGGAGAAACCACAAACCCAAAAGCAATAAGTGCTGACAGGATTGATATTAGTAATTTTTTCATAGTAATTAGTTTTAGGAGATTATTATTGTGATACTTCCTCAAAGGTATCATCAAACTCTTGTAAGGCAGACTCATCTGCAGCAAAAGAATCCAAACTGTCTGATAAATCTGATTCTGCAGCGTCTTGATTTATCGAGGCTTCATCTAACGCTTCTCCTGGAGGTATTGGTGCAACCTCATCTAAAATATCTAGAAAAGTTTGGGTAAACTCATTAAATATGCCACTGTCTTGAGAAGCTGCCTCAATATCCTGGTTAAATCTATCAAGCTCTGCTTCATCGGCCTTAAAAGCAGAAGTATCAATTGGTCCTCCTCTAAAAATAAAGAATGCTCCCACCAAAATTATTATCACAATAACTATCCCGATAATAATATTTCTGTTCATATGTTCTGCTTATTAATTTGGTGGAATTATTATTTAAAGATTTTGATGGTCGATCCTATCATCAGTATTGATATTTTATTATACCAAAAACCCGAGCATATAGCTCGGGCCAGCTGCTCCCCCTACAGGACGCGTTCAGAACCATTGATTGGGTGAAAATAAGGGAAGAATTAAGGGAATTAGCCCCTTTAGTTGCGGATCTTGGACGAGGTTAGAACCTGTTTGGTGAATTCGTAATTACATAACATCTATTTTAAGACTCACTCTCAGTTCTTTTCTCTGTATGTTTATAAACTTGTTTCTTCTTTTCAGGATAAAAATAATCTAAGTCGTATTTAAGATTAGCAACAATATACCTACCATCTTTTTTTCTTTTTCTGCCACTTCTTTTAAGTATTTTTTCCAATCAATAGGAACAGCAGACAAAAACTCAATAATTTCTGGTTTATCTGGCTTATCAAGGGGTATTCGTATAACTAGGTAATCGCTCATTATTATGATTATACAAAAAAACGAAGGTGAGATAAACCTTTAAGAAATTAACTCCGTTGGCAGGACGATGTTCGAACCTTTACGAAAAGCCAATAATAAAAACTTTATTGTTAGACCTCTATCCACATTGTTTGCAAAGATGGGTTTCGACCAAGTCTTTTTTCAGAATAGTCCAAATATGATAAGCTTTATGTAATTTTCTCTCGCAATTATCGCAGACAAATGTTTTATAGGTCGGCTTAGACTTAACATTCAGTTTACCAATAAGTCTTTTTGTCTCTGCATCAGGCTTTGAAAATTTTAACCTATTCAGTTTTGATATTGGTTTTTTCGTATTGATTTTCTTTGATTTAAAATCCTTTTCGCATTTATTGCAAAAATGAACTGGGGCTTTATACCCCCCATCAGTCAGCCAATGATGCCAAGCCTTCTTCACATAGTTTTGACAGCTAGCACACCTAAAACCTCTGTATTCTGATTTCGGATTTAAATCCCAAGTTTTAACTATCCTTAAGAGAATTTCTTGATCCTTCATTGTTTTATCATAACAAAAAACAGAGCACATAGCTCGGAGATAAACGGCTCCCCCGGTGGGACTCGAACCATCTCTTCTAGTCAAGCCTATGTATTAAATCTCTAATCTTAGCTGCTCTTTCAAAGTCTAAGTTTTTGGCAGCCTCTTTCATTTCTTTTTCTAAAAGTTTCTTATCTTGAATTGTTGAAAATTCAGAAAGAACTTCTTTTTCTTTTGAGATAAACGGCCAGTCTCTTATCTCTTTAGTTATTGGTTTTGGAGTGATGTTGTGAATCCTATTGTATTCTCTTTGAATTTCTCTTCTCCTTGATATTTCTTGTATTGCATTCTTCATTGACCTTGTGATTTTATCACCATATAGAATTACATGTCCATTAATATGCCTAGCTGTCCTACCCATGGTTTGTATTAAAGTTGTTTCTGATCTTAAAAAACCCTCCTTGTCAGCATCTAAAATTGCTACCAAGGATACCTCTGGCAAATCCAGGCCCTCTCTTAAAAGATTAATACCTACCAAAACATCAAATTTTCCCAATCTTAGCTCTTTTAGAATCTGAGGTCTTTCTAGGGTTTTGACTTCTGAATGAAGCCACTGGCAAGATATTCCCTGTTCAGTCAAATAATCAGCTAAAGCCTCAGCTAGCCTTTTAGTTAAGGTTATAGCTAAAGTTCTTTGTTTCTTCTTGCTTCTTTTTTTTATCTCTGAAACTAAATCTTTAACCTGATTCTTAGTTGGTCTAATTTCAATTGAAGGTTCTAATAAGCCGGTAGGCCTGATTAATTGCTCTACAATGTGTTTCTGTTCTGTTTTTTCTTTTTCTTCTCTGCTAGGGGTTGCAGAAACATAGACTGTTTGAGTACTCTTTTCTTCAAACTCTTTAAAGGCCAAGGGACGGTTGTCTACTGCTGAGGGGAGACGGAATCCATGTTCAATTAAAGTTTTTTTCCTTGCTCTGTCTTGAACGGACATGGCGTGAAGCTGGGGCAGGGTTTGGTGAGACTCATCAATGAAAAGTAAAAAGTCTTTGGGGAAATAATCCATCAGCGTATATGCTGGGTGGCCTGGCTTTCGGAACTCTAAATGCCTGGAATAATTTTCAATTCCATGACAAAAACCCGTTTCTCTCATTATTTCTAGGTCATAATTTGTCCTTTGATTTAATCTCTGAATCTCTAATAGTTTTTCTTGTTTTTTTAATTTCTTTATTTGCTGCTGTAGCTCAAGCTTTATATTCTCAATAGCAATATCTAAATTGTCTTCAGGAGTAACCCAAAAATGAGCTGGGAAAAGCTTGTAGACAGTATTTAATGGCTGGTATTTAGGATTAAGGTTAGCTTTGGCAATTAATATTCTTTCAATCTTGTTGCCAGAAAACTCTATTCTTAAGATTTCTTTCCCAGTAATCAAATAAAGATCAATAATGTCGCCCCTGACTCTAAAAGTCCCTGGCTTGAAATCAATATCGTTTCTTTGGTATTGTAAAGACGTCAAATGAGATATTAGACTATCTCTTTTTATTTTCTTTCCGTTCTTCATTTCTAAAGAAACCTTTTTATAAATATCTGGTGAACCAATATTGTAAATGCAGGAAACTGAGGCCACAACAATAACATCTTTCCTTGATATCAAGTCTTGAACGGCTGCATGCCTTAATCTGTCAATCTCTTCGTTTATCTGGGCATCTTTTTCAATGTAGGTGTCTGTTTGGGGAATATATGCTTCTGGCTGATAGTAATCGTAATAAGAGACAAAATAATGGACTCCATTTTCTGGGAAAAACTCTTTGAATTCTTGAAACAATTGGGCAGCTAGAGTTTTGTTGGGAGTGATAATAAGAGTTGGTTTTTGCACTTTCTCTATCACCCAGCTCATAGTGGCAGTTTTACCTGAGCCCGTTACCCCCAATAGTATCTGGTTTTTTACCCCCTTATTTAGATTCTGGGCCAGAGAAACTATTGCCTTGGGTTGGCCTCCAGTTGGCTTGAAATTTGTTTTTATCTTAAACATAATCATTTTATCCTTAACCTAAACTTTTTAATTTTTCAAGCTTGAATTAAAATGAAGTTAGCAATGGAAACCTTAAACAGAGTAAAAACAACAGCCAAAAGATTTGTACCTACTTTTTTAATAAGCTGGTATCATTTTTTATTATCTTTTTTGGGCGCTGCTTTTTACGTTTTTCCTTCAAAAAATCTGAAGATAATCGGGGTGACAGGGACCAACGGAAAATCAACAGTAGTTGAAATGATTTCTCAGATTTTGGAAGAAGCAGGATCTAAGGTAGCCTCTTTTTCTTCAATAAGGTTTAAAATAGCCGGAGAGGAAAAGGAAAACATATTAAAAATGACAATGCCGGGTCGTTTTATGCTTCAAGGGCTTTTGAGGCAAGCAAAAAATGCAGGTTGCGAATATGTAATTTTGGAAGTGACATCTGAAGGAATAAAACAGCATCGCCATAGATTTATTGATTTTGAGACAGCTGTTTTTACCAATTTAACGCCTGAACACATTGAGGCTCACGGCTCTTTTGAAAAATATCGTCAAGCAAAAGAAAAGCTTTTTTTGGTAGCCAATAAAATCCATGTTCTTAACTTAGATGATGAGAATGTCAAACATTTTTTAAAGTTCCCAGCTGAAAAGAAATACGGATACGGACTAAATTTAAATTCCGGAGCCCAAGATCAAGACTTAAAACTGATTAAAGCGAAAAACTATCAAATATCAGAACAAGGCTTAAATTTCTCTGTTGATGATACAGAATTTAACCTAAAATTATTAGGAAAGTTTAATATCTATAATGCTTTGGCTGCAATCTGTGTTGGTTTATCACGGGGAGTTGATTTGGCAACATGTAGTAAAGCTTTGGAAAGAATGGCAGTAGTGCCCGGAAGAATGGAAATGGTAATTTCAAAGCCTTTCAAAGTTCTAGTAGATTATGCTTTTACTCCCAACGCCCTAAAAAAGGTTTATCAGACAATAAGAGACAATTTTAACCCTAATGAATTAATATGTGTTTTAGGGGCGGCTGGCGGCGGAAGAGATAAATGGAAAAGACCAGTGTTGGGTAAATTGGCTGGGAAGTATTGTAATCAGGTTTTTGTTACCGACGAAGATCCGTACGATGAAGATCCGATGGAAATCATAGACCAAGTATCAGATGGCGTGGGATCAAAAGCAACAAAGATATTAGACAGGAGAGAGGCTATTGGAGAATCTCTAAGAAGTGCCAAAACAGGAGACGTGGTTGTTATTACTGGCAAAGGATGTGAGCCCTGGATATGCGTGGCTAATGATAAGAAGATAGCCTGGGATGATAGACGAATAGCCAGAGAGGAATTTGAGAAATTAAAACAATAGGATGGATAACAATAACTTAAAGTTCAAAATTCTACCTCACACTGCTGATTTGAAAATCAAGGCTTTTGGAAAAGAAAAACAAGAGCTTTTTTTGAATATGTTAAAGGGAATGGCCAGCGTTCTTCAAGCTGAAATAAAAGATAAAAAAGTAAAGAATAGGGAGATAAAGGTTGAATCAACTAATTTGAATGATCTTTTAGTTGATTTTTTGAACGAGGCTCTATACCTAACTCAAGTAAATAGAGAAGTCTATGAAAATATTAAATTTGAGAAATTTACAGATACTGAGATTAAAGGGGAATTAGTTGGTCAAAAAGTTGAAAGGTTTGAAGAAGATATAAAGGCCGCGACTTATCATCAGCTGGATATCCAGCAGAGAAAAGACGGAATCTGGGAAGCAACAGTAATATTCGACGTTTAATAAAATATAATTTTACTTAAAACTTTTGATTTTTTGAATATTCAATGTAGGATAAAAAAGACATGGTAACCAAAAGGGGTTTTAATAAAATATCAGATTGGCTTTGGGAAATTCCAAAGGATTTTAGGTCTGACATGCGAGTCCCAGCTAGAATCTATGTTTCCGAAAAGATGCTAGAGGAAACAGAGGCTGATGCCTTAAGACAAGTAATTAACGTTGCTACCCTGCCAGGAATTGTAAAATATTCATTAGCCATGCCCGACCTTCATACTGGATACGGCTTTGTTATTGGCGGAGTGGCTGCAACTAAACTTCCAGATGGTGTAATTTCCCCTGGAGGAATCGGTTACGATCAAAATTGCGGCGTCAGGTTATTAAAGTCTAGACAGACAGAAGAAGAAATAAGGCCCCATTTGGAGAAACTTGCTACCGAGATTCAAAAAGAAGTGCCTTCAGGATTAGGCAGGGGTAGAAAGGTAAAGTTGAGTATCAGGCAGATCGATCAGATTTTAGAAGAAGGTGTTCCCGGTTTAGTTAAACAAGGATACGGTAATAAAGACGATATTGAAAACTGTGAGTCAGGAGGAAGATTAGAACAAGCTGATGCTTCAATGGTTTCTGAGCGGGCTAAAAACAGGGGGAGGAACCAAGTTGGGACTTTGGGGTCCGGAAATCATTTTGTAGAGGTACAGAAAGTAGAGGAAATCTTTGATCAAGAAACAGCTGATGCTTTCGGCTTGTTTAAAGATCAGGTGGTAGTGATGGCTCATACCGGCTCAAGAGGCCTTGGTCATCAAAACTGCACCGATTATTTAAGGGTAGCAGTTAACGTCATGCCAAAATACAATATTAGACTGCCAGACAGAGAATTGGCTTGCGTTCCTTTTAACTCACCAGAAGGGCAGAGGTTTTTTAAAGCAATGTCAGCTGCAGCAAACTTTGCCTGGGCTAATCGTCATATGATAGCCTTCTACGTAGAGAAGGCCTGGAAAAGCACATTGGGTCAGAAAGAAGACCTCGAGTTACTTTATGACGTTGCCCACAATATTGCCAAAGTTGAGGAATATGAGGTAGATGGTCAGAAAATGAAATTATGTGTTCATAGAAAAGGGGCAACCAGGGCTTTTCCTCCAGGAAACCCAGAAATACCAGAAAAGTATCGTAAAGTTGGCCAACCAGTTTTAATTCCAGGCTCAATGGGAACCGCCTCTTATGTTTTAGCTGGAGAAGAGAAATCAAAAGAAGCTTGGCATACCGTCTGTCACGGAGCTGGCAGAATAATGTCAAGGCGTGAGGCCAAAAGAAGGATTTCTGGACATGAAGTCGTAAAACAGCTAGGACAAAAAGGGATTATTGTTAAATGTTGGAGCCCAAGAGGAATAGCTGAAGAAGCTCCCATGGCTTACAAAGATGTTGATAAAGTAGTTCAAGTAGTGCATAATGCTGGATTATCTAAAAAAGTAGTAAAATTAGTGCCATTAGCCGTGATTAAAGGAGAATAAAATGGAAAAATCGTTAAATTGCTATATGGTAAAACTGTTAAATTATTTTTTTGATTATGAAGAAAAAAATGCCAAAATCGATCAAGAAACACATTCGAAAGGAAAAAGCTCGTATTCGAAAAGAGGTTTTTGATTTGAAAAAACAAGAAGAATTGATTAAGACACTATACGAAAAAGTTTTAAAAAAATATGAAAACAAAAGAGATTTACAACCTAGCAATAAATAAAGGTATTGAGGCTGATTTCAGGGGAAGAGAAGGGGTGACAAATGTTTTGAAAAGGAGAAGGAGAAAATATGAGAATCTGCCAGAAAAAGAAAAAGGGGATTTTAATGAAGACGATTTAAAAAACCCTTATTTAGATAGCCAGATTTTGAATATAGCTGAAGATAAAGAGGTGAAAAAAGTTTTAGTTGGTATTGACATTGAGCCAGCTGAAATTATATTAGCCAAGGAAATTGAAGGCATTGATTTAATCATCTCTCATCACCCAATGGGCAAAGCTCTGGCTAATTTACACGAGGTAATGGATCTCCAAAGCGATGTTTTGAACCAATACGGGGTTCCAATAAACGTTGCTGAAGGCCTAATGAGAGAAAGGATCTCTGAGGTAGCCAGGGGGGTAAATAGGCTGAACCATCAAAGAACAGTGGATACAGCCAAGATATTAGGGTTTAATCTAATATGTCTTCATACCTCTTCCGATAATCTGGCAGCCCGTTTTTTGAAGGAGAAAATTGAAGAAAAAGATGATTTGATAATCCTCCAAGATTTAATAGAGCTCCTTAATGAACTTCCAGAACATAAAGAAGCGATTAAGTTTGGGGCAGGGCCTAGGATCTTTGTGGGGAAGAAGGAAGGTCGTTGCGGCAAGATAGCTCTTACCGAAATAACAGGTGGAACTGAGGGCTCACCAAAGCTTTACGAAAAAATGGCTATAGCTGGCATTGGAACTGTTGTTGGCATGCATATTTCAGAAGAAAACAAGAAAGAAGCTGAAGCCGCAAATATTAATGTAGTTATTGCCGGACACATGAGCTCAGACTCTTTGGGCATGAATTTAATTTTAGATGAATTAGAAAAAAGAGGAATTGAAATTATTCCTTGTTCAGGGTTAATCAGGGTTTCAAGAGCTCAAAGCTAACTCTGTTCTTAAGATCAATATTAATTCTCACAGAATAATTAAAACAAGTTATGAGTAAAATTTCTGTAAAAAGAAGGCGATTCGAGATAAAGAAGAAAAGAAAAAGAAAGGAAAAGATCAAGAAGCTAAGAGAAAAATACTCGGATACAAAAAACAAAAGAGAAAAGAAGGAAGTCTTAGATAAAATCCAAAAAATAGCACCTCATTATCCAATTGAGGAAATTTTAAAACTGGAAAAAGATAAAAGTTAATTCCTAGGGGAGCTTCGGATTTTTATAAAATGTTACAAATCAATCAAGACCAGGAGACGAGTACAAAAAAATATTTTATTAAACAACCCTGGAAAGTCTTTTTAATTGAGGCTTTTTTGTTTTCTTTAACTTTATTAATTGGAATTGCTGCAGCTTTCAGATATAATCTGATTCTAAAATCTCAAAAGATTGAGATACCTGAAATTTCTTTTTGGTATTTTCTTTTTTATTTTATCTTAGCCACATTGTTCATTTTCTTTATTGTTCGATTTGTAAAACTCAAGAGACAAAAAGGGATAGTTTTTAGGGTTCTTTTTGTTTTGACCGTTTTCTGGGGAGGGTCATTATTACTTTCAGCCTGGATTTCAGATGCCGCCTCTTTGTTTTTGATGACAGCCCTAATCTTTTGGTGGTGGAAAAAGCCTTCTGTCTTGATCCAAGATATTTGTATAATCTTAGGAATAGCTGGATCAGGAAGCGTCTTGGGTCTGGCTTTTAGGCCTGAGATGATAGCAGTTCTTTTGGTAGTTTTTTCAATCTATGACTTCATTGCTGTCTATAAGACAAAGCATATGGTTAAAATGGCAGAAGAGATGATTAAGAGCCAAGCCATTTTAGGTTTAGTTGTCCCTTCTGATGTTGCAGGTTTCAGCAAATCTTTAAAAGGAGTTGGACCCGGAGGGAATTTCTTGATTTTGGGTGGAGGAGATATAGTTTTTCCTTTGCTTTTTTCCTCCTCCTTAATTCCTTTTGGAATTTTTGACTCTTTAATCGTGGCCCTCTTTTCTTTGATCGGTCTTTTGGCGGGCTTTCTATTTTTTATTTCACAGAAAAAACGTCAAGCAATTCCAGCCCTGCCTCCAATTGCTATTTTTTCAATAATCGGATTTTTAATTACAAAGATTTTGTGAGCCAAATTCTGTTTTTTTTGATATAATCTAAGAAAAGGTTTTGTAAAAATATATAATAACCATGTTGCTAGAATTCTACGGCAAAGAATGCCCTCACTGTATAAAAATGGAGCCCTTGGTAAAACTGCTTGAAAAAGAAGAAGGAGTAAAGATTGAAAAATATGAAGTTTGGCACAATGAAGAGAATGCCAAAAAGATGAAGGAATATGACAAAGCTCTATGCGGTGGTGTGCCTTTTTTCTTTAATACTAATAACCAGGATTTTATTTGTGGCTCAGTTAATTACGAAAGATTAAAAAAGTGGGCTCAAGAATAAGGATGCTGTTTCCTGGCTAGGTTTAAAAACAAATAATAAACTCCAGCTATGCGGAGGCACTATAAGACATATATAAATATAGTAATGAGAGCATTTCCGCTCTTTTTGGTATTTGTTTCTTTATTTTATTTTGGTTTTCAACAGTATGCTTATGCTCAAACCGAAGAACCCGGCAAGGCAACACTTTTCCTTTCACCGCGCATAGAAACTCTTCTGGCGGGCTCTACTTTTGATGTTTCCGTTGTTTTAGACACAAGAGGTAATAATATTAACGCAGTTGAATTGAATCTTAAGTTTTCCCCGGATAAGCTAACAGTAGTAAAACCATCAGGAAGGAAGTCTTTTTTCTCTATATGGCATGAATTACCGATATATTCTAATGCAAAAGGCACTGCCAGGTTTGTTGGCGGCATACCAGAGGGAATTACTACTGAGAGCGGACTGGTAACAACCATAACTTTCAGGGCAAAAGCAACCGGTAAAGCTATAATAGAAATCTTGCCATCGTCTAAAGTATTGGCTAGTGACGGACTTGGCACCAATATTCTGTCTGGATTTGGCAGGGGCGTTTATACCATAGAACCAAGACCACCGGGAGGAGCAAGGGTTTTTTCTGAAACCCATCCTTTTCAAG
>JANBVM010000031.1 GCA_024239015.1 Patescibacteria group bacterium | reverse complement strand
TAACTCATCTTTTACCACAAAGGCTCCGTCTGTTCCTTCAGCAAAAGTATATTCTTTTGTGGTCCCGCTACGGATAAAAGTAAGTAAATCATCTGTTGCCAAAGATAGGGTTAGTTTGCCTGCCATTGTATCACCTGTGACATTTACATATTCATTATCGGTCCAGGTAGCGTCTATTGAATAAGTCACCTGTTTGGTTCCTGCATCGTAAGCTACACTCAACCCTGTTCCTGTAGCTAATCTTAAGGTATCTTCGCCTGAAGCTGAAAACTTAACTATTCCAACTGAATCGGCAATGTTGGCAAAGGCGTTGGCAACACCAGTCTCATCAGTCCCACAAGCTAGTTTACCTGAAGCATCAGTATTAATGGTGTCACAAGTTGTTAATTTTGGAATGTAAACATCACCTATAGAATCAATCTTCAATCTAACAGCTAACTCATCTTTTACCACAAAGGCTCCGTCTGTTCCTTCAGCAAAAGTATATTCTTTTGTGGTCCCGCTACGGATAAGTGTAAGTAAATCATCTGTTGCCAAAGATAGGGTTAGTTTGCCTGTTTTTGTTTGAGCAGTAGCGCTGGTATCTAAGAAAAAGGTAGAGTCTAAACCGTCTAATAAGTCAGAGTCAGCAGCTTTATCACTAATTCCCAAATATTTACTAGAGAGAGTAACTATTCCCTCATACAAATCAGTGGCTACACCTGATCGACCATAATCATCACTTATGCTTATTCCAGTATCATCAGTCCCACAAGCTAGTTTGCCTGAAGCATCAGTATCAATAGTGTCGCAAGTTGTTAATCCCAGGATATAGATATCACCCAATGAATCGATTCTTAATCTTTCTATTCCTCCAACCCAAGAGCTTATTTGGGATCCAGCTAGGTGTACAGGAGACGTTTCGGTTGCGTCTCCCTTTAAGAAGAGGTCATCGTTTCCTACTATCCAATCAACTTTATTTATGTTTCCTTCAAAAGTGGTAGCATTTAAATAAATATTCGGTAGAGTTAAATCTCCTGTCTTTGTTTGAGCGGTAGAGCCGACATTCAGAGGTGTAGGAACATTCCCGCCAGGCGGAGCTGAACCAGGCTCAGTAAAAGCGAAAATGTATAAAACTATCGAAAGAGAGAAAATTAAGACTCCGACAGTAAGAGGTATTAATTGAGTTATAATCTTTTTAGCCATATTCTTGACAATTAGCTTCCCTAGTTAGATATAAGGTTACCTAACGAAGTTTGCTATTGCTAATTAACTTATTAGGTTATTTTATCAGAAATAGATTGAAATAAGAACTGATTATTTGTTCCTCAAAAAACATTGCCAAAAAGGTTCCGGTTATCAAAAATGGCGCAAATGGAACTTCTGACTTAAGGCTTTTGCCTTTGAAAGCAATCAATATTAACCCAACTATTGCACCAATAAAAAAGGCTGAAAACATAGCTACTAAAATACCGGTAGAACCAAGGAGAAAACCCATAAAAAGGGCTAGCTTTATATCTCCCACCCCCATCCATTTACCCCGTGAAATTAAAACTATTGCCAAGAAAAAGGCAGCTGCTACGAAGGCAGAATATATAGCATTTAGCACTTCTTGTATTGTATAAAAATCAAAAAAAACACTGGATAATAAATACCAACCACCAGTTACTAATATGGCTGGATAAATTATTTTATCTGGAATAATATAGTGCTTTAAATCATAGACAAAAATGATAATTAAAAGACAAGAAACAAACAGCAAAAAGGAAATGTGCAAAGATATTATGGGCGTATATCCATAAACTAAAGAGGTTGTGTTCTGAAAAAATATGAAAGTAAATAAGATAGCCGTTACAAGCTCTACTAGTGGATATTGAATAGAAATAGGTTTTTTACAGTATCGACATTTCCCCTTCAAAATTAAAAAGCTCAAAATAGGAATTAAATCCTGCCAACTTAAAATATGTTTACAATGAGGACAATAAGATCTCTTAAATAAAAAGCTTTCTTTGGTTGAAAGACGATAAATTATTGAATTCAAAAAAGAACCAACAATTAAGCCAAAGACAAAAATGAGAACGAAAATAAAGATTTTCATTATTCTATGTTAACATTTTTGGCCTATATGAAAAATTGGCAGGAATGACTCCCGCCAATTATTTGGGTAAAACAGAAAATGGTTCTATCTTGACTAGAAACAAACGCAGTCACCGACACCTACAACAGGCGCAGTATCACATACTTCCTTGGTACCTTTTTCTGATGCAGCAAAGTATCTGGCAGTAGTACAACTTCCATTATTTTCTAAGGTTGCATAAACACAGAAAACTTGACCGTCATTGCAGCCAGTAGCGCTATTGTCTTGCCACTTGTAGTCAGGATTATCACTCTTTGGGTCATTTAAGGCACTTAAATAGGTACTAATAGCTGGTGTTCCATCTTGGGCAGGAGCCTGAAGATAAACACCATTATCACTATAATATAACTCTTGGGCAGAAACTATTTGTTTCATTACAGACTGTCTTATTGTTTCCCTGGCTTTAGTTCTTGCTCCGGCCAAAAAAGCCCATACAGTCCCGGATAAAATGCCAATAATAGCAATTGCTACTAAGATTTCGATTAAGGTAAAACCTTGATCTTTTTTTCGAAAAAAGACCTCATTGGAAGATGTTTTATTATTAATAAAATCTTTTTTCATTATTTCATTATAATAATGTGTCTTGTTAATACTCTAACTAAACAGCTCAAATAATTGGCAGGAATTATCCCCGCCAATTATTTGAGTAAAACAGAAAATGGTTCTATCTTGACTAGAAACAAACGCAGTCACCGATACCTACAACAGGCGCTGTATCACATACTTCCTTCGTGCCTTTCTCTGATGAAGCAAAGTATCTGGCAGTAGTACAACTTCCATTATTTTCTAAGGTTGCATAAACACAGAAAACTTGACTATCGTTGCAGCCAGTAGCACTATTGTCCTGCCACTTGTAGTCAGGGTTAGTACTCTGGGGATCATTTAAGCCATCTAAATAGGGGGTAACAGCTGGTGTTCCATCTTGAGCCACAGCTTGAAGATAAGCATCAAAGTCGCCATAATACAGCTCCTGAGCAGAAACAAATTGTCTCAAGTCCGATTGCCTCACCGCATCTCTGGCTTTGCTTCTAGCACCACCCAAAGAAACCAAAACGATACCAGACAAAGTCCCGATAATAGCTATCACTACTAATAACTCAATTAAAGTAAACCCTTTTTTACTATTTCTGAACATATAAATTAGTTTCTAAAATATTTATCTAAATTCACAATTTATTGTATCGACCTTTAAGTTTTCATTACCTGTTAATAATATTATATCTTAAACAGGCTCTTCTACATTATACTATATCTTTTTCCTATACACCACCTTATCTGTGGATATATACCATTACCCTTATGAAACAATGGAAGGTTAAATAGACAATAGCTGGTACAGTGGCATTAATATTGAAAACATCAATCCTCCAGCACCAAGTCCTAAGATTATAATCAAAGTTGGTTCTAGAATACTCAATATATTATCAATCCCTCTTTCAGCTTCTTTTTGATAAAAACTGGCAATACTCATCAAGGTATCATCTAAGGTACCCGTCTTTTCTCCGACCAAAGACATTTGAATAAAAACTGGAGAGAAGATTTCTGGAAAGAGAGCGAAAACCGAAGAAAGGGGCACTCCTTTCCTGACTTCATCCCTGGCTGAAAGAATGGCTTTTCTATAAGCTGAATTACCAACAATATCTGCAGAAAGATCCAGGGCCTGGGTGATCATTAATCCTCCTGAGATTAAAGTAGAAAGACTTTCAGCTAATCGAGAAAGATAAATTGTTTTCAAAAAATGGCCGAAAATCGGTAATCTAAGAAGGTATTTGTCAATCAAATCTTTGCCCGCCTCTGTCTTATAATATCTGAAAAGCAAGAACAAAAAAACAAAAAATCCTGATATTAAAAGAAAGCCATACTTTTTTAGAAAGGCAGAAGCTAAAATTACGCTTTGAGTAATTCGTGGTACTTCAACCCCGCTTTCTTCAATTACTATCTTCAGCTGAGGGATAACGGTATAAATCATCAGAAAAAAAACAAGAAAAATCATTGAGAAAACTAAAGAAGGATAAATGAGAGCTCCTCTAGTTTTAGATGATAAATGATATTCTCTTTCTAGGTGATCAGCTAAATAGTTAAGAGACTCAGCCATCTTACCGGAAGCTTCTCCAGCTCTTATCATTGAAGTATAAAAAATAGAAAAGATTTCAGGATAATGAGAAAGAGCCCTAGAGAAAGGACTGCCCCCTTCAACTTCTTCTGACAATTTTAAAATTTTATCCCGAAAATTCAAGTTTTCAGTTTGTCCGGCCAAGACCCTTAAAGCTTCGACTAAGGAGATTTTAGCGCCAAACATCATTGACAGCTGTCTGGAAAACAAAACAACGTCTCTTAAGGTGATCTTTGTAAAAAGTTCTATTCTTTTGGCATAAAGAGGGGCTTTAGCTTCTTCAAGATAGGTGACATAAAGGCCTTGTTTTTGCAATAGAGAAAGAGCAATCTTTCTGGAAGAAGCTTCTACTACGCCCATTTGAATTTCTCCTTCTTTTTTTCTAGCTTGATAATTAAATTTCATCGGCCAGCTAATTATTTGATTAGCTATTTAATGAGCATCCTTAGTTCACTTGGTGAAAGAGAATATTTAAGAGCATTCTCTAAAGAAATCTCTTTCCTCTTAACTAAATCTGCCAAAGATCGATTCAAAGAAATCATTCCCAGTTCAAGACTAGTTTCAATAACCATTGGGATTTCATGAATCTTTTTCTCTCTAATAAGGTTAGAAACAGCAGGAGTCGACATCATTACTTCAGTAGCTGGTATTAATCCCCCCTTGATTCTTGGAATTAATCTCTGTGAAACTACTCCCAATAGAGATCCTGATAACTGGGCTCTGATTTGATCTTGTTGTTGGGGTGGAAAAGAGTCGACGATTCGGTGAATTGTCTGGGCAGATGAATTCGTATGCAAGGTAGCAAAGACTAAATGTCCAGTTTCAGCTGCTGTAATAGCAGTGGAAATTGTCTCTGTGTCCCTCATCTCTCCCACCATAATAACATCTGGGTCTTGACGAAATGTAGAGCGAAGAGCTTTGGGGAAACTTAAAGTGTCTTGCAATACTTCTCTTTGATCAATAATAGCTTTATCAGGAGTGAAAACATATTCAATGGGATCTTCAATGGTAACTACATGATCAGCTCGAGAATGATTAATTTCATCAATTAAAGCAGCCAAGGTAGTTGACTTTCCTTGGGAAGATGGACCACAAATCAAAACAAAGCCCTGAGATGCTTTTGTAAATTCATGCAAGATGGGTGGAAGGCTAAGTTCATCAATTGTTCTTATCTTGGCTGGAACTAACCTTAAAGCAGAAGATATATAGCCTTTTTGAAAAAAAACATTAATTCTAAAGCGAGTCTTAGCCTCGAAGTTATAGGAAAAGTCAATTTCTTTTTCTCTTAAAAATCTTTCTTTTTGGGCATTGGTCATTAAAGAAAAGGCTAAACCTTCTGTATCTTCTCTGGAAAATTTTTTCTCCTTTAATAAAGGAATAAGTTGACCCGAGATACGCAAGACAGGGGGGTGAGAAAAAGATAAATGCAAATCTGAGGCCTGTTCTTTAACTGTTAATCCCAAAAGTCTTTTGAGGTGCTGATTATAGTTTGGCATAATTGATCATATTATTTTTTTGATTTCTTCTACAATTTCGCTTGGAGTATAATGAGCTTTAATAAAATATTTCACTGCTCCCAATCCCAAACCTTTTTCGACTTCTTCTTTTCGACCAAGATTAGAAAGTATGATGACTTTTAAATCTTTCAGTCCATCTTCTTTCCTGATTTCTTTAAGGATCTCCCAACCATCAATATGGGGTAGAACGATATCCAAAATCAGCAAGTCAAATTCTTTTTCTTTTAATTTTTTCAGGCCTGTCTCGCCATCGTTAGCTGCATCAGTAGAAAAACCCGACTCTTTCAATTTGGTGGTATATATATTAACGAGAAAAGGATCGTCTTCTATCAATAAAATATTTTTCATATTTTTTAGCCCTTAACTTAGACTTATAATTTCTTCGACCGTTGTGATTCCTTCTAATACTTTTAATATACCATCTTGTTTCATTGTAACCATAGCTTGCCTTTTAGCTTCCTCCTCAATGTTTTTCTCTGAAAATCCTTCTAAAATAATTTCTGCAAGCTGGTCAGTCATTTCCAAAACTTCAAAAACACCAATCCTTCCAGAAAAACCACTATTATTGCATTTACTACAGCCAACTGATTCAAAGATAAACAAAGTTTGAGGTATCTTAACTTCTTTTTTAATTCTCTCTGGAAAACCCTGGATTTCTTTTAAAATTAAATCTTTTATCTTTTCTTTAGCTTTTACTTTTTTCTTACAATCATCACATAGCCTTCTGATCAATCTTTGAGCAATAGCTAATCTTAAAGTTGGTGGAATTAAAAATGACTCAACACCCAAATCGATTAATCTTGGGATTACCCCAAAAGAGTTTGAGGTGTGTAAAGTTGACAAAACAATATGGCCAGTTAAGGCAGCGTGGGTGACTAAATTTGCCGTCTCTGAATCTCTGATTTCTCCTACCATGATAATGTCAGGGTCTTGCCTTATAATGTGCCTTAAGCCACGAGCAAAAGTATAATCAATTTCTGGTTTGACCTGGGATTGATTAACCCCAGCAACAAAATATTCTACTGGATCTTCTAGGGTAACGATATTCGATCCTTCTTCGTTTAGAAGCTGCAAGATTGCATATAGAGTGGTAGTCTTACCAGAACCTGTAGGCCCAGTAGACAAAATCAAGCCATAGGATTTTTTCATCTGTCTTTTTATAATATCAGATCCGTATTTGGATAAGCCTAGTTCTTCAAACTTTTTTAAACCTATGTTTGGGTCTAAAACTCTAATTACCACTTTTTCGCCCAAGGTTGTGGGAAAAGTCGAAACCCTAAAATCAATTTCTCTGGTTTCTACTTTGGTTGAAAATCTACCATCTTGAGGAATTCTAGTTTCATCAATTTTCAAATTAGACAATACTTTTACTCTTGATACTATAGCTAAATGCAACCTAATTGGTAAAAAAATTGAAGAGTGTAAAGTTCCAAGCACTCTGAAACGGATCCTTAGTTTGTCTTTTGCCGGTTCAATATGGATGTCAGAAGCTTTTCCCTCAACCGCGTATCTCAATATTACAGCTACGACCTTAGATATAGGAGCCTCTTCAACCAGTCTTTCTATCTCGCCTGGTTTGGCAACCACCCCTATTTTCAACTCTTCTTCCAATTCCTCTATGGCTCTTCCTACTTCTTTTCTTAAGGTTCTGTATTGTCTTAATATCTTATTAAGAGTACTGGGGGTAATTAGAAAAACTCGATAATTAAATTTTCCCCTCCTTGATAAAAATTTTAAGGCTTCCTGGGCATCTAAATTCTCAGGATAAATCATACCAACCTCTAAAATTTTGTTTTTCTTTGCCAAAGAAACCATATTATAGTTCTTGGCGGTTTCTTGGGGAATCATCTCTAAAACTTCCAGGGAAATCTCATTAGGATCAACTGCTTCCTTTAAAGGAACTTTTAGATACTCTGATTTTAAATTAAATAAAAAGTCTTCAGAAACAACTCTTCTTGCCAAAATAATCTCTTCTTCCTTTTTACCAGAAGTCTTGATTTCTTCTTTTAAGGAATCTAATTTATCTTTTTCCAAAACTCCTTTTTTTGCTAATTCATCGATTAATGCCATATATGAGTTTTATTTTCAGCTAAAAACTTAATTCTTTCTTGGCTCAAATTAAGGAATTGTCTAAATTACATTACAGATCAATTCTTATTTCTTTTTCTAGAAACTAGGGAACAAATGGATTATCCCTACCAATCTCTCCTTCAAATAGGGGTGTCTTTTCTGTCAATTGAAGCTGTTCTAAAAGAGGACTTTTTAAAACTTCAAAATCTATTTTTACCTTCTTAAACCGTCTTGAAATTAGTTCTTCAGAAGGCTCTTTTCTGACATAAAAAGCAAAAAAGATAATGAAGGCTGAAAGTAAGGCTAGGGCTATGAAGACATAAATCAAATTCCTCTGCCTTTTCACTTGTTCTTGAAATATTATTGCCATTTTAGTGAGAAAAAATACTGACTGCTATGTTAAAAGTAAATAAATCTTTCTTTTCCGGGCTAGTAAAGAAAATATTGTCAACTTCAACCAATCTTGATGATTTTTCTATAATTGAAAGAAAATTCTTAAGGCCAGAATATGTTCCTTCTAAAACAAGGTTTACTCTAGATAGCTTAATTCCTTCTATCTCATCTGAAGAAGTAAAGGTTGGACTCACTCTTTCAACAATAAGCCCTGCCTGAGATGCTGCTTTTTGGAAGAAACCCAAGACTTCTGGTAAAGAACGGTCCTGAGGTATGGCTGATTCAATCTTAGAAAGAGAGAGCTGGTATTTATTAAGTTCTTCAGAAATTTTCTCAATATCTTGAAAATACTCCTCTTGAGACTTAATCTCAGCTTCTTTTTTAAAAACTTCCTGCTTTAAAGAAAGGAAATTTCTATATTCCGGTAAAATTAAGAAAAATGCAATCAGAACAGATATTAGGAGGAAAATGACAATGTAAGAAATATAGTTTCTCATAATTAGTATCTAAAAAGTGTTTCGTCTAATAAAATACTGATCTCGAACTCTACCCCGCCCTCCTCAAAGAGGGAAACCTTTATCAGTTTCGAATTCTTGACTAAAGGATCTTCATTTAGAATCAGAAGTTGCTGCCCTAAGGCTAAAAAGCTATCGGTCAGCCCAGAAAGTGTAACTTTTGATCTTCCTGGACTTAAACTAATTTTAGAAAAAAAAGTCTTGGGATGGGTTCTGCTTTCCAAAAAATCAAAAAACTTTGAACTCAAAACGTGCTGTTGAAGAAGTGGTAAGGTGTCATCAATTTTTGTTTTATAACCCAAAACCTCTTTTTCTAAATCAATTCTTTGAGAGGTTTCATCTTCAGACAATCTGTCTTTTAGAGTTTGGAGGCCCTCTTCCAGATCTCCCTGAAGAGAGCCTAATGCAAGATAAGCAAAAATTAGTATTATTACTAGCGCAATTGAAAAATAGAACAAAATTATTTGCCAAGAAGGCGTTTTCTTAACTGGTTTTGGTATTACTTCAACCATAATTAGTTTGTAAGTATTATTTCTTACCTACTCATCTATTCTAATCCTCTAATCCTCTCAATGCCATACCCAGGGCTATTGTATATGATGGTCCCATTTCTTCTAATGTTTTGTCGAGAATTGGGGGAAAGAAGATTTTCGAGAATGGATTAGCCACTTTTACTTCTTTTTTAAAATAATCTCTAAGGTATTCAAGTAGGCCAGGCAATAAAGATTCTCCTCCAGCTAAAATTATTCTTTTAACTTCTTTTTTTTCTCTCGAGTAAAAACCTTCTAAAACCTTATTGATCTCACTAATAATTAAATCAATTAAAGGGAGCAAAACCTCTTTTACATCGCCCTTTCTCAAATCCTGTTCAGCGCTTAATATGCCGTGCTTTTTTTTAAGATCCTCCGCTTTCTTATAATCTATTGATAAGGCTTTAGATATCCTTTCGGTCAAGTCGTTTCCGGAGATATCAAAACTATGAGAAATCTTCAAGGTCCTTTTATCAATTATACTACAAGTTGTGCTTCTAGCTCCAATGTCAACTAGGGCAACAGTATCCTTGTCATCCCTGTCAATCAAAGCCCTAACCAAACCAAATACTTCTGCTTCCAAAGCCAATAATTCCAAGCCAAGTTTTTCGGCAATTTCCCTATACTGATTAATGACTTCATTGGGAACAGTGACTAAAAGAACTTCCAGGTCTTTTGTGGCTTGATCTGTAACCTTACTCAAGAGTTGCCAATCCAATGTTACTTCTCCCAAAGGAACAGGAACATGGCGCATGGCCTCGGATCTAACGGCCTGAGGGATCTCTGTAGAGCTCATTGGCGGCAGCTTAAAAGTAGTGAAAAAGGTTGAGAAATCAGGAATTGAAAAAATAGCTTTTTTAGATTTAATTTTAGATTCTTCGATTATAGCTTTGATTGCCCTAGAAATGTCTTGGCTTGAAAGCGAAAGGGTACTTTTTTCAAAAGTCCTAAATGGTTTTTCATAAAGAGCTGAAGCTGAAATTTCACCATAATTTTCTAGCTTTTTTCTACCAGCCCAGCTCGAAACCTCAACTAATTTGATAGCTGAGGTGCCAATATCTATCCCTAAAAATCTTTGTGGAATTAATCCTAAAAATCTCATTCTCTGTTATTATATCATAATGATTAAAGAATTTAAAAACTTTCTTTTGGAGTTATTTTTTCCAAAATTCTGTCTTGGCTGTAAAAGAGAGGGAAGCTACCTCTGCGAAGATTGTGAAAGCATTATTGATATCTCTTACTCCCACCAAAAATTTCAAACTAAAAACCTAAAAGACCTATATTTTGCAACAGAATATAAAAGTCCTCTTTTGAAAAGTTTGGTCCAAAAGTTCAAATATATTCCCTTGATTAGAGAATTGTCAAAGCCTCTTTCCTTTTTAATAATAAAACATTTTCAATTGCTTGATCAGCCTCCACCGTTTTCATCGAAAAACGGTGGGAAGTCAGATTTTGTAATAGTCCCTATACCGCTTGAAATAAGAAAATTAAGATGGAGGGGATTTAATCAGGCAGAAGAAATTGGAAAGGTGATTTCGAGTTCTTTAGAGATACCTTTAATTAACAATATTCTAATAAAAACTAAAGCTATACAGCCCCAGGTTAAACTATCCGAAAAAGGAAGAAGAGAAAATATTTTGGGAGTTTTTAGTTGTCAAAATCAAGAGAAAATTAAAGGAAGAAAAATTATATTGGTCGATGACATTTATACAACAGGATCTACCATGGAGGAAGCTGCGAGGAAATTAAAAATTTCAGGAGCCAAAGAGGTAACTGGATTAGTTATCGCCAGAGCTGAATCTAAAGAAGATTATTTTTAGTTTTATCTCTTAGATATAAACGGCTAGAAACAATATTAATGAAATACTTGTAACAACTAACTCGCTAATAATTCTTTGTTTCCTAGTATGAAAAAATAAGGAAACTGCTTTATTGTTTATTGGGGCTAAGGGCCTAGTATGAACTGTCAAAAAATCTATTAGCCAGTGTATTATTAATGATAATGCAGCAATTAATAAAATTATATTTCTTATTCCAAAAGCATACATTGTCAAAAATATAAGCTCTAAGGTTATTATACCAATTGGTTCTTGAATGGCTGTCCTAAACAAACCGATATAGTGCCCTGGTTTTACTTTCCCTCTTTCTTCTTTGGAAAGAAATGGCATCTTGATAAAACCAGGGATATGATCAACATCAAGAATAATAGAGAAAACGGCTATTGGAATCAGATAGCCCTTTACTTCTGGGATAATGAAGCTTAAAGAAAAGTACGTTAGAAAAATATGTACTAAAGGGTTCATAGAATAATTAAACTACTCTATCTCGTCTATCATCTTGGCTAGCTTGATATCTTTTTCTGTAATTTTACCCTCACTATGAGTAGTAAGCGTAATCCTCACATTGTTATAAGAATGTATTAAAATATCTGGATGATGATTCATTTGTTCAGCAAACTCTCCAACTTTATTAACAAATTCTACAGCTGCTGCAAAATCATTAAACTTAAATTCTTTAACAAGAGTGCTTCCTTTTTCTAACCATCCTTTAACTTTATTCATCTTAGTAAGAGATATTATGTTGATTTATTATATCATATTTTGTATATCGAGCCCATTCATATTTTCTACCTTATAAGCAAAGTTGATATCTGAAAATAACCTTTGACCTTAGCTTCAAAAGTTTGTATATTAAGACCATTAGAAGTATGAAATTATTAGAATATCAAGGAAAAGAGCTATTTAAACAATACGGGATAAATGTTCCCGAGGGAAAACTCATTGGGAAAAATAGCCCAAAACCTCTCCTAAAAACTCCTCTTGTTCTAAAGTCTCAGGTTCCAGTTGGAGACAGAAAAAAAGAGGGAGGTATTTTATTTGTAAAAAATAGCCAGGCTTTTCTGTCAAAAAAAAGAAAGTTGTTTAATAAAAAAATTAGCGGGTTTCTACCAGAAAAATTGTTAGTAGAAGAGAGCATTCCATATACAAAAGAGTTCTATGTTAGCTTTAGTTATGATACGGGGGTAAGGAAACCTGTAATCTCCATTTCTGAAAAAGGTGGAAGTGGAATCAAAAAAGCAAAAATATTTCCTATTAATCTTAGTTTTGGCTTACCAGATTTCTATATCAGAGACATTCTTTTCCAATCAAAAATTAAACCTACTTCAGAATTAAAGAAAGTTATTCTCTCTTTATGGAAAATCTTTGAAAAAGAAAAAGCGCTATTAGTTGAAGTTAATCCGTTATTCGAACTAAAAAATGGTAGCTTTGTAGCTGGTGATGCAAAAGTGATTTTGGATAACCATGTGGTAAACCCAAAACTCCAGCCCTATTTGGATCTGCCGGGTAACATTGCAATCTTGGCCTCGGGAGGAGGGGCTTCCATGATTAATCTAGATGCCTTAATGCACTATGGGGGAAAACCGGCCAACTATGTTGAGTACTCTGGAAACCCTCCAGCTTCAGTTGTAGAAGAATTAACGGTTAGAGTCCTATCAAGACCAAACCTAATAGGCTGTTGGACCGTTGGCGGAACAGCCAACTTCACTGACATCTATGAAACTATGTTAGGTTTTGTTCAAGGATTAAGAAAAATAAAACCAAAACCAAGCTATCCTATTGTTGTTAGAAGGGATGGTCCCAGAAGAGAAGAAGCTTTTAAGATGTTGAAAGAAGTTGCCAAGAAAGAAAGGTATAATTTTCACCTATTTGGTCCTGAAACAGAGATGTCAGAATCAGCTAAAATATTAATAAATCTTGTTAGAAAAGATGAGCATTCTAGTTAATAAAAAAACAAAGGTTCTGGTGCAGGGAATCACTGGTAAAGAGGGAGCTCGGGCCACAAAAGAAATGCTATCTTATGGCACTCAAGTTTTAGCCGGAGTAACTCCTGGAAAAGGAGGTATAAAAATAGAGGGAGTTCCAGTCTTCAATACGGTCAGAGAAGCAGTAAAAAAACACCCTGAAATCAATGCTTGTTTTATTGTGGTGCCCGCTCCCTTTGCATTAGATGCTGCTTTAGAATCTATCTATCAAAAAATTCCTTTAGTAAACGTCTTAACAGAAAAGGTTCCTGTATATAATGTTGCCAAGATGATAGACATGGCCAAACAATACAAAGTTAGAATTGTTGGTCCAAGCTCAATTGGCATCATATCTCCTCAAGAAGGAAAAATAGGCAGCATCGGGAGTTCTGATATAGCTTACAGGGTTTTTAGTAAAGGTTCTGTTGGCATCATTTCCAAGTCAGGAGGTATGACAGCTGAAATCTCCCGTATTTTAACTGATGCTGGTTTGGGACAGAGTACTGTGATAGGCATTGGAGGTGACTCATTGGTTGGGTCTGATTTCTTGGATATTGCTTTAGAATTTGAAAAAGATGAACAAACTAAAGTTTTAGTTATTTTCGGTGAAATTGGAGGAGTCTATGAAGAGAAACTAGCCAATGCTATAAAAGAAGGGACAATAAAAAAACCGCTGGTAGCTTTAATCGCAGGTGGGTTTTCAAAAAATCTACCTAAAGACACTGTATTGGGTCACGCCGGAGCCATTGTCAGCAAGGGTCAGGGTTCAGCTGTTTCAAAGGTTAAGGCTTTAAAAAAAGCTAGGGCCTTTAT
>JANBVM010000030.1:7894-14203 GCA_024239015.1 Patescibacteria group bacterium | reverse complement strand
CTAATAGCTAAGTTAAAGGAATTTGCAGAAGTCGCTCGAAAAATTCGGCTTAGTATGCTTAGAAATGCCTTAGATTTGGATAAGAGAACGTTTGATAACAAAATATTCAAATGGGCAAAAGAATTTAATTTTAAGATTGATGGGGATTTTATCATTATAGAGGGAGATATAACAGAATTCATTAATTCCTTAGATAATAAATTCAAGGATTGGGAAAAAGGGAGTAAAAAAATTTAATACATTTTATAATTATTAAAATTAAAAGTAATCATAATGTATCGGCATTCAAATTTAAAACTTGTAGATTTAGTCAATCATGGATTAGATCTTATGAATCAAGGAGAATATAAAAAAGCTATAGACGTATTTGAAAAAGCAATAAAAATTGATTCAAAGCATTTTATTCCTTGGAGCAATTTGGGCTTATCATATTTGGAATTGGGAGATTATGATAAAGCTATTGAAATTTTAAAACACGCTGTTCAACTTTAACTCAAAAAGGAAGGAAGAGAATCCCTATACAATCTTGTTATACCTTAAGATCATCCCACATTTTGAATATTTTTGTATGATGTTTAAATTGCTCTTTAAAGATTTTTAAGCTCGTATGGTTTATTGTTTAATATAGTTAGACAAAAGTGTTTTTATATGCACTTATTTTTAAGTATTAAACAGCGGGTGAAACAAATCTGAAACTAAAAAAAAATTTAATTATGTTTAGCCTTTTATTGGTTTTTTTAGCCAGCTCTATTCAAACTTCAATGAATTCTGATAAAATTTTAATAACCGACAAGAATTTGAAAATCCTCCGGAATAATGGTGCAATTTCTGCTGATTGGTATGATATACAGAACGAAGTCGAAGCAATCGAAACTGACTCTACTGGGAATGTTTATATAACCGGTGGTATCGATAAGATAGGTGGTAGTGATTTAGATTTAATATTATTAAAGTACAATAGTTCAGGAGTTCAGTTATGGAATCGTACATGGGGGGGACTTTCTACGGATAAAGGAAGAGAAATGATATTTGATTCATTGGATAATATCATTATCTTAGGAGAAACATTGAGTTTTGGTTCAACTTGTTTAGTTAAATTTAATCCTTCAGGATTTCAAATTTGGAATTATACTTGGAGTGGATTTTATCTGAAATCAATAGCAATAGATTCTTTAGATGATATCTATGTCATAGGGGAAACTGAAGATTATAATGTTTCATTAATAAAATTTAACAATTCAGGAGTTCAGTTATGGAATCGTACATGGGGGGGATTAAATATGGAAGAAGTCCAATCCATTGTAGTTGATTCTTTAAATATTTATATAGCAGGATACACAGAAAGTTTTGGGGCAGGAAATAGAGATGTATTTTTAGTTAAGTATAATACTAGTGGAGTACAGCAATGGAATTATACCTGGGGTGGTATTAATGCTGATTATTTAACTTTTGGTTCATGGGGGAACTCTTTGATTTATTTTTCCGGAAATCTCTATCTAACAGGTGCTACTGGTAGTTATGGAGCTGGACCGGAAGACGTCTTTTTATTAAAATTTAATTCTTCAGGAATTTTACAATGGAATTGTACATGGGGTGGGATTATGACGGAATATCCGTGGGATTTTAAGGTAGATTCCAATGAGAATATATATATAACTGGGCAAACAGAAAGTTTTGGGAACGGAGGGGGAGAGTTGTTTTTAATAAAATATAATAATTCAGGAGTTCAAATCTGGAATAGAACATGGGGAACAACAGGATTAGAAGAAGGATTTCAAATTTTTTTTGATTCTCTTGATAGGATTAATGTTGTAGGATTGTCACAACCCTTGAGCATCGGAGAAATCTGCATAGTAGGATATAATAGTTCAGGATTCCTTGAGTATGAAAAAGTGTGGGGGGGATTTTTAAATCCCTATCCTTTCTATGCTGCAATGGATGATAAAGACAATATATATGTTGCGGGTATTGGATTTCTAGTTAAGTTTAGTATTGACTCAGATGAAGATATACTTTCTGATTGGGAAGAATTGAATTTATATTCAACAAATCCTTATAACAATGACACTGACTCTGATACGATGCTCGATGGATGGGAAGTTTTTAATACTTTAAACCCTCTTATTGATGATTCGGGAGATGATCCTGATTTTGACTCCCTATTCAATCTCTATGAATTCACAAACAATACTAATCCAAATGATGCAGATACTGACTCTGATACGATGCTCGATGGATGGGAAGTTTTTAATAGTTTAGATCCTCTTTTTGATGATTCGGGAGCTGATCCTGATTTTGACTCCCTATCCAATCTCTATGAATTCATAATAAATACTAATCCAAATGATGCAGATACTGACTCTGATACGATGCTCGATGGATGGGAAGTTTTTAATGGTTTAGATCCTCTTATTGATGATTCGGGAGGTGATCCTGATTTTGACTCCCTAACTAATGTCTATGAATATATAAACAATACTGATCCAAATAACCCTGATTCTGATAATGATGGTTTAAGCGATGGAGAGGAAATTATTACTTATTCAACAAATCCCCTTAATAATGATACCGATATTGATGGAATTAATGATGGAGAAGAAGTTAACGGAAGTAAAAATCAATTTAACGGACAACCAACAAATCCAAATGATGCTGATTCGGACAATGATGGATTAACTGATGTTGTTGAGTGTACTGGGACTGGAAATCCATATGGAGGAGAGCCAACAAATCCAAATGATGCTGATACAGATGGTGATGAATTGGATGATAGTCAAGAAATAATTTATTCGACAAATCCCAATGATTTTGACACTGATAATGATGGATTTAGCGATGGATATGAAGTACGCAATGGCTTTAACCCTAGGAATTCATTTAGCAATCCTACAATGAATATAATCATCATTGCAATTGTTGTATCTGTATCTCTTGCCTTATTTGTATCAACATTAATTGCATATCCTCGTGTTAAGAAAAAAATAGTTGAAAGTAAAAAGCTAAAACAACAAGAAAAAGAAAAGTTAAGAAAAATAGAAGAAGCCAGAGATAAAATAGAATTGGAGAAATTAGAAAAAGAAAAATTAGAAAAAATTAGTATAATTAGAAAAACTACTTTAGATTTGAGTACTAAATATACACGGTTAAATATCTCAGAAATTTCAGAATTTTGTGGAATAAGTGAAGATTCATTAATTATAGGTGTGATTCAAGAGATGATCGAAAATAAAGATTTATATGCTCATTACTTTGCTAGTACTAAATCAATAGCTTTTGATCAGCAAGCAAATATTGATGAGATCGATAAATTAATGGATCAGTATAGACAATGGGAGAAGAAAGGGATAGGTAAAAAATAATATGTAATAAAAGCTCAAATTCAATTTCATTTAATCAACAAGTAAATATTGTTGAAATAGATAAATTAATGGAGCAATATAGACAATGGGAGCAGGATGGTCATGATCTGTCATGAGCATATGTCTAATACCAATGCCTGGAAAGAGAATCTTGGAATTACTCACTTTTTCATAAGACAAGTTTGGGTATGGTGGGCTGCCCAACAAAATGTAATTATAAAAGAATATGATAAGAAAAAGTAAAAATGGTAAATAATTAATATTGTTATTAAGATATTTGTTCTTTAAAATGGATAAAAAGAAATATTGTCAAAAAGTAAGATGAAATCCAATAAAATACGCATTCTTCTATTATTATTATTCATTGGTATGATTTTTTTACCGTTATTCAATCAAATTCATCTAATATTTAAAAATTATCTTTACTCCAAAAGTCTTCTTTATCTTCTTCTTTACTCATTTTTTTCACTTTTCTTTTGTTTTAGCCCAGAGAACCGTAAAAAGTTCATATCCGAGCATATTAAAATTAAAAAAAAAGGATTTAATTTGTATTGGTTTTATCAATCATATATTTTATAGTGTTATACACGCTTTCATTCACTGCATTTATACGATTCTTATTGTCAATTTGACTCCCAATCGCCATTAAATTATGCCCAGCTAACATTGATGTTGTAGCACTCCAATTGGAAGAACCACTAGAACAGAATTGAAAAGCCTTTTTATCCTTTAGAAAAATCCGTATTACCTTAAATCCCCCCATTACTTTATCAATCTTAATAGAATCAATATCATCAAACTTTACATCAACTTTATCTCCATTATTAAACATAAAAACAATCTTATCATCAACAAATAAAGTTCCCATGTGTCTTTTCTTAACAAATCTAGTATCTAATGGATATGTCCTTAAACTCCCTTCACAATTATTAACCATTTTAACATCTCATCCTCTTTTTTTGTTTTGCTCAGAGAACCGTTAAAAGTTCAAATCCGAGCATATTATAAAAAAAATTAATTTATTTTTGATTTATATTTTCTACAAATTAATAATCCACAGATAGCAATTGATATTCCAATAACTATAAAAAGATTGAAGCTTGGTATTGAATCCGAATTTGAATCCGAATTTGAATCCTTTCCTACTACATAGACATTATAGTTCAAGTTGCCACTATAAAAACCCAAATTGATAAAAGTAAGTACGTAATTACCCGAACCACTTGCTATATTTATAGTAAGTGTCCCTCTACCAGAGTTTTGAACTAATATTCCATTATTATTTCCATAAGCCCATGCTATCGTTATCTCCATAAGCCCATCCATCGCAACTGTATTATATTCTCCTTTAATTACATCCCCCTCTTTCACCGAAAAAGATAACACCATACTTTCACCAATATCTAAATGCCTCGTACCAGATGTACTTCTTCCAATAGAAATTATACAGAGAAACATCAATCCAATTATTACTCCAATATAATATACCTTTTTCATTATTTTTCTCCTTTTCTTTAGATTAGCTCAGAGAAGCCATCACGCCTCGAATCCGAGCATATAAAAAAACAAAATGTAGTTTTAAATAGTTATTATTATCTCTTCGGATGTGTTGGTTCAGTAAGAAACATATTAATATCTCTGTAATCCTTAAAGATATATGCTAATCCAATGTCATATATCTCGTCTTTATGTTCTTGATATATGTTATCAAGCTCTAAAGTCTCTTCTTTTGTTAATTTCATTATAAGTCTTGGGATTTCATCAATTATTTTATATTCAAACTTCATTATTTTTTACCTTTTCTTCTGTTTTAGCTCAGAGAACCGTTAAAAGTTCAAATCCGAGCATATTATAAAAAAAAGGAAAAAAAAAGGTATTAATTTACTTACTCCATTCTATTTTCCTAAACTTCTTATCTATTTTTCATTATTTAGATTACCCACGAATACATCTCTTATATTTTCTTTAAAAGGTTTAAATTCTGGATATTTCTCAAAAAAGTTCTGAAGGAGTATAAATTCTTCTTTTGTTTTTATTATAGCTATACTTCTAAGTAAAGATGGATTAGCTTTTAGTTCTTCCTTAGTCCAATTTAAATCTGCAGTAAAGTCTCCGATACTATTAAAAACCTCATCAAAATCTTTTTTAAAATTCTCATATTTGTTGGTACACACTTTAACCAATTCATTAAATTCTTGCACATCCATTATCTTTCACATCTTCCAAGAGTAAGAATCTCTCGTAAGTTCGAATTTGAATTTTTTAACTTCATATTAGAGTGGTTATCCATATTCTATTTGAATAATCGTATTAAGGGATAGGTTATTAATCCGAGAATAAAACTAAAGTTTAAATAAATTTTAAAAAAGCAGTTTTTTCTTAAAATGAACTTAGGGTTCTTAAGCTCTTAGTTTAATATTTTTTAACTCATAAAAAAAAAGTAGTATTAAAAAAAAGGGTTTTAAGGCTTTAATTCTTGAAGTTTCTTTTAAAGATATAGACGATTATTTTCGAGAGTATGACGAATCAATCATAGTAGAAAAAAGCTAATCCTTATCAAATATTTAGATTATCCCCACAATTTACACAAAACTTACTGTTGGGAATAGTATTCTTCTGTCCACAATTCTGGCAATAATTACCTACCACTTTGGATTCTTGAATAGTTGGGCTTATTCTATATTTTTGTACTGCTTTGGAATCTTGCGTGTTTTGATTTATCCTTTCATTTTTTCTTTTACTCAGAATTACAACTGCCCCCACGATAATTATAGCAAATATACTACCTACTATAATGATAATAGTGCTATAGTCATTGGGTTCAGAGCCATTAGGCTCTGGGTCGTTAGATAAGGGTATATTAATACTAATCTTTATAACAATCCATCCATCTCTAAACCATTCTAAATCAAGGTTTCTAAAAATTAAGAAATGATACTCTAAATCCATT
>JANBVM010000030.1:0-7794 GCA_024239015.1 Patescibacteria group bacterium | reverse complement strand
TCGACGTTAAAAATACCAGAATCGGAAGTTTTATTCTCACTAATAATTTCATTTTCTATTTCAACCTTTACATTAAATTCATCATTATAAGTTTCAAAGCTCCAGTATATTGTATCTCCTATTTCAACAACAGGTCGACAGCTGTAAGATTCGCCAAAATACAGAAAATCATTCTTCTCAATAGGGTATGGTTCAGTAGGGTCTGGAACAGTCGATAACGGTGTATTAATACTAATCTCTATAACAATCCATCCATCTCTAAACCATTCTAAATCAAGGTTTCTAAAAATTAAGAAATGATACTCTAAATCCATTTCGACGTTAAAAATACCAGAATCGGAAGTTTTATTCTCACTAATAATTTCATTTTCTATTTCAACCTTTACATTAAACTCATCATTATAAGTTTCAAAGCTCCAATATATTATATCTCCTACATCAACGACAGGATTAAAGATGGAAGATTCCCCAAAAGATAAATATTCATTCTTCTCAATAGCACTTGCTATTGGTATTAAACCATTAAAAAAGAACAAAATTCCAAATAAAAATCCTATTAGAAAGTTTCTCTTTTTCATAGATTATCCCTACAATTTACATAAAATATATAGAATCCTTGATATTAAAATTTCAAATATGATGAAATTTATCATAATTAAATCGGTTAAAATATTAGAAATTTATTTTTTTTTTGACTTTAAATGGTTAATTACATTCACTAGAACTTGGTTATAAACAATTTGCTTTCCTTGACGATAAGGATAAGCACTCTGACTTCTGTTGTAGAAAGAAATATCTGAATCAAAAAGATACTCATTATTATCTATATCCTTTATATAAACAAGAAAATAATAAGACATTTTACCTCTCCGTGCTAACTCGAAATATGTAGTGTCAATATTAAAAATAAATGTCTTTTGCTCACCTTCATATCTACCTTCAAAAAAATAGAGATTTCTTTCTTCATGGTTATATGTCAATACACCAGCTAACCACTTTCTCGTCTTACTTATATATTGCCCCCACCAGCTCCGCATATCCTTCCAATTATCGCCAACAATCAATTTACCAATTTGATATATCATTCTTTTCCTCTTCTTTTTTTAATTTAAATTAATTAAGCTCCTACTCTCAAAAATGAATAGTTTACGATAATTTAAAATTTTTTGCTTGTAAAATATTATTAAAATTAATAAAAAAAGTAGTAATAAAAAGGTTTAAGAAGCCTTTTCAAGCCTCTCAGTAAGATTCTTGAATTTCTCTTCCATTTCTTCAAGTTTAGCCATATATCCAATAAAGTTTTGTTTCTCTTCTATAAAGATTTGGCTATTAGCTTTAAGCTCTTTAACATCATTTTTAAGCTCTAAATTCTCTAATCTCAATTCGGTTATTTGTTTCTCATGCTTATCAACCTTCTTAACCCTTTCTTTAAAGCCGTTTACTTTCATAACAGCTTCTTTTAAGCTTCCGATTAAGACTAAGGATTCAAGAAATGACAACTTAAATATTTATGTAAGAAAAAACGGAATATATACTATGAACAATAATAAATGGTTTTTTTATAATTAGAATTAATTTTAATTATTTAGTCAAAATAAGCAAATTGTTCTATTTAATATATTTGACTAAAAAGTGTTCAATTCTCTCAAATATTGCGTCTCTACGTTTGATATTATTCCAATCTGCGGTCTCGAAAAGATCCTCAACTTTAGCCTTACGTTGTAGCCCCAATTTCGCGATAGCATAATATGTACCTCGTTTGAAATTACCGTACTTTGGTATATTGCGAATCTCATCTAAAGCATGTTCAATGAGACTTTTTCTTGCGAGTTCAGCACTACTCATTAATCTTCTTAATCCAGCTCCTTCAATTTAAAGTGAGAGAGTGCTCAAGAATCAAGGTTTTTTATGCTTTTTTCACTTGAGCTATTAATTTATTTGAGTATTTTTAAATATTGAATAAGATTAACTTTTTACCAGTAAATTGATTCAAGTTGATTTTTCACTCATTTTTTACAAAAACTTCGGTAATGAACGATTTGAGAAATGGGTAATCCTTTATTTCCAATAACTGGCTCCTATTTTGAAATTTCTGGAAAGTCTCGATGATGGAATCATTTTCGTTGATGATCCTCACAAACTTTACGAGTTTTTTAAGCGCCAAGTAAGACTGACCCTTAAATAAGTAGCAAATGGTAAAGTTGAAGGTTGATTTCATGAGAACTGTGAATTTACCAAATTTAGCTCTGTCAAGATCCTGCGAAAAAAATTCATCACTAAATGATGCGAAGGCGGACAGGAAACTTCCTAGGAGTTCTTCATCCTTTTCCCATTCTTTAGCAAAGGGATAAGAAAATATTAATGAACCACCCTCAGCTAATATCATCAGTAAAACCGAGTCTTCATCTTTAAGCTCTAAATCATCAATGGTGCGCTTACCTTGTATCTGATCAATTGTTTCATCAACTAATGCCAAATCCATGCGTTCTGATAATGAAGCTTTTTTCTTTTTAAGGTTCTCCCATTCATCCAACTGGTCCAAAAGCTTATCATGATTTCTTGATATAGATTTGGCTAACAACTGAAGGCCTTTAGGTTCCGCAATATTTTGAGCTTCAGTTAAATAACGCCGGGCTTCCCCCATATTCATTCGAAGTAAGGCAGTCTTACCCCATAATAAATAAGCTTTAGCTAATTGATGACTAGATTTTGATCTTTCAGCTTCACTTATTATCCTTTCAATAAGCGGTTCAATATCCTCAAGAATTTTCATATCGTTAGTGAATTTTAATTCTTGAAAATACAACTCACATAGCATTATTATAGCGTATGGAATCTCCCCCAACAAGGTTAAATTTAGGGAAGTTTTTAAATCTACATTTCTGTCAATAAGATTTTTTAGAATTATTTCTGCTTTGGCCCGATCTCGAGTCCGTGTACTTGATTTCAATATCCTTGCTCGTGATAATTCATAGTAATAAGTGTCGTAGACGATTTTGTTTTGCGTTTTGTCATAAATATGTCGAAGTCGGGATAATAATTTTCTTGCCTGTTCACAATCTTTTTGATCAAGGTAAATTATTATGATAAGATAGTAAACTGCGCCAATAAAAAAAGGGATTCCATATGTTTCAAAAGTTTTTAGACTTTCTTCGCAATTTTCTATTGCTAAGTCTGACTTACCTTGCTGATAATAAATTACTCCAAGGAAATATTGAGAAGTGGCGCTCAAAATTTTAAAAAGAAAACTACCACCTTTAGAAAGTTTCAGTACTTTCTTGTGACTCTGGAGAGCGCTTTCCAATTCCCCTTTCCGAAGATACACGTCACCAATGATGGTTAAAAGACTTGGGACCATAAAGGAATACTTGTAAGAATTTTCAATAAAAGCTAGGCTCTTAATGAGATAATTTATCGCAAGATCATATTCACCATTCAGATAATGAAAATAACCATTCATGTAAGAAAATGTGGCTTTACATTGTTCTAATTCAGATGGAATCCACTCATAATTAGTTTTGAGAAGGTTCTCACAGAATTTAACATCTTCCCATGATTCAGAAACCCTCCCAAGTATAAGTAAGGTACCAAACTTGAGGAAGACTGCATCAAATGATTGGGTTGGTTTATTTAGAATTTTACTCTCTTGGGAAGCTTGTTCACCAATTTTAAATGCTTCTTCTATCCTCCCCATATAAGTTAAAGCTGCTCCTTTAAGTAGCTGATTTTGTAAGTTCTCATCAGGAGTCAAGCTCTGTCCATTTTCTATTTCGACTACTAATTGGAGCGCTTCTTCTATTTTTCCTTCATTCAGATGTTGATATCCTTTCTCAATTTTATGAGACACAGAACTTGGCATTTTCATTTATCTTTTTAATAGTGTCTAACCTGATCGTCTTAGAATATTCAAGTATGAATATTTAACCAAAATAAGTTAATTTTACATAAAAATCTATTCTATTTTTGTATTAATTCATTGTAATAGTAAAGTCTCTCCTAAAATTAGATTCTTGAGGATAACAATAGCTAAGAGCGACTCCTACCAGCGAGACCTAAAACCAAGGTCAAAGACAATATAAGTATAGATTAAATTAGAGTCTAAGTGCTTACACTACCAAAAGACAAAAATCCTAAAACAAGCCCTGAAGTGAAATTTTCCGTAATTGTCTTAGTTATCTTGTATAAACAAAAAAATAAAAATATCATAAGTTCTGATATTTAAGCCAATGACTTCAAAAATTAAGTGTAAAATCCCTCTAGTTTAAATTTCCTCCAAAATCTTTTAAGTAAAATAAACTTCTTTATTTGCAATCTAAGTGTAGAAAATAATTAGTTTTGAAACCAACAGTTTTAAGCAATTCAACTAATCATGTTAACTGAAATCTATGAACTTAAAACGGTGTAAATAAAAGGAGCTGAAGAATTATAAGCATTTCCATGCACAAGGAATTAGTACGAGCATTGAATCTTTTAAATAAGGGAAAAATAGAGGAAGCTTTGCAATTAATCACTAATTTTGAAAAGTTGGGAGATTTAAATCCTGAAGACAAACATAATTGTCGGTTTATTAAAGGACTTATTCTATATAATTTGGGAAGATTTCAAGAGGGTTTTAGATTAGCAGAACAAGATTATCAAGAGAGTAAAAGTCAAAATAAACCATTATTTTTAATCGATTCGATAGTGCTAAAATGGAACCTATTACTCCTAACAGGTAGACAAAATGAAGCATGGGAAGATGTCGTGCTTTGTGAGAAATTGCTTAAATCCGCAACAAAAGAAAACCCAATCGATTTAAAACTAAGAGAAGGATTTTTTCATTATATGAAGGGTTATTTCAGTCATTGGGAGCGAAATTATGACAAAGCTATAGAACACCATACAAAAAGTCTATCAATTTTTGAAAATATAGAATTTAGTTTAATTATTGTACCTAATAATTTAACTATACTAGGAGCCTCTTACAAAGGAAAAGGGGAATTAGATAAAGCATTAGTGGTTCATAAAAAAAGCTTAGATCTTTCCAAAGGAAATACGATGACGGCCAATATGATAATTGGAGTTACTTATCATGATATTGGGGCAATTTTTTTTCAAAAAGGTGCTCTAAATCAAGCAATTGAATATTTTGAAAAAAGCCTGAAAATATGGGAGCAATATACATTTGCAGTGGCAAATATTAGGGTGGGATACACTTACGATAGTTTGATCCAAGTTTTTTTATACAAGGATTCTCCTAAGGAAGCACAAAAGTGCTTAGATCGTCTTTCTCAGTATCTAGAGCAAAATAAAATTTCTAAAAATTTCCCTTGGTATAGGTTATCAAAAGCACGAACACTAAGATCAAGTTCACGTGTCCGAGATAGGGCTGAAGCTGAAAAAACTCTAAAAGATTTAATTGGAGAGCATAAAGTTGCAAAAGGACAATTAATTCATGGGCTACCAGAGGAATTCACTGTGGGTTTAATCGAACTTTGTGACTTCTATCTCGAAGAATTACGGTTGACTAATGATTTAAAAATAATTGATGATATTCAACCATATATTAAGAGGCTACTAGAGGAATCAGAGCGGACAAAATCTTACACATTGCAAGCTCAAACATATTTATTGCAGGGTAAAATTTCTTTACTTTTGATGAATATGGGGGATGCTCGACGTTATTTAACTCAGGCTCAGCATATAGCTGAAGAACATAGCCTTCAGTTGTTGGCTCGAGAAATCTCTAGTGAACATGATAACTTATTAGAACAATTGGATAAATGGGAAGAATTTAAAGAGTCCAATGCCTCCATTTCAGAACGTATGGCATTAGCTTCATTAGATGAATCTATAGAGTTAATACAAAAAAAACGTGCGATTAAAGTACCAGAACTAATTGATGAAGAACCTGTGTTGCTCTTAATATTAGCCGAAGGTGGATTCCTCCTATTTTCATATCCTTTTTCTGACGAAGTTAAAGTCGAGGATGAACTTTTTGGAGGTTTTTTGTCAGCAATTACCACGTTTAGTGATGAAGCTCTCTCTGAGGGGCTTGATCGTGCTAAGTTCGGTCAATATACAGTTCTCATGAAAAATATAACAGATTTCTCATTTTGTTATCTCTTTAAGGGAGAATCATATTTAGCTCAAAAAAATCTATCAGATTTTACAAAAAACTTTCAAAAGAATACTTCCATGATGCAAACACTAAGTAAATTCAATAAAACAAGCCAAGTTATTGAGCTCAAGGATTTTCCTTTCCTTGAAGGCTTTATAAAGGGAATTTTTACAAGTAATTGAAATAATAAGGACGTCCCATGTGTATGATGATACACCACCAGGTATTAATATTAAAAATCCTCAAGAAAATCAGATGCTTCACCACTAATATCCATCAATTTGAAGTTTGGCATGATATTATTTTATAATTGATTTTTGTTAGGCTTTATTATTAGTTTTTATTCTAAAAGAATATTTAAATACCACATATTTCCCACTCTCCAAGAATGGTCATGTTTATAAATTAAATTTAAAAATTATTGGTGTCTTAACTCATGCTTGGGATATTAGATAGGAGAGCTTGTTTAGAAAAGATTTTCGGGCATTTCAAAACTTTTTGTTACATCTATTTTGTTCTTCCTAACCCAATCAGAAAATTTTTGAGCATCTTTTCTAAAACTCTCTAAAGAGTCCCATTGTTTAGGTTTCTGAAATACTCCAACTTCCATTATTCCATATTCTAATAAAAGATCCAACTCCTCACACTTCTTTATTAGATCATTTGCGTATTTTATTGCATCATCCTTTTTATCGAACCTTCTATACCATTCTTCTGCATAATTTGGTCTTTCTGGGTCATTATCAGGACAAGAAGAATACCACACATGATACTTCCCTTCAAAAAACATAAGCCATATTCCATTATCAGACGACATATTTGTAGATACCTTTTTATTATTAAATTGAGTAAAAACTATAAAAATCCAAACAAAAAATGATCTGCTCCTAAAAGATAGAAAGGTGGTGATCACTGCCCAAAGTCTCAATACGAGACAAAACCAATATATAGGGGTAGTAAAATTAGAGTATGGAAGACCATACTACCAAAAGACAAAAATCCAGGGTCAGGCAGTGAACACCATGTTTGATTTGTAAATTTTTGCCTAATCTACTATATTTGCCTTCATAATTTAATATATTGATTCTCAAAAATAACAACTAAAAAGTTGATTTAAGACATTTCTATTAACAACACCACCATATACGTTATGGGGAGGTTGTTTACTACCCAAAGTCCCAACCAAGGACAAACCATTATAAAGGTGAGAAAATCTTTAAGTTTAACAAACTACAATACCAAAAGATACCATCGTTAACCTTAACACTGTTTGATAAAGAATATAAAATCTACTTAATATATTCAATTAAAAAGTTTTTAATCCTCTCAATTATTATGTTCCTATTTTTATAATCATTCCAATCCATAGTCTCGAAAAGTTTTTCTACTTTTGCTTTACGTTGTAGCCCCAATTTCGCGATAACATAGTATGTATGAAGATAAAAATTACTATAGCATGGTATACTGAGAATTTCATTTAACGCATGCTCAATGAGACTTTTTCTTGCCTGTTCAGCACTACTCATTTACATTCTTAATTTTGTTCCATCAATTTAAAGTAAGCGAGTGCTCGAGAATTAAGGTTTTTTATGCTTTTTTCACTTGAGCTATTAATTTAACTCTTAACAAATTTTACTCGTAAAAAAGTTTGAAGTGCGAAAACAAAACTGAAAGATTTGATGTATTATGGATGG
>JANBVM010000029.1 GCA_024239015.1 Patescibacteria group bacterium | reverse complement strand
TCTCCAGCTGCTAAATGGTTGAGAATGGGTTTAAAAGATTTTGCCTATGAAATTCTTTCTCCAAGTTATTGTTCTGATACTCAAAAATACTTTAACTTCGATCAAATTAAAACAGTATTAGACAATCATATCTATAAGAAAGAATATAATTTAGACATAATTTGGTCTTTACTCACTTTTCAAATTTGGTATAAGACTTTTTTAAAATGAAAACTTATTTTTATGAAAAATAGGGGTTTTAAACAAAAAACGATAACAGCTAATAGTAAAGATCAAAATTAAATGATTACAAAGAGAAATCAGAATAAATTAATTATGGCTAGAGGCCGTTTTGATTTTATAAAATTACACCTTCGAGGTCCAAGGATTTTAGATGTGGGTAATTTAGGGGATGGAGACGATGAGGCCTCAATACATAAAAAGATTAGAGAATCCTTTGGAGATACTTGTGATGTAATCGGACTTGATAGCAACGAAAAAAAAGCTCGAGAGCTTAATTTCCCGGGACAAGTTATTGGAAAAGCAGAGAATATGCCTTTTAAAAACGAATTTTTTGATTGTGTTTATATGGGTGAGATCATAGAACATACGTTTGAGCCGATTAAGATGATCAAAGAAGTCAACAGAGTCTTAAAAACCGGAGGAGTTCTAGTAATTGATACTCCAAACGTTTATGCTCTGAGTCGAATTCTCCGCTTCTTTCTTAAAAAAATGGATAGCATTGGTGATCCAGATCACAAGCTTTTTTATACTCCAGCTGTTTTGAAAAATATGCTAGAAAAAAACGGCTTTATCATAGAGATTATGTCCAGTAACTTAAAATTTGGCTTTAGATCCAAGACATTTTATTTACCAAAGTTAAAAATATTTAAGATGTTAGGAGGACATTTATGTATTAAAGCTATTAAAAAATGAAAATTTTGTATATTGCCAACGCTAGGATTCCAACCGAAAAAGCGCATGGAATTCAAATAATGAAAATGTGTGAAGCCTTCGTTAGCTCAGGACACGACAAGAACATCGAACTAGAATTAATAATCCCCAAAAGGATTAATTATATTAAAGAAGACCCTTTTGAATATTACGGAGTTAAAAGAAATTTCGAAATTAAGAGGTTTTCCTGTTTAGACTTAATCACACTGGATAGATTCATTGGACACTTAGGCCTCTGGATAGAAACTATTACTTTCTCTATTTTCCTATTTCCATACGTTCTTTTTAAAAAAGCAGACATTATTTATACCAGAGATAAATTCTCTCTTTTTCTTCTTCTTTTTAAAAAAAATCTATTTTTTGAAGCTCACACTTTCTCTAAAAACTATTTTTTATATTCTCGATTTTTAAAAAAATTAAATAGAATAATAGTCATAACCCAAAAACTTAAAGATCTTTTCATAAAAAGAGGAATAGAGGCTGATAAGATTTTAGTAGCTCCCGATGGGGTAGATTTAGATAAGTTTGACATAAAAGAAGTTCAAGAAGCGTGCAGAGAAAGATTTAATCTACCATTGGATACAAAAATAGTTCTTTACACAGGCCATTTATATGAGTGGAAAGGAGCTCAAACTTTAGCTGAGGCTTCTCAATTCCTTTCAAAAGATATCGAAGTTTATTTCGTTGGCGGAACAGAAAGAGATATTAAAAGATTCAGAGCTCAAAATTCAGAGTTCAGAATCCGAATTATAGGCCATAGACCACACTCAGAAATCCCTTACTGGTTAAAGGCCGCTGATGTTTTAGTCTTACCAAATTCAGCAAAAGATGAAATTTCAAAATCCTGGACTTCACCAATAAAAATGTTTGAATATATGGCTTCAAAGAGACCAATTGTTGCTTCTGATTTATCCTCGATAAGAGAAATCCTGGGCGAATCCAATGCGGTTCTAGTTAAACCTAATGATCCAAAATCTTTATCTGAAGGAATAAAAAGAATTCTTGAGGATAAAGATTTTGCCAAAAAGATTTCAGCTGTGGCTTATGAAAATGTTCAAGATTACACTTGGGAAAAGAGAGTTAAAAATATTTTAAAGTTTATTCTTTGAATCTATGACTAAATGGGAAAGATTTTTTGATGAAAAAATAAAAGAAATTGCTAAAGAGAAGGTGATTCGAGACATAGGAGGGGGGAGTCCTTTCCAGAAAGACTTGGCTAAATACAAAGAGTATTTTAAAGATTCTGATTATAAAACTTTAGACTATAACCCTGATTACAATCCAGATATTTTAGGAAACGTGTATAATCTCCCTTTTGAGAACGAATCCATTGATGCCATTATTTGTAAAGCAGTTCTTCAGCATGTTTACGATCCAAAGAGAGCTGTTAGCGAAATATATCGAGTTTTAAAAAAGGGTGGCAAGTGTTTTGTTTATGCCCCTTTTCTATATGCCTATCATGGAGATGATTCTAACAAAGACTACTACCGATATACAAGAGATGGAGTTGAATATTTACTCCAAGATTTTGGGACAATTGAAATTTGTCCAATAAGAGGGTATTTCGAAACTTTGGCTAACTTCTTACCTTATCAAAACAAGTTCCCAATTAATATTCTTGCAATTCTAGCGAGGTTTCTTGATGGAGTTTCAGAGAATTATCAAAACAAAATGCAGGTTTCTGGATTTAATATATTCTTGGTCAAGTAGGATTTATTTGGATCTAAATTGAGATAGTTTTAACCTCCTTAGTCTAACGAAGCCATTTATGGCCACAAAGGATAATAAGATCACCAATGGAATAATAGGAAGGGTATATCTTGGATAAGGATATAAAATAGTGTGAAGGGACCAGAAATAGAAAATTACTGTCCAGAGTAAAAATATCTCCTTTCTCCTGATAAATCGTAGGGATAAAAAGGCGGCACCAAGGATAATAAAGAATACGATTTTATAAATCAAGAAGAAAATATCAATCTGGGGGTATTTTTCAGTTAGAGCTTGAGCTCTTTCACCTTCTACACCTGGATTCCAGAAAAGATAGATATTTTTCAATCGGGCAACAAAGGCACTTTTTAAATTAGCTTCACCTGGTTCGAGGACGACTGAATCTTGAGTATAATCGTAAGTAATAAAAGCCCTTTTCAGACTTTTATCCAACCCGGTGCTTATTGGGATGAATGAATTAAATTGAAGGAAGTTTCTCACAGTCCAGGGAGAAATAATTACAAAGGCCATAAATATAAAAACGGCTATTTTTTTCCAATCAAGAACTCCTTTTTTTGTCTTTTCGAAGATGAACAGAAAAACACCAATCCATATCGGCAAAAGAAGAATCAATGGCCTAATAAGCATGGCTATGCCCAAGATAGCTCCAGAGACTAGAGCTGTTTTATAAGTTCCTTCTCTCCAAAATTTTATCGAAAAATAGACCGAAAGAATTAAAAAAAAGGTGAATAAAATTTCTGTTAAAATAAGGGTAGAATAAAGTATGAAATAAGGCCAGAGCACTATTGTCAACGAAGACAGAAGAGGGAGGGGAAAGGGTAGTTTTAGATATTTTTTACCAATAAAATAAGCACTTATTCCTATTCCGGCTAGCAGTAGAAACTGAAGAACTCTTACCATAAGATAATCGTGTCCGAAAATACTATAACTAAAAGCCAAGAAAAAAGGATAACCTGGAGCTACTCGAGCTGTACTTTCGCCATCTACCGCAAAACCCTTTCCCGAGACTAAATTAATAGCAATGGGGTCATAATATGCAGCGGTATCTCCTTTAACAGGGAAAGACATACCGAATTTTAAATAAAAAAAAGCAACAATTAGCGGCAGAGCAATAATTAAGAATAAAGATAACCAGTCTTTTTTACTCATTTTATTTTTCGTCTTATATATGCGATTTGATCTGCTAGCAAACCAAAGAAGAAAATAATTATTGAGCTAAGAATTAGGAATATTCCACTATCTGGTACGTCGAAAAACTTAATAACATTAAAGATTGTATATAATAGGCCAACTAGGAATAAACCAAGACTTATCGGTAGAAAGACTCTGAGGGGACTAAAAACAATTGTTAATCTTAATATTAACACTATGAACCTGACAAAATCTTTTAGTGGATGGATAGTGCTCTTCCCGCTTTTCCTCCTTCCTTCCTTGATTGAAACATATTTGAGATTATGACCCCCTTTCAAGACAGCTATAGTAATGGTAGAAGATAGTGAGAAAGAATCAGGTAGAAGGTGTAAATATTCTGTTATAACGTCTTTTTTGACTATCCTTAATCCTGAATTCAAATCTGGAATTTTGTGTTCAACTAAATAATTAGCAAAACTAGAGATAAATATTTTGGCAATAGCCCTAGGGATAGAATTAACATTTGTCCTTGCCCCAACCACCATATCATATTCATCAGTGTGTTTTATTAATTCTACTATATATTTTGGATCATGTTGCCCGTCAGCATCAATGAATAGAACAAAATCGCCAAGAGCTCTTTTTACTCCATCTTTTAAAGAAGCTCCATAACCCTTTTTATAAGGATGGTTGATTAGAATGACTCCTTTTTTTTCTACTAAATCTTTGGTATTATCAGTAGAGCCATCATTGATAACAATGATTTCATGGGGGATGTTTATTCCTCTCATTACTTGTCTGATGCCGGATAAAACAGAAAGTATAGAGCGTTCTTCATTATAGGCAGCAATAATAATGCTTAATTTTTTCATTTTTACAACAGAAGAATGAAGTTATTTTATTATAGCTAAATCTTTTAATTTTTCAATCTTAATTTTTATGACCTCTTCCTTCAACAAAGAAAATAGGATCCAAGGAGAAGAAATAGAGACCCAAGACTATGTTTCAGAGTTCTACGAGAATAAGAGATATAATAAGCCTTATTCTCTGCACTATCACAATTGGTTGGCCCAAAAAATGTTCTCTTTGTTAGATTTGGGTAGCCCCATCCTTGATAACGGCTGTGGTAATGGATTTTTGGCTCAATTCCTAAAAAAGCATGAAGCTGTAGGTTTAGATATCTCGCCCAAAATGGTAGAATTGGCGAGAAAACGATATTCTGAAGTTATACTTGGTGATTCTCAAAATATACCCTTTGAGGATTCTTATTTCCAAATTGTTATCAATCGAGGACTTCTCCATCATCTTCCTGATCCCAGACAGGGTGTTTTTGAAATTCGTAGAGTTTTAAAAAATAGGGGACAGGCAATATTTATCGAGCCAATCTCTTCTTTCCTAAGTGTTATTCCAAGGATGATAGCTAGACAGGGTAAACATTTTTCTAAGTCCCACAAGAATTTTAAAGAGAAAGAATTGAAGAAAATTATTAACTCTCAGCTTAAAATTGAAGAAATTCACTATTTCGGATATTTAGCTTATGTCCTATTGGGTTTCCCGGACATTTTCGACATATATAAGTTTTTACCAGGCAAAAGTATATTAACTCCTGCTCTTATTGAATTCGACGAATTAATTGCCAAAGTTCCTTTACTTAATCATCAAGCCTGGGGAATTATGATCTTAGCTAGGAAGCAAAATGATTAAAACCATAAAGTATCCATTTTTTAGGCTTTTTGGCATTATTCTATTTATATACATTCTTTCCAGAATTGATTTCTTTCAGCTAGCAACCGTGTTCAAAACGATAAATTTCTCCTTTTATTTAATTGGGGCTTTATCTTTAACCCCGATCTTTTTATTCAGAACTATGAGGTGGAAATTACTAATTGATTCAGTTGGCGTAATTATCCCTTCTAGAAGCCTATTCCCGCTCATGGCTAAAGGGTTATTCTTAGGCATAGCTACTCCTGGTAAATTGGGTGAGTTTTGGCGGGCAAAATACCTAACCGAAACAGTTCAAATTTCAGGAGGAAAGTCCTTTTACACTACACTTATGGACAGAATCATAGATTTGTTGGTGGCAGGAGCGATCGCTATCTTTGGTATTATTTTTATTTATTTAAAATTCAGAGCAAAGACAGGGTGGGAACTATATGTTCTTATCTTCGCTCTATTCCTACTTTTAGCCTACATTCTTATTAAGAGATTAAAGACCCAAAAAATTTTAAGAATTTTCGTAAAATTTTTAGTTCCTCCTTCTTCAAGGACAAGAACAACATCCTTTCTAGAAGAATTTGATCAAGGACTCGAAAGTTTAGATAGAAGGACCTTTTTGAAATTATTAGGCTACGGTTTTTTATATTACTTGAATTCGGTTATTGCTTACTATTTTATACTATTAGCTTTAGGAATAACTCTCCCTTTTTGGTATTTATTTCTGATTATAGCCATAGTCTGGATAGTCCTTATTCTTCCCATTACTGTTTTGGGACTGGGGACCCGAGAGGCTGCTTTTATCTATTTCTTTTCAATCCTAGGAATTTCTTCTCCTTTAGCGCTAACCTTTTCTTTACTAGCCTTGTTTTATAACATTATGTTAGCTATTCCTGGAGCGATATTATTTTTGAAGAAAAATAGTTTAAAATAATCTTAAAACTCATTTACAATATCAGATATATTTGCTAAAAGAGTAGCGTGGTTACACTAGTTGTAAGTAATGGTTTTGATTTACTTTATATCGGTTATATTAGATATTTTAAAGAGGGGAGAGAATTATCGAGAATATAGTTAGAATATTTTTAAAGCCACCTTTATTTCTTTAGAATATATATTTTTTAATGAAAACTATGCAAATCAAAAGCGGGGAATATAAAAAAAGAGGAGATTATCACAAGAAACTAGATCCCAATTGGTCTTATTATCCGACCTATTTAGCCAAAAAAAAGTTTATTTTGGAAGCATTAGAGAAGGAACCAAGAGACTCTAAAATTCTAGATATGGGATGTGGTGAGGGTGTTTTTATCGAAGAGCTGTTCTCAAGAGGATTTTCAAACATTGAAGGAATTGACCTAAATTATTCCTCGAGTTTGGTAAAAAAAGGAAATATTTTAGAGACTTCATTTTCCGAAAAAAACTTTGATATAATTTTACTCTTAGATGTTATCGAGCATATGTCTTTTCAAGATCAAGAAAGATTATTAAAAGAAATAAAAAGATTATTAAAAGATGATGGGGAATTAATAATCTCAATTCCAAATTTAGCCCATTTTTATTCCAGAATCTCTTTTTTATTAAAAGGTTTTTTAAAAAGAACAGCAAATATTAAAAAACATCCCGGAGATCGACCGATCGGAGAATACCTTCAACTATTAGATAATGCTGGTTTTCAGATAGAGAAAAGAAAGGGACTTTTTCCAACATATCCTTTTTTCTACAATATAATTATCACTTTTCCTGCTAAAACACTTTGGTTGTATAATTTTTTAAACAAAACAGTTGCTTTCCCAAACTTTTGTTTTTTAAACATTTTTATTTGTAATAAAAAAAGTTAAATGGAATCAATAAAAGAACTACGCAAAATTTGCCAAGAGAAAGGATATAAAGAACACATTACTATCCGATTTTATCGTATTTTTTCTATCTACGTAACAAAAGCTTGTCTTATTTTGAAATTAAAGCCGCATTTTATTACTGCTTTGAGCTTTTTAGCAGGAATTATTGGAGGATATTTTTACTTGAAAACACAGTTTTTATTGGGAAGTTTTTTATTCTTTCTTTTTTATGTTCTCGATAATGTTGATGGTGAGGTTGCCAGATATTTGAAAACATCTTCTAATTTTGGAGCCTGGTTAGATATTATAACTGGTCATTTGTTGTATCCTTATCTTTTTATTACTTTGGGTTTAGGAATTTATCTCCAAACAAAAATGTTTCAATTTGTTATTCTTGGAATTATGGCATCTACATCAAAACTTGTTGAACGTTCAGTTTTTCAGCCGCAAATTAAAACTGAAACTAAAGACTCATTAGATCAAAAACAAAATTCAATAAAATTATGGGCTAGTTTTATTGGTAAATTCCCAGTAATATGTACTATTCTTTTGATTTATTCTTTATTGGGATGGGAAATCTATTTCTTATATTTCTACGCAATATATTTAACACTCTTCTCTCTAGGTAAGGTTGTTTTAACTGGCTGGAGAATTTATTCATCTGAAAATTAATAAATAATTATGAGTTTTTTAACTAAAAGATCCAACGAAAAAAGAGTCAGCGCTTTGGCAAATAAATTAAAAAAAGGTAGGATTTTACGCTTTATGGAAGCGCACAATGCTATCAGTGGATTAATTGTAGATGATATTAAGATCAATGTTGTTAAAAATGGTAAAAGAAGGTTTTTAGAATTTGATGGGTTTTGGGAAAGCAGTTTCACTGACTCAGCCTCTAAAGGTCTTCCTGATATTGAGATTGTAGGGATTGAATCCAGGCTTCATACTATCAACCAAATTATGGAAGGCACTAAAAAACCAATGATTGTTGATGGAGACACTGGAGGAGATCCAAGTAGGTTTGAATATATGGTCAAGAAGTTTGAGGCAGCAGGAGTATCAATGGTTATTATTGAAGATAAGGTTTTTCCTAAAAGAAATAGCTTAGAAACTGGAACAAGGCAGGAGCTGGAAGATCCTGTTTTATTCGCTGAAAAGATAAGAAGAGGGCAGTTAACTAAAAGGAAAAAAGACTTTATGATAATGGCAAGATTGGAGAGCTTAATTGCAGGCCTTGGATTAAAAGATGCTTTAGAAAGAGCAAAGATTTATTTAGAAGCTGGAGCAGACGGTATAATGATACACTCTAAAAAGGATGATCCAGATGATATTTTAGAATTTGCCGCAGAGTTTAAAAAATTTCCAAAACAATTAATTGAGAACAAGATGCTATGTTGTGTGCCAACAACATACAATACTATTACTGAAAGAGAATTAGCTGAAGCTGGTTTTAATATAGTGATATATGCTAATCATATGTTAAGAGCCTCTTATTTAGCTATGCAAAAGGCATGTAGGGAGATATTAAAGAGCGGCAGGTCTTTTGAAATTGATCCTTATTGCGCTCCAGTTAAAGAGATATTCAATAGAGTCGGGTTTTTAGATGTTAAGGAAAAAGACAAGGAAATGGCTGAGAAGTTTAGTTCAAAGATTAAAGTATTAATACCTGCTGCTGGAAAAGACGAATTAGCTAAGAAATATCAACGCTCTAGAGCTTTAATTGAAATTAATGGTAAAAGTATTTTAGAACGACAAATAAAAGCTCTTAGAAATGTTGGCTTGAACAATTTTGTAATTGTAAAAGGATATAATGGAGAACTGTTTAGAATGGAAAATGTAAATTATTGTGAAAACAAAGAATATGAAACTAAACATATACTTTCTTCTTTGTTCTGTGCTCAGGATCATATGAATTCACCATTCATTTTTCTTTATTCAGATATTTTATTTAATGAAAATATAATAAGGGACTTACTTAGAATAAGCCAGAACAAATCAATAGGAGATATTGTGTTGGTGGTGGATAGCTCTTTTCACCAGCACAAAAATAGAATTGACAGAGATCTTGATTTGATTGTTACAAAAAACAAAACCCAGGACTCTATCAGAAGAGTAATAAATAGTGTAGATGAAAAGGTCAGTTTCATTGGTGAAAAGATTGATAAATCATCAGCTGATTATGAGTTTATTGGCATTGCATATTTCTCTGAAAATGGAGCAAAAATATTAAAAGATACTTATTTTGATGTTGTTGTAAAATATTCTAATAATCGTTTTCATGAAGCAGAAAATATTCATAAAGCTAATTTTACTGACATTATTCAGGAAATCATTAACAGAGGTTATGAGGTGAATGTTTTGAAAACACACAAAGGCTGGATGGAAATAGAGAATGAAGACGATTTAAAATTAGCAGAAACAATATATAAAGATGCTTAAACCACAAGATTTATTAAACGTTTTAGTTGAAAATGATTTTAAGTTTATTACTGGTGTACCCTGCAGCATTTTTAAAAGTTTTTTAGCTGTTTTAAATGATCAGAGTAAAGCAAAACATATTATTGCAGTCGATGAAGGAGAAGCTTTAAGTATTGCAACAGGTTATCATTTAGCAACCTCCAAAACCCCAGTTGTTTATTTGCAGAACTCAGGCCTTGGCAGTATTTTGGATCCTTTAACCTCTTTGTTAGCTAAAGAAGTTTATAATATCCCAGCTTTACTTTTAATTTCCTGGCGAGGAGAACCCGACAAAGATGATGAACCACAGCATCTTAAAATAGGTAGACTTACCAAACAGTTTTTAGAAATTTTAGACATTCCTTATGTTGTTTTACCGAACAACAGAGTAGAAATAGAAAATGAGATACAAAAAGCCAAAGAATATTTTAGAAAAACTAATTTACCCTACGCCATTATTATTAAAAAGGGGACAATAGAGCCTTGCCAGATCAAAGAAAAAACAGATATTTATCATTTGGGAAGAGAAGAAAGCATTAAGGCTATTATAGATAATTTGGAAGATGAGCAAATTATAATTGCTGGTACTGGAAAAATTTCAAGAGAGCTTTTTGAATACCGAAAAGCAAATAAACAAAACAATAAAACAGATTTCTATGTTATAGGTTCTATGGGTTGTGCAGCGAGTATTGCTTTAGGTATTGCTTTAAAAGAAACACAAAAGAAGATTTTTATTCTTGATGGAGATGGTTCAGTTTTAATGAGAATGGGAACTTTAGCCACTATCGGGCATTATTCTCCCAACAATCTATACCACATAATTCTTGATAATAATGCTCATGATTCAACCGGTGGTCAGCCTACTGTTTCAAATACAGTTGATTTTAGTAAAATTGCAGAATTCTGTAATTATAAGAGTTTTAAGGTTATTACCAATAAACAAGAATTAAAGAACACATTGCTTAATATTAAAGATATGAAAGGGCCAGTTATGTTAGTGGTGAAAGTGAAAAAGGGCAGTCGTAAAGATTTAGGAAGACCGGGAAGAAACATCATTGAAAGAAAGAAACTGTTCATGGATTTTCTAAATCAATAGCTTAAAAATTAGATGAAAAGATATTATCTACCAACAAAAATATATTTTGGTTCAGGGATTTTTAAATATTTAGCTGATATTTTGGGTCAGAGAAGAAAGAAAATTTACCTCATTATAGACAGTTATTTTTCAAAAGCAGAATTACCTGAAAAGGTAAAGCATTTTTTTCCAAAAGCAAAAATTGAAGTTTTTGATAGAGTTACACCTAATCCCACACTGCTCCAGGTAGAAAAACTAAGAAGGAAAATTAAGGATTTTGAAACAGAGCTAATTATTGCCATAGGTGGGGGCAGTACTTTAGATATGGGGAAATCTACTTCTATTCTTTCAGGCCACAGCGGTAAATTGATGAGTTTTCTTACAAAAAAAAGGAAATTAAACAAAAAAGGTATTCCTTTTGTAGCTATTCCAACTACAGCAGGCACGGGTAGTGAAGTAACTCCTTGGGCAACAATTTGGAAAGACAAAACCAAATATTCTCTCAGTTCTCCTTTAATGTTTCCTTATGCTGCTTTATGTGATCCAGAATTAACTTTAACCATGCCCTCGTATCTTACTGCTTGTACAGGAATGGATGCTTTGTGTCAGGCAATAGAAGCCTATTGGTCAATTCACTCAACTTTGTTATCTGATATTCATGCTGAAAAAGCAATTCCATTGATTATTAATAATTTAAAAAAAACAGTTAAAAACCCACAGGATTTATTTTATCGTGAACAAATGATGACAGCTTCTTTAGAAGCTGGTAGAGCTTTTAGCCAGACAGCTACTACTGCTGTTCATGCTGTTTCTTACCCAATAACTTCTTATTTCAATATTCCTCATGGACATGCTTGCGCCTTAATCCTACCTTCATTTTTAAAATATAATTATAATGTCAGCGATAAAAATTGTAATGATAAGAGGGGAACAAAGTTTATAAGACAAAAAATCAAAAAAATTATTAAACTTCTTGGCTGTAATAATATTGATGATGCCAGCACTAAAATTAAATCTTTAATGAGCGTGATTAGGTTAGAAACTTCATTGTCAAAAGCTGGTGTTAATGACATTGAAATAATAGTTGAACAAGGATTTAATCCTGATAGAGTGGTGAATAATCCTCGTTTATTAACAAAGAATAATTTAAGAGATTTATTAAAAGAAATATATTAATTAATGAAAGCAATAATACTTGCTTCTGGTACTGGTAAAAGATTGACGCCTTTAACAGAAAAGATGCCCAAATGCTTGATTGAAATAGGCGGTTTTACTATTTTAGAGAGAATAATTTCATCGTTAATAGAGCACAATATAATTGACATTATAATCACCACAGGGCACTTTGGTGACAGGGTCAAAAAGTTTGTAATAAATAAATATGGAGACAAAATAAATGCTACTTATGTAAACAATCCTATTTATGATAAAACAAATTATATTTATTCATTATGGCTTACTAGAGAGTTTTTAGATGACAGTGATATTACTCTGTTGCATAGTGATTTAGTTTATGATTCTAAACTAATAAAGCGTGTTGTTGATGAAGATAAGAGTTGTGTTTTAATAAAAAGACAAGGCGCTCTTTCTAAAAAAGATTTTAAAGCAAGAATTAAAGACGGATTAATAAAAGAAATAGGTGTTAATGTGTTTGGTGATGATGCTAGATCCTGTATGCCTGTTTATCGGTTCTTGAGAAGTGATTTCGAAAGATTATTAACTGAAATAGAGGAGTTTATAAAGAATAATAAATTAAACTCCTATGCAGAAGATGCATTTAATAAAATATCAGATGAAATTAAACTGTATCCAGCTTATTATGACGAGGAGTTTTGTATGGAAGTGGATGATTTTAATGATCTGGAGATAGCTAAGAATTTCTTAAATTAGAATTTTCTAAACAAAAATAATGTTAGAGCTAAGTAGGAAAAACCAGCTCCTACTTGTCCTATAACTACTCCCCATATTCCATAAACAGGAGTTAAAAATAATAAAAGAATTATTCGAACAATAGGTATAATCATCTTGATAAGATAGAGCTCTTTCTTCCTCATTTTAGCTTGGAAAACAGTAACGAGCAGAGTTGTTGGGACAGCCATGAAAGAGAAGGCGAATAGTTGAGAATAGGAGATAGAATCTAGATACTGGGGGAGGACTGTTTTATAAAGAAAGGGAGCGATTATAATATAAATTACAGTTATTACTCCTGTCAAAAAGAGAAGCTTCCAAAACTTTTTCATTATATTTAATTTAATTTCTTCTCGAGATTTTATTGAAAGTTTTGGAAAAGCGAGCGTACTAACATTTTGTTTAATTAAGCTTTTAAGTTGATCGGGGATAAGAATAGCAAAAGAGTAAATAGCTAATTGTGCTGAGCCCACAAGAGTGAAGAGTAATATCCTATCCAGATAATCAGCAATAGTCGAAATCACGCTCATTACGCTCAAATGTTTTCCGTAAGAGATTGTCTGAGGATCCTCTTTTTTATTTGGCTTGAATTTTGATTTTGTAATCAAATAAAAGAAATAATTTAAAAAAGTATGGGAAACTAAATAGATAGCGATTAGCCAAAAAATATTTTTTGTAATAAAAAGCGTAGTAATTATAGCCCCGGCTGAAACAATCCGGTTGAAAGCGTTGTACTTTGCTTGAATGTGAAATAGCTTTCTACCTGCTAAAAAACTCTCATAAAGACGAGAAGCTTGCATTAAAGGTAAAAATATAGCTGAAATTAACAAGGGAATAGGCAAGAGATAGTTTCCCTGTAGCCAATAATAACCAGCTAACCCAATAGCTGCTGAACTAGCTAAGAACCCCCATTTTAATCTAGTATTAAATCCTGTATAAAAAGAACCTTCCAAGCCCCTAGCCGTAGCCTGGGTGATTGCAGTCCCCATCCCAGAAATAGTAAAAATGCTCAAGACTCCAACTAAAGATAGTATGTAACTATAATTACCATAAGTTGTAGGATCTAATAAGTTGGCGAAAGCTATTGCTAATGAAAAAGAGGCAGCTATTGAAATTATCTGCCCCAAAGTTAACCAAAAACTACCCTTTGCTAAATAGATCATATCAGTGCCGGTATATTTTTCAGTCTTTCTTAGCAAGGAATAAATTAAATCATTTATTCTTTTAAGAGCTTTCATTCTTTTTTAAAAAACAATTGAAAAGTTTTTAGTAAAACCCCTATATCGAGCAAGGCGCTTCGATTTTTAAGATAATATAAATCATATTGAAATTTTTCATTACTGTCTATAACTGATCTTCCGTACCTGAATTTTATCTGAGCCCAGCCAGTAAATCCAGGCTTAATAATATGGCGTAAGTGATAATGGGGAATTTTTCTCTCTAACTCTTCGACAAATTCTGGTCTTTCTGGCCTAGGTCCAACCAGAGAAATATCTCCCTTTATTATATTTATCATCTGGGGAATTTCATCAAGATGAGTCCTTCTCAATAATTTTCCAACCCTAGTGACCCTCCTATCTTCCTTTTCTGCCCAGACTGCTTCCCCCTTTTCTGCTCCAACCTTCATCGATCTGAATTTATACAATACAAATGACTTTCTGTCTTTTCCGACTCTCTCTTGGGAATAAAAAATAGGCCCTCTGTCTTCGAGCTTGATAAATAGAGCTATAAGGAACCAGAAAGGTAGACTTAAAATTAACAAAGAGATAGCCAAGATTGTATCGAAAAACATTTTTATTTTATCATAAAGACCCCTCTCTCCTTCTTTTAGGTTTTCTAAGAACCAGGCCTCAGAAATCATTGGGACAGGTATTTTCTCATATATCAACTCATAGGCAGTGGCAAAATCTAAAAAGCTTACCCTAGCTGATAAGGAAAAATAGAGGGCTTTGAGCATCTTAGGGTTTGATTCGAATTCTTCAGTAAAAATCACTGTTTCAATATTATACTTCTGGATTTGAGGCAGGAAATCCTCCTTTATATCAATAGGGACGATTTTGTAT
>JANBVM010000028.1:7447-15337 GCA_024239015.1 Patescibacteria group bacterium | reverse complement strand
TCCTACCCAGCCAAAAACCGCCCTTGATTTAATCATTATTTCGTAGTATTCGGGGTTGGTTTTTTCTGGATTGTGTTTTAATGTAAAAACTTCGTAGGGCATATTGTCCAATCCAAACTTCTTGAATTGTTCATCATTGGCCCCCGTGAGAATAATTTTTCTGTTCGGGAAAGTCTCAAGCAAATCATGCATTTCCTTAAAAATCTTAAAAGTGTCCTCGCTTTCTATTACAAAAGCATCAACTGCGTCAACGAGAATTGTTTTCATATTTTGATGATAACAGGTTTTATCCCACCCCACTATTCACTATATATCTCCCGCGGCACTTCTTGCCGTTCCTCATCAAAAAACCTTGTATCAAAATAATAGATATGTTTTGGGACTATTTTGACGAATTGCCATTCAGGATTATTGATGTATGCATCTTCTTCTTTTCTGGGGTTTCTGCTTGTATCGGGATATTTTCTTCCGTAGTAAATCGCATATGCTCCATTTACTTCAGTTTTTTCAGTGAGGATATGGGCTTCGCCATCAAGTTGAATACCAGCCACATCATCAAAGGTTGATTGTGTAGTATTATAAATTGATATCGCAATTCGTGGGTCTTTTACTAAATTTTTCATATGGTGAGACTGCGGTTGGGAGATAAAGTAGAGATTGAGATTATCGTCCCAAGCAAAATAGATGGTATTAGACCAAACCCCATTATCATCTACGGTTGCCAAACAACAAAATTCCGTAGATTGCATACATTCCTCAAGATACTTTTTCCATTCAAAATTTTCCTTTGAAGTTACCATATATCTCTATTCGTACACGTTGGCAGGGGCGGAGGGATTCGAACCCCCAACAAGGGTGTTGGAGACCCTTATGATAGCCATTTCACCACGCCCCCTTTTTAGCTTATTTCTTCTTTTGCTTATGTAAAGTATGTTTTCTACACCACTTGCAGAATTTTTTCAATTCTAACTTAGCCTCGGCCATTTTCTTTGATCTTCGAGTATAATAATTGATCCTTTTACATTCCGAACAACCCATTTTTACGAAAGGTTTTTTTGTTGCCATATGAGCCGAGAACGAGACTTGAACTCGTGACCTTTCCCTTACCATGGGAGTGCTCTACCAGCTGAGCTATCTCGGCAGAGTTTGTGGGTGGTGAGGGACTTGCACCCCCGTAGTCCGAAGGACGCTAGGTTTACAGCCTAGTGCAATTGCTACTCTGCCAACCACCCCCTGAATATATACCATACCCTGATTTTAGCAATTTATCAATATTAACTATTAATAAAATTAATTTCCTTTAATAACTTTTTGATGTTTTTTACGCCACTCTTCAATCTTTTTATGATTTCCTGATAATAGTACTCCCGGAACTTTCCATTTTACTCCCCTTTTAGGATTAAAAATCTCAGGCCTAGTATATTGAGGATATTCAATGAATCCTTTCTCTTTGGTTATTCTTTCTTCCAATAAGGCAGGTTTACCTAAAACCCCAGGGACTAATCTGGTAACTGCCTCTATTAATACCATGGCTGGCAACTCACCTCCCATTAAATCATAATCCCCTATTGATATTTCCAAATCAGCAATATTCTTTGCTACTCTTTCGTCAATTCCTTCATAACGACCACAGGCCATAATAATATGGTTAAGCTTTGAAAATTGATAGGCCATTTTCTGATTAAACTTCTTCCCTCTTGGAGTAAATAGAATCACTTTTCTTTTTTTTGATCCCTTTTTATATCTCTTAACTTCCCTAATTGCTTTATAAATTGGCTCAACCATCAAAACCATTCCTAATCCTCCACCATAAGGCCTATCATCAACTGTATGGTGACGGTCAGTAGTCCATTTCCTAAGATTATTAATTTTAATCTTTATCAATTTCTTTTTTTGGGCTTTGGCAATTAAACTACTGTTGAAATAAGAGTCAAATATCTCAGGGAAGATTGTTACGATATCGAATTTTATCATAAAACTTGAAATCTCTACTTAAAAGAAAGCAGCACTATTTAGAATAATAGCACTGCTTTCACTAGTAGTAAATCTTAGTTAGATTTACAATTTCAACTCGTCTAAACCTTCTTCTGCTGGAGCTTTCTTTTCCTTGGCATCAGTCCTAGTTGATCCTTCTGGTTCCTCGATCTTTAAATTCACTCTAGCGTGATTTTTAAGACCAACGATTCGAACCAAGTTTCTGATAGCTCGTGCAGTAGAACCGGCTTTGCCGATAAGTTGACCCATGTCTTCTGGGTTTACTTTTAAAGAAAGTAAAACTCCCATTTCATCAACCCTGCGGTCAATTTTGACATCATTAGGATTATCAACTAAGGCTTTTACGATAAATTCAAGAAATTCTTTGTCATTTTCTTTTGCCATGATCCTACAAGAAATAAAGTCATTTTTTCTTCCAGTAGCCCGACCTTTCAGCGATTCTCTCTTACAGTAAGACTGGGAGAATCTGAATAGCTACTATCTTGCTATTTTAATTATCTATGATATTTTGTCAACTCTCTGGTTTTGGCTCTGAAACTTCTTTGGTTTCTTCTTTTTCTTCCGGTTCGGTCTTTTCTTTCGCCTCCTTTTTATCTGTTTCCCCTGCCTCTTTTGTATCTTTTGTCTTTTTTATCTTCTTTGTTTCTTCTTTAGCAATTTTTTCCTCTTTTGGTTTTTTCTTAGGGTCAGAATTCTTTTCTTCAGCTGATTCTTCTTTTTCTTCCTTGTCTGTTGAAGTTTTGTCGGAAACGGGTTTTTCCTCTTCTTCCTTTTTCTCCTCTTGAGCTTCTTCCTTCTTATCTTCTTTTACTTCCTCTTTAGTTTCTACTTTAGCTTCTTCTGTTTTCTTTGCTTCTTCTACTTCTTTTTTCTTTGGCTTTTTATGTTTTGCTATTTTTTTACCTTCAATAATTTTCTCCGAAACTAATAGATTATTAACAGTAGCTGAGGGTTTGGCTCCAACTGAGATCCAATAATTAATCCTCTCCTTCTTTAAAACTTTCTCTTTAGTTACAGGATTCCAGAAACCAACCTGTTCTACAAAACGCCCTCTTTTAGGAGGGTTTCTTTTATCGGTTACTACGATCTTGAAAGAAGGTTGATTTTTTCTACCGACGCGGAATAAACGAATAACTAACATATTATATTTAAATTTACCATTCTTTTGCTTTTAAGCCCTCTTGAGCTGCATCATCCTCAGCTTCCTGTTTTGAAGATCCTTGGCCTTCAGCTACTAATTCTTTCTCTAAGAAGACTCCAATTATAAACTCTTTAGCATGATCAGGTCCCCACTCTTTTAAAACTTTGTAGGAAGGGGTAATTCCCACTCTTTCCTGGGCTTCCTCTTGAAAGAGAGATTTAGCATCTTTATAAAGACCTTCCTCTATGATTACTGGTAATTCCTTAATTAAATGTTTTTTAATGAAGTTCTCGCAAACTTCATATCCTATATCAAGATAAACGGATCCAATTATAGCTTCAAAGGTATTGGCTAAAATATATCTCCTGGCTTTACCTAGCTCTTTTGATTCTCCTTTGGATAATAACAGAAAATCATTAAGGCTCAACTCCTCACCAATCTTAGAAAGCATCTTTGAATTGACAAGCGCTGCTCGCCAATTAGTCAATTCGCCTTCTGCTTTTCCAGGATATTTCTTGTAAAGATATTCGGTAACAACTAGCTCCAATACTGCGTCACCCAAGAACTCAAGTCTTTCATTGTGTGATAAATGAAAGTCTGGATTTTCATTAAGGTAAGAACGGTGGACAAAGGCTTGGGTTAGAAGGTCTTTATTTTTGAATTTAAGATTTAGTTTTTTTTCAAAGAGTGAAAAGTCCTTCATTTATTTTAGGTCTAGTAGTTAGTAACTAGCAGCTAGGAATTATTTTAAAAATCCGAGCTGACAGATACAAAATACCAGGTTATTATTTATTTTTATCTTTTACTTCTTCTTTATTGTCGTCTGCGTCTTTAGACACAATCTTGTATACAGTTCCCAATACTCCGTTAACAAACTTCCCTGAATTTTCGCCTCCAAAAGATTTTGCCAATTCAATTGCTTCATTAATAGCTACCTTTGGAGGAACAGCTTTTTTATCTCCATATAATAACTCATAAATCCCCAGCCTTAAAACATTTCTGTCCACTATTGCAATCTGTCCGATAGGCCACTGGGGAGCGGCTTTCTTGATAATCTGATCAATTTCTTCAAGGTATTTAACTACTCCTGTTACTAGCTGCCAAACAAAACCTTCTTCTTCTAACCCAGGTCCAAATTCTTTAAGATTCTTCTCAACAGTTTTGTCTAAATCTAACTTTCTATCTGAAAAATCCCATTCATAAAGAGACTGCATTGCTATTGAGCGCGAAAGATGACGACTTGACATTATACAAACTATAAAACTTTAAACTAATTTTTACTGCCGCTTAGATAGCTCTTTCCAACTTAAGGATCTTTTCTTTTTTGTTCCTTCCTCCGTCTTGTCCTTTACCTTCATATCTTTTTCTCTCTGCTTCCTCTCCTTCTTATCCATCTTGCCCAGGACATCAATAACCTCCTTTCCCTTATAATACCCGCAAAAAGAGCAAAGGGTATGGGGCAAGACAAAATTAGCACACTTTGGGCATTTAGACAAAGTGGGTTTTTTCAAAAATATATGTTGTCTTCTCCTGCCTACTTTTGACTTGGAGTGCCTTTTCTTTGGTACAGCCATAGAATTAATATATCAGAGAATAACAAGTTTTTCAAGCTTCTTTAATTCTTTTGACCGGCTTGAAGCTAACTCGATGGATTGGGCAGAAGCTGTATTTTTTCAACATTTTAAGATGTAACCTGGTAGCATATCCTTTGTGCCTTGAAAAACCATATTGGGGATGCTTTTTGTCATATCTCTGCATTACTCTGTCGCGGGTTACTTTGGCAATAATGGAAGCTACTGAACAGGAAAGAACTATATTGTCTGCCCTTATAATTGATTTTTGATTGATATTAGTATTAATTTTGAAATTTCCATCTAGAATCAGGAAGTCAGCTTGCTTATTATGTCTTTTATCAAGGTTTTTCACTGCCCTTTCCATGGCTAATTTAGTAGCCTCTAAAATGTTAATTCTATCTATCACCTTTTCTGAAACCCTACCTATTCCCCATTTTATTTGAGGATGATTTGTTAAAATTTTATAAAGTTCTTCTCTTTTTCTTGGAGTGAGCTTTTTTGAATCTTTTATTTCTAATTTTGAATTTTGAAATTTGAACTTTGAATCTATGATTACTGCTGCAGCCATTACGGGACCAGCTAATGGCCCTCTGCCAACTTCATCTATTCCAACCACTCTTTTGTATCCTTTTCTTAACAATTTTCTTTCTTCAGAAAAATTTGGATATCTCATCTTTTTATTATATGTGAAATTTATCTCAAAACAAAAACTACCCGTTAACGGGTAGCCTTTGTTTTAATTTCTTAACTTCTTTTTCTAACTCACAATTTTTAAATTACGAGCTTGAAGAAGAATGCAAAGGAGAGAGAGGATATATATATGAGCCTTATAGATTTGGAAAGACTTCTGATATTCCTCTAATAATCTCCTTTGCTACAGTGTGGATTTGAACGTCCATGCTGTTTAGAGAATGGCCCGCTTCTTTGTAGAATTTCTTAGCATCAAGTAGAGAGAAATTCTTTAAAAAAGTGACACATTTTATTGCTTCTAATTTACCGATTGTTTCTGTTTTTGTTTCTGTCATTATTAGTACCTCAATTTACTACATACATTATACCAAACTACTGCGAATTTGTCAATACCTCAAGACGGCTGATTTGACTGGTCTTTGGAGAAAAAGTAAAATGATGTAATGCTCGCCGAAGGCGAGTAAAGTTTATAAACATGAACCAAAAATTCACCCACTTACACCTCCATTCTCACTATTCCCTACTCGATGGGCTGCCAAAAATCGATGAGCTCTTGGATTATGTAAAAAAACTGGGAATGGATTCAGTAGCCATAACTGATCACGGAGCAATTTATGGCGCAGTTGAATTTTATAAGAAGGCGAAAGAAAGAGATATTAAACCAATCATTGGAGCTGAAATGTATCTGGCCTTTGAAAGCATGCACCAGAAAAGACCTAATATTGACAACAGAATATATCACACAATTTTATTAGTTAAAAATGAAACAGGTTATAAGAACTTAGTTAAACTCTTAACCAAAGCTCATTTGCAAGGATTTTATTACAGACCAAGGATTGATGAAGAATTATTAGCCCAACATTCAGAAGGAATTATTTGTTTGTCAGGCTGTATTGGTGGAAAAATCCCTAAATTAATCTTGGCAAAAAAGATAGACCAGGCCAAAGAAACAGCCATAAAATATCAAAATATCTTTGGGAAAGGAAACTTTTACCTTGAACTCCAACATCACCCCAATATTGATAAGCAAAAAATTGTCAACGAGGCTCTAGTTAAGATTTCAAAAGAATTAAAAATCCCCCTAGTAGCAACGGCTGATTCTCATTATCTAAGACCTGAAGATGCTGAGGTCCAAGACATCTTAATGCTTATAAACACTGGAGCCGATCCCAATGACCCTGAGAGATTAACAATGAAATCAGATGATTTCTCTGTAAAGTCTCCAGAACAAATGGCAGAAGATTTTAAAGATATACCAGAAGCCATTGAGAATACTCAGAAAATAGCTAAAGAGTGTAATTTTGAATTTACTTTCGGAAAAACAAGACTTCCAAAGTTCGAGACACCAAATAATAAGTCCCCAAATGAATATCTAAAAGAAGTATGTCTGGAAGGAATAAAGAAAAAATATGGACAACTCCCCAAAAAAGAAGTCAAAGATAGATTAAACATTGAGCTGGATATGATTAAAAAAATGGGCTTTGCCTCATATTTCCTGATTGTCCAAGACTTTGTTAATTGGGCAAAAGAAAAAAGAATTGTAGTAGGCCCTGGAAGAGGCTCTGTAGGAGGTTCTTTAGTATCCTACCTGCTAAACATTACCAGCATTGATCCATTAAAATATAATCTTTTGTTCGAGAGATTTTTGAACATGGGGCGCAATGAGCTCCCAGACATTGATTTGGATTTCACTGATAGAAGAAGAGATGAGGTCATTAATTATGTAGCTGAAAAATATGGAAGAGATAGGGTAGGTCAGATTATAACTTTTGGAACAATGGCCGCCAGAGCTGCTATAAGAGATGTTGGAAGAGCTCTTAGTTATGCCTATAGTTATTGTGACAAAGTGGCAAAGATGATACCTTTTGGTTTTACTCTAGATGAGGCACTAGCTAAGATTCCTGAGTTCCGTCAACTCTATGAAACAGATGAAAAGGCTGAAAAACTTATAAATTTTGCTAAAAAACTGGAGGGGGTAGCCAGGCACGCTTCAACTCATGCCTGCGGAGTAGTGATATCAGCTGAACCGTTAGATAATATTGTTCCTTTGCAACATCCAACCCAAGATGATTCCACTATCGTTACCCAGTACGGAATGCACTCAATTGAAGATTTAGGTTTATTGAAAATGGACTTTTTGGGCTTAAAGAACCTAACTACTATTGAAGATGCTTTGGCAAGAATTTACGTGGTTCAAAACAAAAAAATAGATATCGAAAACATACCTCTCAATGATAGGAAAACTTATAAGTTATTGCAAAAAGGAAAGACAATAGGCGTATTTCAATTGGAGTCCAGCGGAATGCAAAGATACTTAAAACAACTAAAGCCAACTGAGTTTGAAGACATCATTGTAATGCTGGCCCTTTACCGGCCAGGCCCAATGCAACTTATTCCTGAATATATCGCTAGGAAAAAGGGAGAAAAGAAAGTTGAATACCTGCACCCGAAATTGAAAGATATCTTGAAAAGAACTTACGGATTATTAGT
>JANBVM010000028.1:0-7437 GCA_024239015.1 Patescibacteria group bacterium | reverse complement strand
TCCAGGAAGACTTAATGTTTATCGCTCAAAAAATGGCAGGCTTCACCCTCTCTGAAGCAGACGTCTTAAGAAAAGCTGTTGGTAAAAAAATAATGTCTTTGCTTTTAGCTCAAAAAGAGAAGTTAATTCAAGGAATGAAAAAAAATGGAATAGAAGAGTACACTGCCAAAAAAATCTGGGAATGGGTATTGCCTTTTGCCCGCTATGGTTTCAATAAAAGTCATTCTACAGCTTACGCTACCATTGCTTATCAAACAGCTTTTTTGAAAGCCAACTTCCCAATTGAATTTATGTCAGCTCTTTTAACTTCAGAAAAGGTTGACGTTGAAAGGATTGGTTCTTTGATAGATGAATGCAAGAAAATGGGAATTGAAGTATTACCTCCCGATATAAACGAGAGTTGGAGAAACTTCACAGTAATCCCTAAAAAAAGACAAATCCGTTTTGGATTATTTGCAATTAAAAACGTTGGGTCAAAAATTGTTGAAGCTATAGTCAGCGAAAGAAAAGATAATGGTTCCTTTCAGTCAATTGATGGATTTGTTTCAAGAATAAGCTCAAAAGACCTAAATAAAAAATCGTTGGAAAGCCTTACCAAAGCTGGAGTCTTTGATAAGCTAATCGAGAGAAACCAGCTTTTGTTTAACTTAGAAAAGATTTTAGAGTGGAACAGAGAGAGTAGAAAGATAAGATCAGCTGGCCAAAGAGGTCTCTTTGACGGAACAAAGGTTACTTTTTCAAATAAAATAAGTCTCCAGCCAACAGATCCTGCAACAAAGAATGAAAAACTATCATGGGAAAAAGAACTCTTGGGTCTTTTTGTCAGCTCTAACCCATTAGAAGATTTCAAGATTATTTTAGAAAAAAAGGCAACTAAAATATCAGAGCTAAACGCTGGTTTTATCAACAAGCGTATAAGAATTGGAGGTATTATTTCGAAAGTTAAAAAAATCATCACTAAAACTGGAAGACCAATGCTCTTTATGAGCTTACAAGATTTATCTGATAAAATTGAGGTTGTTGTTTTTCCTGGAATAATTGAAAAAAATCCCGGTGCATTTAGGGAGAATAAAATTGTCTTTGTCTCAGGAAGAATTGACAATCGCGGTGATACTCCAAAGTTAATTTGTGAAAACATTGAAGAGATTATTGAGGCTTAATATTTTTAAGTTTTATACTTGACAATAATATTTGGAAATCTAAAATTAAAACCAGTATGCTAAAAATGCTTAAACTAAACACCACAACAACCACTACTACAACCTCTTTTGGGGGCTAGTTTAGGAATTTAATATATTAGATTCTTGAATCAGCTTCTTTGAAAAGAGGTTTTTTATTTAATGCACTTTCTATGATAAAATAAACAAATACAAAAATATGCCAAAACAAAAAATAGAAGCAATACGTCATTCCTTATCCCATATAATGGCCCACGCTGTTCAAGATATCTTTCCTGGCGTGAAATTTGGCATTGGCCCCATAATTGAAAATGGATTTTATTATGACTTCGATTTATCAAAAAAGATAAGCTCAGAAGACCTGCCAAAGATTGAAAAAAGAATGAGAGAAATACTTAAAGAAAATATTTCTTTCAAAGGCAAAAAGCTATCCAAATCAGAAATAAATAAAATCTTCAAAGAACAACCCTATAAGCTGGAGTTAATGAAAGAATTCAAAAAGGAAAAAAAGAAAATAACTTTTTATGAAAGTGGTGATTTTATTGATTTGTGCAAGGGCTCTCACGTTAAATCCAGCAAAGAAATAAATCCAGGGGCTTTCAAGTTAACAAAGTTGGCCGGGGCTTATTGGCAAGGAGACGAAAAAAATCCAATGTTAACTCGTATTTATGGGGTGGCTTTTTCAACTAAAAAAGAATTAAGCGAGCATCTTAAGTTACTAGAAGAAATAAAGAAAAGAGATCATAGAAAACTAGGAAAAGATTTAGATCTCTTCATATTTGCAGAAGAAGTAGGATCCGGTCTTCCTCTGCTTACTGAGAAAGGAACTACTATTAGACGTGAGCTGGAGCGCTTTGTAGTTGATGAAGAAATCAAAAGAGGCTACCACCATGTTTACACCCCTGATCTGGCTCGAGTTAAGCTTTATGAAATCTCTGGCCATTATCCATATTATAAAGACATCATGTATCCAGTCATGCAGGTTGATAATGATAAGTTGGTTTTACGACCCATGAGCTGCCCCCATCACTTCATGCTCTACAAGGACAAGCCAAAAAGTTATAGAGAGCTACCACTTAGAATAGCTGAAGTGGCAAAATTATATCGTTATGAGAAATCTGGAGAGCTAACCGGTTTAATGAGGGTAAGAAGTTTCTGCCTTGCTGATTCTCATATCTTTTGTCGTAAAAACCAAGTAGCCAAGGTAGTAAAAGAAGTAATAGAATTGATAGACTATATAGCAGCTCAACTAAAACTGAAGAGAGGTAAAGATTACTGGTTCCGCTTATCATTGGGTGATCGTAAAAAAAAGAAGAAGTATTATGATGATCCCAAAAGCTGGGAGCTGGGAGAAAAAACTCTCCGATCCGTTCTCAAAGAAATTAAAGCTCCTTATATTGAAGCCAAAGATGAAGCCGCCTTTTATGGTCCTAAAATTGATATTCAGATGAAAAATGTAGCAGGCCATGAAGATACTGCTTTTACCGTACAATACGATTTCTGCTTACCAGCTCGTTTTAAGCTGCAATATGTAAATGAAAAGGGCAAAGGAGAGCAGCCAGTAGTTATTCATCGTTCTTCTATTGGATCGTTGGAGCGAACCATGGCCTTCCTAATTGAGCACTATGCAGGTTTTTTCCCTCTCTGGCTGGCTCCAGAACAAATCTGGGTGATACCGGTGGGTTCCAAGCATGAAAAATATGCAAGAGAAGTTGGAGAAAATCTTAAAGAAAACAATTTCCGATATAAGGTCAAAGATGAAAATGAGACCGTGTCTAAAAAGATCCGCAATGGAGAGATGCAGAAAATCCCCTATTTACTAGTTGTCGGTGATAAAGAAATGAAAGCAAAATCAGTCAGGGTAAGGGCAAAAAGTAAAGACTTGGGTATAATTAGGTTGACAAGATTTATCGAAAATAAGAAAATAGAAATAGAAGATAAAAAATAACATATAATAATATGCAAAACTCAACCAAATCTATTTTGGCCTTAATGGTCATAACTTTAGCTCTTATGGGGGGAGTCGCCTTAACTCAAGGTGCAACAGACGTAACAGAAGAGATTAATCTTGATGAAGATATCCAATCTAGCGATCTAGGCATTGGAGAACCTACAGTTTTACCCGATAATCCATTCTATTTCCTAAAAAATTTAACAAGAGGAGTTAGGTCTTTCTTTACGTTTAATCCTATAGCTAAAGCAGAATTAAAAGAAAAATTTGCCAATGAAAGATTAATTGAATTAAAAAAGATGGTTGAAGGAAAGAAAAGCCCAATACTGCTCGAAAGAGCCACTAGAAGTTATCAAAAAGAAGTTGAGGGTATAAAAGAAATAACAGAAAGAATAGAGGGAAAAGCAGGAGATAACGAAAGAGTAGAGAGGTTTTTGGATAAATTTACTCAGCATCAAGCTCTCCATCAAAGAATACTTCATAAATTAGAAGGTCAAGTACCGCCTGAGGTTTTTGAGAAAATAAAAGAAGCTAGAGAAATGCATTTGGAAAGATTCAAAGATGTAATGTTGAAGCTAGAAGATAAAGACAAGATTCCTGAAAGATTGGAAGAAAATTTGGACAGATTAAAAGGTAGCAAGTTTAAGAACTTCAAAAACCTGGAAATATTTGACGATTTAAAAGAGAAGTTTCCAGAAGATATGAAAGAAAGGATTGAGCAAATAAGAGAGCGCATGTTAGAAAGATTCCGTGAGAAACTAGAGAATCTTTCTCCTGAAGAACAAGAAAGGTTTAAGGGATATATGGCTGGAATCAGTGGAGATAAAATTAAACATCTGGATATTCTAGGGAGCCTGGAAGGAAAAGAACTCTCAGAAAAACTAAGATCAGTTATTAAAAGCACGAGAGACAAGCACGCTGAAAGACTAGGAGCTGAACATCTAGACAAGATAACTCCAGAGAGAGTAAAAGAACAAATTATCCAAGCTGAAAAGCTATTAGAAAAAACAAAGATTTTAATAGTTGAAAAAGATGTTGAAAAAGAAGAAATGCCAGCTGTCTATCGATTAGTAGAAGGGGCTGAAGTCAAATTAGCATCTGCTAAAGAGGCTTTTGAAAAAGAAGATTATGGCCTGGCTTTCGGCCAAGCAACAGCTTCAGCTGCCCTATCTAGGAACGCTATCAGAATTATGGAGGTACGAGCTGGATTCATAAAAACTACAGATGGTGACACAAGTATAGTATGTGCCGAAACTCTAGCACCAGTTTGTGGAATAAACGGAGAAATATATAGGAATATTTGTGGAGCTAAAAAGGCAAGGGTAAAAATTGCCTATAGGGGAGAATGTAAGGCTGAGCTGTCTTGTGCAAGAGAGGGAGAAAGAGTAAACAGAAACCCTTTATTGGGTTCAGTGAGCAAGCTATGTTGTCAAGTGTTAGAAGAAATCAGAACGGATAAAGCTTATGCTATTTGTAAAAAATTAGATACTACTTTTGAGTGTAAAACTGACCAAGATTGTCCCTTGTCTCGTTGCTCAGGACTTACTTCAGTCTGTGTTGAAGAAAAGTGCAAGGTTCCTGTTTGTCCTAAGCCAGAAATATGTATTCAGGTCATTACTCCAGCTAAAAACAAAGTTACCGGAGAATGCAGAAGTTTCCCAACCCCTTGTGACGTTCCATTAGGTTGGGTAAAAAATGATACCTGTCCTGATTCAAAACTGAGATTCAGGGAAGAGTTATTAAAGGAAGGATTGTTAAAGTAAGAAGTGGCATCACAATAAACGAATAATTTTAGCCAAAAAAGCAGTCTTGTTAAAAGGGCTGTTTTTTTGTTATAGAGAACTATATATGAAAAAGAAAGGATTGCCAAAATTAATAGTGATTCTGGGGGCCACAGCTATTGGGAAGACAGGATTAGCTGTAAGGTTAGCTAAAGAATTTAATGGGGAGATAGTTTCTGCTGACTCAAGGCAGATATATAAAGAAATGGATATTGGGACATCGAAACCCACTGAAAAAGAAATAGAGTCTGTTCCCCACCACCTGATTGATATAGTTTATCCAAATCAAAAATTCAATGTAACTATCTATAAAAAAATGGCTCTAAAAGCCATTAAAGATATCCAAGAAAGGAAAAAGGTTGCTTTTTTGGTCGGGGGAACAGGTCTTTACATCAAAGCTGTAGTTGACAATATTAATTTTCCAGAGGTTTCACCTCAAAAAAAATTAAGAAAAGAGTTAGAGACAAAGGATGAGAAAGAGTTATTTAGAATTTATATGAGACTGGATCCAAAAGGGGCAAAGCTTATTGAAAAGGAAAACAAAAGAAGGTTAATTAGAGCAATTGAGGTTTGTAGGATCACCAAAAAACCTTTCTGGGAACAAAGGAACAAAGGGAAATCTCTGTTTGAAACATTGCAGATTGGGATAAAATTATCCAGAGAAGAATTGAAAAAAAGAATATCAAAGAGAACAGATATGATATTCAAACTGGGCTTAGAAAAAGAAGTAAAAAATTTAACTAAAAAATATGGCGGGTCTCCCCTGCTGAGAACGATTGGTTACCATGAATGGTTTGCTGAAAAAGGAGAAGGGTCAATAAAAGAAAAAATTAAGCTTCATACTTTACAATTTGCTAAACGACAAATGACTTGGTTTAAAAGAGATAAAAGAATTCACTGGATTAAAAACCACCAAGAAGCTAAAGAGATAGTAAAAGATTTTCTGGAAAATTAAACTTCTAATTCCTTTTTAATAATCTCACTAGCTGTCTTTGGATCGACCCTTCCTTTTGTTTTAGCCATTACTTGACCGATTAGGAACTGGAAGACATTCTCTTTTCCTTTCTTAAGGTCTGAGACTGCTTTTTTGTTTTTTGAAATAACTTCCCTGACAATATTTATAATCTCATCCTCTTTGGTTATCTGGGTTAATCCCCTATCTTCAATAATATGAGAAGGGTCAGCTCCTTTTTTAAACATTTCAGAAAGAACTGTTTTTGCAATTTTTCTTAATATCTTCTTGTTTTCAATCAAAGTGATAAACTCAGCAAAATTCTCTGGAGTTATCAGTAAATCTTCTCCAGAAACACCTGTTTCTTTCATCAATCCTTGTAAATCAGTAACTATATAATTTGTAGCTAAACTTATTAGGTCAGAAAGTTTTTTCCTGGAGAGATGCGGTTCAAACTCACTAACTACTTTTTCAAAATATTCCCCCAAACTCTTATTCTGAACAAAAAACTCAACTACCTCTCTGTCTAATTTGTACTCTTTTGTTAACCTCTTCCTTCTAGATTGAGGAAGTTCTGGGATTTCACTTCTAATTTCAGTAATTTGTTCTTCAGTGAAAGTAAGTGGGGGCAAATCAGGCTCTGGGAAATAACGATAGTCTTGGGCTTCTTCTTTTATTCTTTGAGAGAAAGTTACCTGCTTTATCTCATCCCAACCTCTTGTTTCCTGTAAAATATTCTTCCCCTTTCTAATGACTTCTGCCTGTCTTTTAATTTCATAGTTAATCGCCCTTTCCACTGCTTTAAAAGAATTGAGGTTTTTAATTTCTACCTTGGTGCCCAATTTGGAGTTTTTTGAAGCTTTAAGAGAAATTGATATATTGGCTTCTACTCTGAGTTGACCTTTTTCCATATTGGCATCAGATACTCTAAGATAAAGTAGAATTAATCTAAGTTCCTGGGCAAACCTCTTGGCTTCCAGGGCTGAAACAATATCGGGCTCTGTAACTAGTTCCATTAAAGGAATGCCGGCCCTGTTAAAGTCTACTAAACTGTAATTAGCTCCTTTTGGATGCAAAAGTCTCCCCGTATCTTCTTCTAGATGAATCCTCGTTATTCTAATCTTTCTATCCCCTATTTTCAAAAACCCATCTTTACAGAATGGTTTATCGTACTGAGATATTTGATATCCTTTTGGTAAATCAGGATAAAAATAGTTTTTCCTATCAAACTTAGATTCCTTTAATATCTTACAGTTTAAAGCTAAACCCGATTTAATAACCTCTCTAACAGCCCCTTGGTTTATTACAGGAAGTGTGCCTGGGTGTCCGAGACATATTTGGCATATATTGACATTAGGATGATGTTCATCGGAATCATTAGCACAGCCACAAAACATTTTTGATTTAGTTCTTAATTCAGCATGTATTTCCAAACCAATAACAGGTTTAAATTCAGATTTTTTCATAATCTTAGACTATCTATTATTTTTTTAACTTCTGCAGAGACTTCCTGAATTGACCTTTCTCCATCAACCTCAACCCAATGGCTAAAAATATTATTTTAGATCGGAAGAG
>JANBVM010000027.1 GCA_024239015.1 Patescibacteria group bacterium | reverse complement strand
AAAGTCCAGGAAAGCTGTTTTTGTCATATTTTGAATTGTTTAATTTGGTAGCCAATAAGGGTAAGTCTAAGTCTTTTTCTACAGGCAAAATTGACTTAGCAACGAAATTTTGGAGAGTATATGTTAGACTATTTTTTTCTTTTGGTGGTGGTTTCACTTCAAGAACCATTGTTGGACTCCACAAACTCCTTTTATTCTGAAATTTCTATTAGATATTAAGTTATCATATTATTTAATTTTAATTTTTTGGCTTAAACAAACCTAAAAAGCGCTTCTAATAGCTTTTAAATAAATTGACTAAAAGAGATTAGAAATAAAATTAAATATCAGTTTATTTAACCTTTAATAAAGATTTTTTATCATGATTAATTTGTTTTTATATCATAAATTTATGTTTTGTAAACCATGGAACAAATAATTAAGAAGAAAGTGTTAATTTGGCTATTATTATCTATTAACTTATTGTTTGCATTTATTATTGGGTATTCTATTCCTTTATTAACTTCAGAGAGTTCTTATAATCTTGGGTTTGTAATGATTCCATTATTACTAATTTTAAATTATGTAATTATAGACAGATTTCATTACCATTTTAAACATTTGAAAGACAGAGAGGAAAAATTGGATGCAGAAGTTTAAAGAATTAATGAATTTTAAAAAGCCAATAATCGAGTTTAATGAAAAAAAATACATTTTCTCTATTAGATCGATTCACTTACCTCTAGAATTTAAATATCAACAAGATTTGTGAAATTAGAAGGTTACCCTTAAAATTGTTGAGGGGAATATTATCGGTTATTCTACTGTTTTCAATATCATGAATTTCTATACCAAGATTTATTTTAGCTGACACGGCTTCCAATCCTCCATTAAAGCTTTTTGATTATAATTTTGAAAAAATATACAAACAAACGTATATAAAGAAAAATCTGGATCTTGAGATTTGACTTAGGAAGAAAAAAGAGAATTATTCATTTAAAACCAAAGACTGCCGTAAATCGGTGATTTTCATCCTTCTTAAAACTTATCAGTGAAGGTTTAGCTACTAATTGAAGTGCTAAAAATAGATTAAAATAAAAAGAGCTCATTCGAGGGGAATTAAACCTTACTATTATTTATTTGATAAAAAAAAAGCTAAAAACCTTAAAAATGGAAATTTAAATATATAAACTAATACTAATAGACTGGTCTTCTAATTAATACATATCTAAAAAAATCCATAAAAAAAAGTGAAAAAAAAATGGTTGAACAATTGCTCAATAAACATAAGAAAAACATCGTAATGCTAGATGGCTTTTTGCAATGGGCTTTAAACCCAACTTCAATGACTGCTGGGTATGGGTTTGAAGTAAATTACGACCACATAATGAAAAACTTAAAAATAGCTCATGAGTTTTCAATATCATAAGTAGAAAAGGTTATTAAGGAACTTAAAGAAGAATTAAGCGGACTAGTAAAAAAAGAGGGAGATATCTACGATATTCAAAAGAAGATTATAGCTGAAATCAATAAGAGTCACTATCGTATTTTCTTTAAATTCATAAAAAGAAGAATTAGTAAGGCTAGTGAAGAAGTTATTAATTTTCTGAACATTTATAAAAACCACCCTGTTAAATATAATAACGTGCAAGCTCAGTTCAACGCAATTTATGGTAGTAATGTAGATGAAAACAAAATAATACACGCTGGAATCCTTAAGGTACTATATTGGATTTCTTCAGGCAATATTGACAACAGTTCATCGTCCCCTGAGTTAATACCGTTTCTTGATAAAATCATTGAGGATTTAAAGTTAAAATGGAAACCTGAAAAAGTTAATATAAAAAAATACATAAAGAACATTAAAGATAACAACAAACTGGATGTTGTTCGTTTTTTGGTAAGGTTAATAGAAGGAGACGAGATTTACATACGATACTTAAACAAGAACAATACATCATTATTTTCTAATCTACGACAAAAAGGATTTATTGGAATTTATGATACGCCACACCAATCCTACAAGGATAGGGTTAGTATTATATGTGTATCTTTTTTAATCAAGGATAAATTATTCAATGCTATTGAAATTTTGGTAGACGAGAAAAATGAAGAACTGACAAAAAAAATAATTAAATTACTTGAATACGAAATTGAAAGTAAAAGAGAAGTGTCTGATAAAGAAATTATTAGGATTGCAGGTATTGGAATAAACGAACTTGACGAATTTAAGGAGTTGATATCCGAACTTCCGCAAGAATCCTTTGAGGGTAATGAAGAGATCGATAAAATGGCTACGGAAGCGATAAATAAATTCGATAATCCAACTCTTTACAATTTATTAAACTCGTTAAAATACGATATTAAGACTGCGAGAAAGGTCGGAAAATACTTAGTTGAAAATAAGATGATTGAAAGTTTGTCAAGAATTGAAGGATCGGTACCCTCGGGGACTTCTTCGGAATCAAGACCAGTAGAAGTCTACTGCGAAGAGTGTAAGACCGTCCTCACCGACCGAGATAAACCTAAATTCTGTCCCTTGTGTGGATCTGGTAATCTATCGAAAAAATCGATTTAATACGAATTTAAAAATCAAATTTTAAATCCTAAATTTTTGATTTTGATTTACTAGCGTCATTTTTATGTTTTGCAATTTTACTTATGAAATATAAAAGGATAAAATCCCGAATTAAAATATGCAAGTTCATTTTGATCATACAATTCTACTATAATATTAAATTCCAAGGTTGAAATAGTTATGTCATATATTTTAGATAACAGCCCAGATAGAAAAGTAATAAAAACCATAAAAAAATTAATAGCTAAATCGAAGGAGGCTAATTTTGCAGTTGGTTATTTCTTTTTAAGCGGTTGGAATCTTATTAAGGAAAAATTACCCGCAGATATGAAGAAGGGTTTTTTTAATATTTTGATTGGGAGAGAATTAGATTTTCCAACCTTTAAAGAAATATCTACAGGCTACAAATTAAGGATCAAAACCAAGTTACTAGAAGATCTAAGTGGGGAATTGAATAATGAAAATATCAAAAATCTAACGGAATTATATCAACTAATACAAGATGGATACATTGACTTTAAGGTTTTTACAGAAGGTAAATTCCATTCAAAACTTTATCTTTTTATCAATAATCCTTCTCAATTAGAAGATTCAGAGGAGTTTACACCAGGAGCCGCAATCGTGGGCTCGTCAAATTTTACACGTCCCGGAACTGAGACAAGTAAGGAATTAAATACCCGATTTACTGATCGAGAACAAGTAATTTATTTATATAAGTGGTTCTATGATCTATGGGATAACCATTCTGAAGATTTTAAAGATGATCTCATTGAAATTATTAAATTTTCTAATGCTTTAAGCCCAAGAAAGAAAAATCCATTTGGTAAATACGTCTCTCCAAAAATTTTATTTAAATATTTAACTTGGATCTGGTTAAAAGGACGTATTGATCCAATTGAAAAAGAAGATATTTTAGCACAATTTCAACTAGTAGGTGTTCTTAATGCAATTGAAATTATTTCTGAATTTAATGGTTGTATAATAGCTGATAGTGTGGGTCTTGGAAAGAGTTTTATTGGAGCAGGATTAATTGAGGAATATATTACTGGAAATTTACTGGAATGGGATCCTAAAAGTTATGGGATCGATAAACCTCGAAAAGTTCTTTTAATTCTACCTCCTGCTTTAATTAGACAATGGAAACATTTATTATTTAAGAGCGGAGACTTTTTTTCAAAAACTCACAACGTAGAACTTGAAACAGTAAACAGGATTGAAAAATATCAAATTAGTGGAAATAACTATGTAGGAGAAGTCCATTTTCTATCTTTAGGTAAGTTTGGATTAATGAGTCCTGAGACAATATACAGTTCAGAATTTCATAAAGAGTATGACTTGATCCTAATTGATGAAGCACATAAATTCCGAAATAGAGCAACTAATCGCTGGAATAATGCTAAAGCCTTACGATTCAAGGAAAAAAATGATCAAAACAGTTTCAGAAATAAATTTGTGCTTTTGACAGCAACTCCCATCAATAACAATATCTGGGACATCTACAATCTCATTAAAATCTTTTCTGATAACAATTTTACTAATTTTAAGCGAAGGAACATTCAACTCACAAAATTGTTTATGGATTATAGGGATATTAAGATAAAAATGAAAGAAGATGATTCCTTGGAGAGGGACCTTGCTATAAAAGCTCAAGAAATCAAGGATGACGTTTTTAAAAAGCTAATCATCCTAAGAACAAGAAAATATATTATGGATAGTTTTGGGAAGAATGGAAAGATCAACATAAGAGGAGTAGAATATTCCTTTAAGGATCCCATTCCTATTAAAATCACTTACAATAGGAAGGAAAAACGATTTGTAAAGTATTATTCTTTTGTGGAATCCCTAGAGGAATTATTTGAAGATTTAGAATTCACATTCATAAAGCTGTATAGCTCTGGATACGTGGCTTTTAGCGGGGATAAAGCTGTTGAAGAAGACTCAGAGGATAGTAAAATTATGGTACCAATTGGGGGAATACTAAAGTTTCTCCTTGTAAAACGTCTAGAAAGCAGTATTTTCGCTTTTGAGCGGACCTTGACTAAATTACTGATTAAAAATGAGTTATTCCTGAAAGAATTAAATAAGTTTATAGACAAAGTTATAAATTTTAATTCTTCAGATTTTCTAGGTGAATTAAAAGAATTTAGCTCAGCATGTATTAAAATTGCCGAGAAAGAAGACGCTATCCAAGATTTTGAAGAAGATGATGTAGATATAGAAGAAGGAAGGATCGATCCGAGATTGCGATTGATAATAAACTTGCTTACATATGATGAAGAGGAGCTTGTTCAAATGATAAAAAATTCCTTCAAAAAAGAATCAGACTTTTATAATTATTGTGATAATATTGATGAATTAGATTCATTAGTTTCAAGTCTTAAAATCGGATTAAATGCATTCAAGGATGAATTAGAAAGAGATAAGAGATTATTGACCGAGCTTAAAGTACGTATTGACGATATTAAACTGCTGGAACAATCAGGGATGCCTCTTATAATCGGAAAATTTTCGGGGAAGACAGGAAAAGTAAAAATACCTGTGTATGAAGATCCAAAATTTCAACAATTAAAAGATTTAATTTATGATGATGTTAATGAGAAAAAGTTTATAATTTTTACTCAATACAGAGATACAGCATATTATATTTATGAAAACTTGCTTAATTGGGTGAAGGATCAACAAAAAACCCTATCCTATCTTTTTTCCAAGGAAGGTTTGAAAATCAAAATCGTAACTGGTGATTTAAACCAACAACAGAAGGAGAATCTCATTGAAAGGTTTGCACCTATTGCTAACAACTCAAAGCAGTTTGCTAGAAGTGATATTGAAATATTAGTGTCAACGGATTCCTTAAGTGAAGGAGTAAATCTACAAGATGCAGATGGTGTGATTAATTATGATCTTCCCTGGAACCCTATGAAGATTGTTCAGAGAGTAGGAAGAGTAAACCGAATTGGAAATGAAAGAGATGTGTTTGTTAGAAATTTTAGCCCGGGCGTTGAATTAAATGCCATTATAGGGATAATGGAAAAACTCAGCAGTAAGATAAAGGATATTACTTATTTAGTTGGAAAAGAGTTTTATATTCTGAGTGAAGATGAAGAAATTAAGCATGAGACTTTTGAAAAGAAAATCAAAGACTTAGCTAGCGCTAAATTGAGCGAGCTAGAGAAGCTAAGTCAAACCGGAGATGCTAAATATTTAACAGATATCGTACAACAAGAAGAAATTGAGAAATTTAAGCTATTAAATTTTATTCAGGCAGAATTAAAGTTACGCAAACACGATTTTGACGAGATTCAGCAATACCTTGATAAGAAAAAAACTCTGTATACATTGACAAAAACCAGGAATTTATTTAGAGTATATGAACTATATAGAGGAACTACTAAAGCCAATCAGTTCATATTGACTTTAGAAGGTGAAGATGTCAAGGATGCTACTTGTAAAATCTTCAAAGACTTATGGAAAGCTGAAGAACATAATGAAGAATTTAATATCAGGATGGTGCATGATAGAATAAGTTCTCTTGATCATTATTTTGAAAGTGAAATAATGGAAAAATACAAGGGAATGATCGTTCAAAGAGGATTTCTTAGAAAACTTTTAGTTTTTCTACGACAACAGAAAAAACATAAAACTTTGGATGAGAGTGGAATAGATCGGAGTAAAATAATAGCTTTGGTTGACTATCTGCCTTTAGTTGAAATGAATACAAGGGATATTGGAGATTTTAAAAAACATCTAATTGGGGAGGGTGCCATAGATAAAAATGAAAATATAAAACCTAATGGGTTGCCCATATTGATTGATGAAGCATACGCTTTTCTTAATCCCGGTTCGGATACTAATAGACGTCTTTATTATAAAATCCTTGGTTGGGAGGGTCCATAATGAAACAATTAAATTATCAAGTCCTATTCAAAACACTCGAAGGGGAATTTGAAAAATTAAATGATAATGAGTATATCATCTCTGAAGATGAATCAACAGGCCAAAATTACAAACTCAGATTATGTTTTACCAATTCTCTAAAAGAAACTGTTAATCTTACGCGAAATAAAATTTTTACCGATTCTGAAGAAACTGAAAAATCCATTCTCTTATTTGGTATTATTTTTGATGATTCTAATGTAGTGTTCATAAGACAGAGACCTTTTACATTAAAAATTGACGTTCAGATATTAAAAAAGTCTCTTTCTAAAATATCCCCAGTTTTCATGAAGAAATTTAGGAAATTAGTAAAAAATTTCGGAGATTTTGATTTATGGCATAAACTATTTGATAGAAGTGATATTATCGAAGAATTTTATCAATTATATAGAAAAGCCAAGAAAGATTTGATTAGTAACATTCGTGGAATTTCTTCCGATGACGAAAAAGAAGAATTTGGGGAAGATCTTCTAATGCAATTGTTAATCACATGGTATCTTCAAGAAAAAGGATTTCTTGATAATAATCCCAATTATTGTATTGATTTATTCAAAAACTATAAAACCTTGGGTTACCACAGCTTCTATTCTTGTTTGAAAGATCTATTTGAAATAATGATGGGTGAGTCGACAAATGGATTATATCATGAATCAGCCGAATTTGGAAAGGTTGTTGTGACGGGGCCAGCTCCCTTTATTAACGGAGAGTTTGAAGAGATTAATATTTCTGATAATATATTCTACATGGAAGATTTAGTAGAAGATCTGAAAATAATTGAGCCCAAGAAAATAACTCGAGTGCCAATTTTAAACTTATTTGAAAGTCGAGATTGGACAGAAGGAAATATTGATGAATTTGTGTTAGGGGCAATATATGAAAAAATAATGTCACTTAATTTAAGAAAAGAAACAGGTTCATTTTATACTCCTGAAGTAGTCACCTCCTATATTTGTGAAAGAATAATATTTGAGAATATTAAAGAAAATCTATTTCCTTCAAGAGATGGAGATATTAGAGCCATAATAGCTAATGGTTCGCAAGAAGATATATTGAAGATATTTAAATTTCTAAAAAAGTTCAAGATTTTAGACCCAGCTGTTGGATCAGCTCATTTTCTCGAGAGTGCGATGGAAGTGTTATTGAGGTTATATGAAAATATAATAGAAAAAGCTAAAAAATTGGGATATGCAAAAGGGTTATTTATTATAGCCTCAAATGATAAAGGCTTAACGGAAATAAATTTAATGGAAGACTACAAAAAAGAACAATTGAGATTATATTTAAAATTTTTCATTATTTTATCAAGAAATATTTATGGCGTAGATATAAATCCTAGGGCTTTAAAAGTAGCTAGAGCACGGCTTTTTATGTCTTTAGCAAAGCATTTTAATTCTAATAATGAGACTTTTATCCGATTCCCAAATGTGCATTTTAATTTAAGACAAGGAAATTCATTAATTGGCACCCTCCAAATATTAACTGGGGAAGAAGATATTCAAAGTACACTATTTGACTTTCTTGATGATGATAAGACAGAAGAGATCTTGACATCTATTAAGTTAGTATCAGAATTAAAGTCTCATCTTTTCGAAACTGCTAAGATCCTTAAATTAAAAGGAGATATAATACAAGAAGTACTTAATTTAAATGAAATTCTTAGGAAAAAAAAGATCGATAATCTTGATTTTAAGAAGATTCTTATAACTAAGCAAAAATTAATTCGAATTCTCATCGTTTCACTTAATTCAAATAATCTCCTACCCTTAAATGCCCTTATTAATGAAATAACGGATCTTTTTAAAGTAAAGATCGATAATATTTTTGCAGAAAAAAGTAAAGTTTCAACAGAAAAGATAAGGAATGTTAATCCTTTTCATTGGATCCTTGAATTTCCCGAAGTCTTTTTAGAACAAAAAGGGTTCGATATTGTTGTTGGAAACCCTCCTTATGGTCAAAATTCAATTAAAAAAAACGAGCGGGAAATACTACAAAAAACATGGAATCCAGTTTCAATGGATAAAAAGAGTGTAGGAGGGTCATATAATACATCAGCTATTTTTATTGAAAGAAGCTATTATTTATTGAAAGAAAAAGGATATCTTGGATTAATAGTGAATAACTCTATAGCTCGAGTCGATGAATTCAGCCTTATCCGCCAATTCCTGCTGGATAAGACTATTCTTTTTGAGTTAATTGATGATGCAAAAATATTCAAAGAATCAGGTGTGACCTTAGAAATGATCAGCATTTTCTTCAAGAAAGAAGAAAAAATACAGTATCCGATAACAATTAAAAGTAGAAGGTTTAAAGATTTTAAACCTAATGAAATTTCAAATCTAATTTTTAAGAAATATAATCGCTTTTTACTTTATTGTGATGATTTATTTTTTCTGATTTATAATAAAGCTAGGATTAATGTTTTACACGGAAAAAGAGGGAAAGATGCCCCTCGAATGGAAAAAAGCGAGGAATTTTCAATCCCTTATTTTTTTAGTGGCAAGACTGTCAAGAAATACCGACCTGATATTAACTTTATTAATTATACAACACCGAATTTGCTAGATTCCGATTCTTGGAGAGTAGAATTCGATTCCACCTTGTTAATAACTACTAAAATAAATGATAGATATAGGGTATACGTAAAACCTAATAGTACTTTAGTTGGAAATAATGTGATAAAATTATACTTTGAAGATGATTTTCGAATTGATGAATATGCTTTAATGGCAATCTTAAACTCAGATTTAATGGATTATATAGTAAAAAGATACATCATTAATTACTCAGAATTAACAGTTGCTTTTTATGATTCAATCACGTTATTTACTCCATTAAAAGCATTAAATATAAAACAGGAAAAAGTCTTTAACTTTTTAGCGAAATATATGATTGTACTCAAAGCTGATGGAGAGTCTGTAATGTCAGTATTCTTAACAAGAATTATAAACGCTCTTGTCTTTGAATTATATCTTCCCGACTTTTTAATAAAAGACGGAGTTCAGAACAATCTTTTTGAAAACACTGAACCATTATTAAATAAAATTGCATTCGACACTTGGTTAAATTCTTTTTGGAAGGCAATAAGTGATGGAATATCTCAGAATAATCCCAATAGTGAAACTATTTCAACTATTGAAAGGACCTATGAAGATTTGTTGAAATTAGATGATATTATTAGAACGATTGAAAGCATTTCAGAAAATGAATTAATAGAATTTGAAACTATAGATTAAAAATTAAGTTTTAGATGTGAGTAAATTATGGATTTATCTTATAATAATGTAATCGATTTTTTAGATGAAAAGAATGAAAAGATTAATGGAGATTATGTCATTCAAGCAGATCCAGACACAGATCAAAAATTTTTGCTTGTTATTGAAAAATCCAATGATCTTAGGACATCTGTTAAAAAGATCGAATCCCAAATCATTATAGATTCTGAAGAAGTTGAGAAACCAATAAGACAATATGGTATCATCTTTACTCAAGAAGAAGTAGCATTTCTAAGAATTAGACCAGGTTCATTGCAAATAAAAGTTCAAAAGCTCTATAAAAAATTAGATAAAATAACTCCTCTTTTCCAAACTAAATTTGAGAATCTTTTTGAAGATTTAGGAGAAATCATGTTTTGGGAGAGATTATTTCTTAGAGACGATGTTATTGAGGAGTTCTATTATTTGTATGCTCTTTCGAGAGAAAAAATGATTACAAATATAAAGGGAATATCAGATGATACTTTAAAGGAAGAATTCGTAGAAGATTTATTACTACAATTATTGATCATTTGGTACTTGCAGGAAAAGAATTTTCTCAACCAAGATAAAAAATACTTAATCAATATGTTTCGAAAATTCAAGGAATTAGGTTTTAAAACATATTATGATTTCTTGGGAAACCTATTTGATAGGATGAAGAGTCAGCCTGATGAGGATATATTTATTAATGATGAGAGATTGGGAAGAATCGTTGTAACAGGGACTGCCCCTTTTCTAAATGGAGAGTATGAGAAAGTAGAGCTGTCTGATAACCTTTTTTATAAAGAAAACCATACGGCTATATTAATTAAAACTGAACCTAAACATATAGAAATAGCTCCAATTCTAAATCTTTTAGAAAGTAGGGATTGGACGGAAGGTAATATTGATGAGTATGTATTGGGGGCAATTTATGAAAAGATCATCTCTTTCAAAGAAAGAAAGGAGTCTGGAGCATTTTATACTCCGGAAGCGATAACGGCTTATATATGCGAGGAGAATATAAACGCCTTTCTTATTGGAAAATTGAATAATTTAAATAATGAGTCATTCTCCAATATTAAAGAGGTTTTCCAAACAGAGGATGAAAACCTTCTATTCCTAGTGTTTAATGTGTTAAAAGATGTAAAAATTGCAGATCCTGCAGTCGGATCGGCTCATTTTTTAGAAAGTGCGATTGAATATTTATTAAAATTGTATAAAATGATAAGAGAAAGATTATTAACACTAGGAATTAAAGAGGGATTGGAAGTTAGAGTGATTGGAAATGATGGAAAGATAAAACCAATAGATCTTTTAAATCTTGAAGAAGAGGAATTATTTAATCTATATGTAAAATTCTTCATAATATTATCTAAAAACATCTATGGGGTGGATATTAACCCTCGAGCTCTTAAGGTAGCAAGAGCAAGATTATTCCTTTCATTAGCAAAACATTTTGATTTAGACCAGAAGTATTTTTTAATGTTCCCTAATATACATTTTAACTTGCGCCCAGGTAATTCTTTGATTGGTTATACTGAATTGAATCAACAGGAATTTCCGGAAGGTCAAGGATTAATGGGATTTATTCAAACTGAGCCATTAACTAAGTTATACCACAGACTCAAGTTAGTATTTGAACTTAAACAATACTTGAATGAAGTCAGCGAAGGACTAGACCTTAAAACAAATATTGAGGAAGAAATCAATCAATTAAATAAGATCCTTTCGAAAACAACCTTTACATTAATAGATTTTAAAAAAGTCCTTCGAGTAAAGGATTTTCTCGTTAGAATTTTGATTGTTTCACTTAATTCAACAAAAGTAGTGTTATTAAATTCATTCTTAAAGGATTTAACAAAATACTTTAATAATAGATTAAATGAAAGATTTTGTAGGAAATATGATTTTAGTCTAGATGATCTAAATATCGCCAAGAGTTTGCATTGGATTTTAGAATTTCCCGAAGTATTCTTGAAAAGAAAAGGTTTTGATATAATAATTGGAAATCCACCTTATTTCCGAATAACTAATGCTCCTAAAAAGGAACAAGAAATCCTCGGAGAGTTGGATTATTTTCAAGGATTACATCACGGACAAGGGGATATCTTCTATGATTTTATTGTTCGAAGTTATTATTTACTTAATGAGGGAGGACATTTCATGTTTATCGTTTCTCGTTATTGGCCTGAAGCAGCTTATTCTAATTATTTAAAAACATTTTTGAAAGAAAAGGTAAATGTTTTAAAAATTATTGATTTTAGAGAATTAAAGATTTTCAAAGGGGTTGATATTAATAACACCATCATATCATATAAAAAAGAGGCTCCTAACGAGAAAAATAAATTTTTTGAAGTCTATATCTATGAGAAAAAGCAAAAAGAATTAGTTGGAGAGATAAATCCTCTCGAAGTATTGGAATACTGTGGCAAATATGACATTACTAAATGGAATAAAAATGAAAATTGGGTTTTCTTAGTTGAAGAATATATGGATATATATTCAAAAATTAAAAATATTCACGCTAGAATTAAAGATGCTTTTATTTGTAGTCAAAATAATATGTTATCTAAACCCTATAGAGATAAATTCACCTTTGAGGAGAAACCCGATGAAATTCCAAATGATCTTTTCCGTCCATCGAGACAATCAGGTGATACCTTCAAATATACTGTCCGAGACGATTTGGAACGTTGTGTAATGGTTATTCATGATTTAAAGGCTGCTTTAGAAATAAAAACCTTTTCAGAATATTTAGAAGAAAATGAAATTGAACTAACGAGTATAAAGGAAGTACCCCCCAATAGCAATAAAAATGTCGATAAGTTTGACGAAGTAATATTTATAGGTTTTAGAGTCCCAAGATTGGATTTCTGGTTCATTTACAGCAATAATCATGATTGGGTTTTTGGTTCCTATTTTTATGCAGTAAAACCTAAGATTAAAGGAAACTTGGTACAGTCTATGACTTACTTATTAGGAGTACTTAACTCAAAGTTAATTAAGTTTTATTTAGATGTAATGGGGAAAAAGAAAGATGCAGATTTAGAGCTGGGAACATCAGCATTACTGGATATTCCCATTAAATTGAATAATGACACATTAAATAAAAAAGAGAAAGATTTAATTCAAAAAATTGAAACCAATATTAAAGAGATTCTTGATCTTGAGAGAAATGGAAGCGCGATTTCAATGAAGCAAGATGCAGTGGACTTATTAGTCTACGAATTATACAGAATAGGTGAAGAAGAACAAGAACGAATAGAAAAATATATTAAAAATACAAAAAAATTGTTATAAAATTAGATCAAGATGTCCATGGGATCTTTATTCTAATTCTGAAAATATATGATATCCTCTGTTCCACATTGCCTCAATAATTTGTCTTATTATTAATTTGGATTGTTGAGAAATTACTTTGTTTTTTAATGTGCTAATAATATCAAATATTATATCAGAAGTTCGTTCACCTAACCAATTGGATTGATTTTTAATGTTTACTAATTTATTCAAAATTTCTAAAACCACATATTGGTCAATTTCTAAAGAATCTTTTATTTTTTCTAATATTCTCCCCGTAAAAATTCCAGAATTACCTTCTGTTAACTCTAGGATGTCATTTAATAACATTAAGTGCTCTTTATCTAAATTTAAAATTCTTGAAAATATAAAACCAAATGGATCAAGTTCCGTTAATAAATCTTCATTCTATACTACCCTTTTCTTTTAAATACTTAATTCTATAATTTAGAAGATCAAAATATCTTTTAGATATGTTTTTTCGCTTTTCAATATCTTCAATTTTATTGATATTTTCTAAGAAGCTTGACAAAATCTGCCAAACCAATTTTCTCGTCTCGGAATTACTATGTAAAAATAGATATTCAATTAAGGAATCATTATCTAAATCATCTACTTCAATTAAATACGCATTAATCAAATGATTTATTAGACTCTGTTTTCCATCAAAAGAAATATTTGGACTGGTACTATTTAACCTATTTATAGCTTTTTTGTATTGAGATTTAAGTAATGTAAATATTTTCACTGAAAATCCATGTGTTAAGATATAACAGTCCCAAGCTACATCCCATAAACTTCTTTTAGTTTTATCATCAATGAAAATCAGGTCTAATCTTTCTTGCGCCCAAGATTCATTGATTCTTAATAAGGAGTTTAATCTATACCCTAAAATTGCCCTGATTAATTCCCCTTCCTTAAGATTAGGATCTAAAATTTCATGAATTATTTGATAAAACTGGTCAAGGAGAGGTATCTCCTCCCCTTTATTTGAATTTTTATGCAAAATATCGATAAGGACAATCATGTTATCAAATTTTAAACCTTTGAGTGTGTAAAGATAATGAGATAATGGTGTATTATGATAGCGCTGTGAATCACTATATTTTTTATAATCTAACTTATTAGTTTGCAAAGATTGCCAATTTAAAAACCAAATTAATTCTTGGTTTTCGATAATAGCCTTGATTGAAGTTTTATTTAACATGACCTCAATAAACTGAGCTACAGCGAATTGGATACCGTAAATTATATCCTTTTCTTCGATAGACACTAAAAATTTTGTAATGTCATTGAAAATGTTTAATAATAAATCAAGATTAGTTAAATTTCCTTCATACAAAGCATCTTTAAATCCATCTATAATATCAGACAAGTATTCATTAGGAATATCTTTGAAATCCTGAATTAACGTAATATATTTAGAAGGATTTTCTTTTATTAATATAGAATAAGCCCTTCCCAATCCTTCGTCCAGAAATTAATTTTGAGATTAAAGTATTACTAACTTCTGAATATCCAAAAGTATGCCCTCGATGCTTCGCTGAAGAAAAGATTGTGAATTATTGTGGTAAAATATTTTTAAAGAATATATGGGAACAAGAAGGTAAGAAATATGTTATGATCTGTCATGAGCATATGTCTAATACCAATGCCTGGAAAGAGAATCTTGGTATAACCCATTTTTTCATACGTCAAGTCTGGGTGTGGTGGGCAGCCCAACAAAATGTTATTATTAATGAGTTTGATAAAAGGTAAAAATGTATCTTGCTAGTCTAAATTTAATATCTTACTGGTTTATGATGAGCAAAAAGGCTAAAAAGAAATTAAACAAAGGAAAGGATTATTTACAACATCAAGATTTTATTAAAGCAATTAAATGCTTTAAAGAAGGCCTTAAACTAGCTCCGGATTCAGCGGAATTATGGTTAAGTTTAGGAAGTAGTTTTCTCTCAAATAACAAATTTAGAGGTGCAATAAGGTGTTTCAAAAAAGTTATCAAGTTAACTCCGGTTGATTATATTGTCTTTAAATTGTTAGCTGAATCATATGCTAAAATAGGGGAATTCGACGAAGCAAGAAATTTCTATGAAAAATTTCTTGAGTTCAACCCAAACGATAAAAAGGGGAAGGAAAAATTACAAAAAATAACAGTAATTCAAAATAAAATGAAAAAAATTTTAAATCCAATTTATCTTAAAAGAATTAGTCAAAATAAAAACCGGAAGTGCATTGAGAAAACAACAGAAATTCGATCAAGCGATAGAAAATTATATAACTACTGTAGAAATTACTAAAAATATATTTAAATTAAATAAGAAACGTGATATAAGAAATAAATTAAAAGAACTACTTAATCAGACTAAAATTAATAAAATTAAGAATATTATCTTAAAACTTGGAACTAAATTTGGAAGATTACAGGTAATAGAAATCGTAGAAGAGTGTAAAGAAGAAGAACACTTAATTATATCCACAATAAACCAAATGATCGAAAATAAGGAAATATATGCCAAATACTTTGAATCTAGTAAATCTATTGCTTTTAACCAAGAAGCAAATATAGATGAAATAGATAAATTAATGGAACAATATAAACAATGGGAAAAGGAAGGGATAAGTAAAAAATAGAAACAAGATTAATTAGATTCTGAAAAAACTTATAATAGAGCAACGATTTTTCCAATTTATTTACAAAATCCAAATTTTCCTTCAATATTTTAATTACTCTATCAATTCTTTCTGTGTCTACACTATACATTATAATTTTATGAGATTTTTATTTAAGTATATAATCCATTTAAGCTATTATATGTCTTATTTTTAATGGATAAAGCTATTAAAATATTAAAAGAGTTTTATATAGTAGTAGTAAATCAATTAAGTTGATGGAGGTCTCCGTCGTGGTTTTACCCTAGTTCTAGATGGTCTTAATATAACTGATATAAAGAATGAAATAGAAGGACTTGAACACCATACTGAATTAACTGACTTACATCTTTTGTTTAATAACATTAAACAAATCTCCGGGCTTGACAATCTAGTAAATTTAAAAAAACTTTATCTGAGAGATAATAAGATTGAGTGGATAAGCGGATTAGATAACCTTCCCAACCTGGAATTACTTGATTTAAG
>JANBVM010000026.1 GCA_024239015.1 Patescibacteria group bacterium | reverse complement strand
CACCAGAACAGGCAAGGGCGGAGAGGGTGGGATTCGAACCCACGTGCCGCTTTAAGCGACCATCGGTTTTCGAAACCGCGCCGTTATGACCACTTCGGTACCTCTCCATTGATATTGTTTAAAATAGCACTTTTTTTATCTAAAATCAACGTATTTAACGATAATTTATTTAAGAGATAGATTAATGATATGATTAGGATATGGAAAAGAAAAAGGTAGCCATAATTGGAATAGGGGGAAGGACAGGAACAATGTTTGCTTTTGAGCTTAGAAAATCAGCCCATATTTTATCCGTGGGCAGAGAGAAAGAAGTAAAGATGATTGAAGAAAAAAAACTATATGTCAACAGAAACAACTTATTAGAAAGATTTGATGGAAGAGTAGTTAAAGATATTGATTTTCAGGAAGAGCCAGATATGATTTTCTTGACTGTTAAAAATCCAGTTTCTCCTGCTATTAAATATTATTTTCAAAGATTCAGAGGCAATACACCCACTCTCCTAATTTCTCAAAATGGCATTTCAGCCATTTCAGATGCCAAGGAAACCCTCAAGGAAATTTTCGGAAAGGATTCAGAGAAAATTGGATTAATAAGAGTCATTATTTTTAACCCCATAGATAGAAAGCAACTAGGAGATGAATTACACATTAAATATTCTTTACCGATTAGAATTGCTCTGACCAAAGTTTCAGGCGGGGGAGACACTAAAGATATTGTTGATATTTTTAAAGAAGCTGATTTTAAGGTGACAGAATTTTCTCAGGAAGAAGCTAAGAATTTGGAATATTCTAAATTATTTTTAAATCTAATTGGCATGGCTTCGGCCTCAAGGGGGTTTTCAGTAAGAGAAGGTTTTAGAAATAAAGAAATATTCAGAGAAGAAATAGGGAGCTTAAGAGAATACGTTAAAGCTGTTAAATTGTCTGGAGGTAAGTTTCTCAATTTCCCTTATTACCCAGTAAATTTTTTAGCGAGCATATTTAGTTCGTTACCAGTATTTTTTTTAACACTTTTTAGGAATATTTTAGCTAAAATTGTCAGCAAAGGAAGGGGGGAAAAGAAAAAAGATTTAGATGAAATTGAATATTACAACGGAGCGGTGGTCAATCTTGGAAAGAGAGTAGAAATTAAAACCCCGTTCAATGAGAATATATACAAGAGATCCCTGGAGAAACTAAGGAAGATTTAGTTAACATTGTTTTCTTCTAAATATATTTAAAAAAGCTGCATTAATTAATGCAGCTTCTTCTGTGTGGGCAATGTAGGACTTGAACCTACGACCTCGTCGATGTAAGCGACGCGCTCTAGCCACTGAGCTAATTGCCCAAATTCCGCAGATTGTGCCCAGGGGGAGACTTGAACTCCCAAGGGGAAAAATCCCCACTACCACCTCAAGGTAGCATGTTTACCAATTTCATCACCTGGGCTTGTACTATTTACTTTCTTCTTCTCGTCTCTCTTTTTGTGTTTCTTTAATTTCCCCCTTTGGCTTTTCTTCCTTTTCTTCCATTTTCACTTCTGGTTTCTTTTCTACCTTTGGCTCTTCTTCTGCTTTTTTCTCCTCTTTTACTTCAACCCGATCGTCTAATTTATTTTTTTTCGTTGGCTTAATCTCAATTCTTTTTAACCTGGCCCTTTTCCCTTTCGCTTCTCTTAGATAATAGAGCTTTGCCCTCCTTACCTTGCTTCTCTTCAGTATCTCTATTTTATCAATTGTTGGTAAATGAATGGGAAAAATTCTTTCTACTCCAACGCCACCAATTACTTTTCTAACAGTGATTGTAGCCCCAATTTCTTTTCCATGTTTTCTAGCAATAACCAGCCCTTCAAAGATTTGGATTTTTTCCTTATCCTTGTCTTTAAATTTCTGGTAAACCTTAACCGTATCCCCTGGGCGAATATCAGGGATTCCTTTTTTTAAAAATTGTTTTAGCATATTTTCTACTTTCATAATTCAAGTTATGGCTCCAAAATAATTATCTTTGCTTCTTCAGTTGGAATATCCCTCTTTTTTATAGACAGTTTTTTTATAGGCGCTAGAGATTTTATTCCAAATGCTTTCAAGAATTTACTTAAAGGATCCAGCTTTATTTTTAGATTAGGAAGCGCATAGTGCATGGGAATAGTAATCTTGGGTTCGAGCTGAGACATTATCTTCGAAGCTTTTTCTGCCGGTATAGTGTATTTTCCTCCAACTGGAATCATTAATATATCGATGTCTCCGATTTTTTCTACTTGCTCTTCAGTTAGTTCATCTTGTCCTAAATCGCCTAAGTGACAAATCTTAATATCTTCTGATCCAATCACATATATTGTATTTTGACCCCTTTCTTTGCCTTGGGAGTCATCGTGAAAACTATGGACTCCCTGGACAAAGATGCTTTTTGCTTCGTATTCGCCGGGCCCCTCAATCAAAAAAGGATTTCCTGTTACCGACTTGATATTGTTATGGTCGTAATGCTGATGGGTGACTAACAGAATATCAGCCTCAATCCTTGGAACTCTCAAGCCAACACTTTTGTCAAAAGGATCAATCACCAGCTTTACCTGACTATTTTTGCTTTGGCTGGTAGTTATTTGAAATAAAGCTTGGCCGTGCCAAGTAATTTTCATAGATTTTATGATTTTATCTTTTGGAGTCTGACTTATTCTTATCATAAGTTGTTCCTAAATTCAACACCTAAATGGGTTGAAAGTTTCAAAAGAATATTGTAGAATAAGGGATACATGAAAGAATTATTAGAGAAAAATGGTCTTTTGAGACCACCAAAAGTCGGAGAAATTGTAGAGGGAAAAGTTATCGGCAAGAAAAGAGCTGCTGTTTTTTTGGATTTGGGACCGATCGGAACTGGGACAGTTTATGGAAGGGAATTTTTCGAAGCCAAAGAAGAGCTAAGAGGTTTAAAAAAAGGCGACCGAATCACTGCTAAAATTATTAATTTGGAAACGGACGATGGATTTATCGATTTATCAATTAGCAGCGCCTCAAAAGAATTATCATTTGAAACTCTTAATAAAAAGAAAGAAGATGGAGAACCAATAAAGATTAGGATCTCGGGGGCAAACAGAGGCGGTTTAACAGCAGAAATTTCAGGCATTTCAGCCTTTTTGCCTGTTTCTCAATTGGCTAGTGAGCATTATCCAAAAGTTGAAGGAGGAGAAAAGATTAAGATTTTAAAGGAACTCCAAATGTTTATTGGTAAGGATTTTGAAGTAAAGATTATTGATATATTCCCAAGGAAAAATCAAATTATACTTTCAGAAAAAGCAAAGGACTTTGATAAATTAAGAAAAAAGTTAGAAAACTATAAAGTCGGGGATGAAGTTAAGGGAGAAATTACAGGCGTTACTGATTTCGGAGCTTTTATAAAATTCGATAAAGATCTCGAAGGATTAATTCACATTTCTGAATTGGACTGGAAGATCATTGACGATCCGGCAGAAGTTGTTAAAACAGGTGACAAGGTTAAAGCCAAGATCATTGAGGTTTCAGGCGACAAAGTTTCCTTGTCTCTAAAGGCTCTAAAAAAGGACCCTTGGGACGGAGTTGGAGAAAAGTATAAAAAGGGAGACATAATTTCAGGAAAAGTTACTAAATTCAATCCTTTTGGAGCCTTTGTCCAGCTGAGTAAAGAAATTCAAGGTCTTTGCCATATTTCTGAGTTTGAAAGTGGAAAAATGGAAGATGTTTTAGAGTTAGGTAAAAAATATAAATTCCAAGTTCTATCAATTGACGAAAAAGAACACCGAATGAGCTTGAGGCCGGTTAAAGAGTGAAAGCATGAAGGTCTTGGTTAAAAACATCATACTAATTCTACTGATTTTTCTGATAATGTCAGCTGTTTTTAGTTTATTTTTTCAACCCTTCAAAGAGATAAAAGAAGTATCAATCACTCAGCTAGCTGAAGATATTAATCAAGAGAGAGTAAAAAAGGTAACTGTTACCGGTAACGAACTGGAGATAGTGTATTTAGATGATTCAACTGCTAAGTCTAGAAAAGAGACTGAAATTGCCTTGTCTGAATCTTTACTGAACTACGGTGTAGAAAGAGAAAAGATGACAAGAACCGAGATTAATACAGTAGATCAGGGAGGTAGTTGGGTTTGGCTAGCACCTGTTTTGTTTGCCGTGTTGCCGCTTTTAGTCTTTGGTTTCTTTTTTTGGATGATTTTTAAACAGGCCAAAACTGGAGCAACCCAAGCTTTTAATTTTACCAAAGCCAAAGCCAAACTTTTTGGAGCAGAAGGCCATCCTAAGTCAAAGATTAGCTTCAGAGACGTAGCTGGATTGAAAGAAGCCAAAGAAGAATTAAAAGAGATAGTAGAATTTCTAAAGACTCCTGAAAAGTTTTTGAAAATGGGGGCTAGAATCCCAAGAGGCGTTTTACTTGTTGGACCAAGTGGAGTTGGAAAGACTTTGTTAGCCAGAGCAATTGCTGGAGAAGCCAGTGTCCCCTTTTTCCACACTTCAGGCTCTACATTCGTAGAATTATTTGTGGGCACTGGAGCAGCAAGAGTTAGAGATTTATTTGATACTGCAAAAAAGAACTCTCCTAGCTTGATTTTTGTTGATGAATTGGATGCCGTAGGTCGTATGAGGGGAGCAGGAATTGGCGGCGGACATGATGAAAGAGAGCAGACTCTAAACCAATTATTGGTGGAAATGGATGGTTTTGAAAGAGATACTAATGTGATAATTATATCAGCTACTAACAGACCTGATATCCTAGACCCAGCTCTTTTGAGACCAGGAAGATTTGACCGAAGAATAGTCTTAGATTTACCTGATATTAATGACCGAGAAGAAGTTTTAAAAATTCATTCTGAAAAAAAACCTTTGGCTTCGGATTTAAACTTAAGAGAGGTAGCCGAAAGAACTCCTGGATTTTCTGGAGCAGATTTAGCGAATGTTGTTAATGAGTCAGCTATCTTAGCTGTCAGAAAAAACAAGAACCATATTTCTCAAGAGGATTTTTTGGAGTCAATTGAAAAAGTTTTATTGGGTCCAGAAAGAAAAAGCCATATTTTATCAAAGAAGGAAAAAGAGATAGCTGCTTTTCACGAAGCTGGCCATGCCCTGGTTTCGAGCTCTTTATCAGAAACTGACCCGATAAGAAAAATCTCAATTATCTCCAGAGGATTTGCTGCCGGTTATACTTTGAAAGCACCAAAAGAAGAAAGAAGAATGAAAACAAAATCGGAATTTCTGGCTGATATGGCGACTTTACTCGGAGGATATGGTGCCGAAAAGATAAAATTTGGTGAAATCACAACAGGGGCTGCCGATGATTTAATGAAAGCTTCTGATTTAGCTAGAAAATTAGTTAAAAACTATGGAATGTCAGATTTGGGGCCAATTTCTTTTAGTGAAAAAGAAGAGATGGTTTTTTTAGGAAGAGAGTTGGGTGAACAAAGGAATTATTCAGAGGAAGTGGCAGCGCTAATTGACAAAGAGGTGAATAAGTTTATTAGAGAAGCTGAAGGTATGGCCAAAAAAATCTTGTTAAAAAAGAAAAGATTGTTAGAGAAAATTGCTAAAACCTTAATTGAAAAAGAAACAATTGAAAGAAATGAGTTTGAAGAGTTAATTGGTAAAAAAAAGAGAAGAAAGAAGAAAGTCAGGGCTTTAAAAAAAATCGGGAAAAAGGAGAAATCAATTAAGGTTAAAATCAAGCGCTTTTGATCTTTTGCAATATTATTGCGGGTGACTAGGGGCGGTATCTGATGAGCATAAGAAAGAAACATTCAATATGCGCACGTAGCTCAGTGGTTAGTAGCACAGATCTTATAAGTCTGAGGTCGCTGGTTCGAATCCAGCCGTGCGCACACAACAAGGGCGGTTAGCTCAGTTGGTTAGAGCGTCTGCTCGACACGCAGAAGGTCAGAGGTTCGAGTCCTCTACCGCCCACATGAAATTTAACATTCTCTACCAAGATGATAATCTATTAGTGATAGATAAATCTCCTAATGTAGTTGTTTTTTCAGAAAACCAGGATACTCAGAAAACCTTGATTGATTTTCTTTTAGAACAGTTCCCCAATTTAAAGAGCGCTGGCAAATACCCAAGACATGGGATAGTCCATAGACTAGATAAGGATACCTCCGGAATTTTATTGGTAGCTAAAAACAGTAAAACCTTATTTTTTTTACAAGAGCAATTTAAAAACAGAGAAGTAATTAAAAAATACACAGCTTTAGTGGTAGGAGCTGTTAAAGAAAATCAAGGAAAGATTGAAACCCTAGTTGGTCGCTCACCTAAAAACAGAATTAAACAAAAAGTTTATCTACCGCTGGAACCTGGCTCAAAGGGAAAAAGGAAAGCCGTTACAAGGTATAAAGTTCTGAAAAGGTTTTCTGACAAGAGCGGTAAAAAATACACCTTGCTAGAAGTCGCGCCAGAAACCGGCAGAAAACATCAGATCAGGACCCACCTTAGCTATTTGAACCATCCAATTGCCGGAGATAAACTTTATGGTTTTAAAAATGAATCATTTACCAAGAGCTTAAAAAGACAATTTCTGCATGCTAGCTTTTTAGAGATAAAGCTTTTAGATGGTAAAAAGAAAAAGTTTAAATCAGAACTGCCCCAGGATCTAATCAGAGCATTAGAAGAATTAAATGAGCATTCTCAATAAACTTCAAAATTTGCCATTAAAACAAAGAAAGATAATCCTTTGGTTAATAATAATAATTCTTGCCCTTTTCCTTTTAAACCTATATATCAACAGTGTTCAAAAGAAAATAATATCTATTGATGGAGGATCATTAAAAGATCAATTTCAATTGCAAAAATTAGAAGAAGATATTAAAGATTTACTAAAGTTCGAAATCCCATACACACAATGAAAGAAGACGAAGAAAAATCAAAAAATAGACTTGGCAAAATAGAAACAAGAGAAATCGTTCAAGAAATGAGAGAATCATACATTGACTATGCAATGTCAGTGATTGTGTCTCGAGCTTTGCCCGACATCAGAGATGGACTAAAGCCAGTTCAAAGAAGGATTCTATATACAATGTATGAAGATGGAGTGAAGCATGATGCTAGGTTCAGAAAATCAGCTACTGTTGTAGGATCCACTCTTGGAAGGTACCACCCTCATGGTGACCAGGCAATATATGGAGCGGCAGTGAGAATGGCCCAGGATTTTTCTTTGAGATATCCTCTTATTCAAGGCCAAGGTAACATGGGCTCGATTGATGACCCAGGAGAATATGCCCACATGCGTTATTCAGAGATGCGCCTTTCAAAGGTGGGCCAAGAGATGTTAAAGGATATTGGTAGGAATACAGTTGATTTTATTGATAATTATGATGGAACCAGAAAAGAACCCACAGTATTGCCCTCTCCCCTTCCCCAGCTTTTATTAAATGGAACTTTGGGAATTGCAGTTGGAATGGCAACTAATATTCCTCCTCACAATTTAAATGAAGTTTGTGATGCCATAATTTATTTGATTGACCATCCAAAATCAGACACTGAAGACCTTTTTCAATTTATTCAAGGGCCCGATTTTCCAACTGGTGGATCTATTTATAGTAAAAAAGAAATAGTTGAGGCTTATTCTATTGGCAAGGGGCCCATCTTGGCAAGAGGTAAAACAGAAATACTTAAAGATGAAAAAGATAGGGAAAGAATCTTAATCACTGAAATTCCTTTTCAGGTTCAAAAATCATCTTTACTTGCTCGATTTGCCAATTTAGTTACAGAAAAGAAAATCCAGGGAATAAGAGACATTAGAGATGAGTCAGACAAAGAAGGCATGAGAATTGTCATTGATCTGCAGAGGGGAGTGATGCCGCAGAGGGTTTTGAACAGACTTTTTAAATTTACTGACTTGCAGAAAACATTCCATTTAAACATGTTAGCTTTAGTCGATAGAATCCAACCAAAGATTTTGAATTTAGCTGATGTCTTAAATTATTTTGTCTTGCACCAAAAAGAAGTTGTCACCAGGAGAACAAAGTATGATTTAGAGAGGGCAAAGCAAAGACGCCACATCTTAGAAGGTCTTGATAAGTGTTTGTCAAAAATAGATGCAGTTATAAGCACAATTAGAAAATCAGCCAATCGAGAGGAAGCAAAGAAGAACTTGATGAAACAATTCAAGTTAACCGAGATTCAATCTAATGCAATTTTGGATACAAAGCTGTCAGCTTTGGCAAAGTTAGAGAGAGAGAAGATTAAAGATGAGCTAAAAGAACTAAATATTAAGATAAAAGAACTTACAGCTATCCTAAAAAGCCCTGAAAAAGTAAAGCAAATCATTAAAAAAGAGCTAAAACAGCTGAAAGAAGATTTCGGAGACGAAAGAAGAACAAAGGTTTTTGTTCAAAAAATAGGTCAAATCTCTGATCAAGACCTAATTCCTAAAGAAGAAACAATCATTACTCTGACCCAAGGAGGCTATATCAAGAGGATTAATCCCAAGACATATAAGATTCAGAGAAGGGGAGGAAAAGGAATTTTGGGAATGAAGACGGTAGGAGAGGATGTTATTGAACACTTTTTAACTGCTAATACCCATGACAGTCTTTTATTCTTCACTGATTCAGGCAAGGTTTTTAGGATTCCAGCCTATGAAGTTCCAGAAGGATCAAGAATTGCCAAAGGCCGTGGTCTACTTAATTTCTTGGAGATATCATCTGAGGAAAAAGTTTTATCAATAATACCTTTAGATGGAGATAGTAAAAAGATTGAGGCCAATTATTTGGTAATGACAACCAAAAACGGAATAATCAAAAAAACAGCCCTCAAAGAGTTTGAAAACATCAGGCGTTCAGGATTAATTGCCATTTCACTAAAAAAAGGAGATTTACTGAGAAAGGTTAGAAAAACTAGCGGTCAAGATGAAATAATCCTGGTAACAAAAAAAGGACAATCAATAAGGTTTAAGGAAAAAGAGGTCAGGCCAATGGGACGTTCAGCAGCTGGCTTAAAAGGAATCAGGTTGAGGAAAGGAGATGAGTTGATTGGCATGGCCGTGATAAATAAATCCGAAATTCAAGACCCAAAATTAAAGGCTAAGAACTATTTGTTAGTAATAAGCGAGAATGGTTATGGGAAAAGGACGCTTTTGAAAGAATATAGATTGCAAAAAAGAGGAGGAATAGGGATTAAAACCGTGAATATAAACCAAAAAACAGGCAATCTAGTTGTGTCAAGAATATTAAGCGATAAAGAAGAGGATTTAATTGTAATCTCTCAACAAGCCCAGGTGATTAGAATAAAAATTGGCTCTATTTCAAAATTGAGTCGAGCCACCCAAGGAGTGAGAATTATGAGGCTGGATAAAGAGGACAAAGTTGTCTCAATAGCTTATTTCTAAAAATTCCTATTAAAGATTCTTGCTTGAACTTTGAGTAGGAGCTTAAAAAAGGTAAGATAACTAAATAGGATATGGCATTTCTTGACCCGGTAAATATTTTGAACAAGCTTAATTTAAAAGAGAACTTAACTGCTGCTGACTTTGGCTGTGGATCTGGTTTTTGGGTTTTACCCCTAGCTAGAAAGTTGAAGCTAGGAAAAGTTTATGCAATAGATATCTTAGAAGATCCCCTTTCCGCCCTAAAGAGCAGGATGAAGCTCGAGAAAATTATAAATGTTGAAACAAGTAAATCAGACATAGAGAAAACATCAAAACTTATTAGTGATTCCTGTGATTTAGTTTTAATGACCAATCTTTTATTCCAGATAGAAGATAAAAAGAAGGCCATAGAGGAAGGAAAGAGGGTTTTAAAAAAGGAAGGGAAAATTCTAGTTGTGGATTGGAAAAAGGAAGCCTCCCTAGGCCCTAAAAGCAGGGTTTCTCCTGAAGAAATTAAGACAATATCAGAAGAACTTGATTTTAAAATAGGAAAGGAATTTGAGGCTAGCACTTATCACTGGGGATTAATTTTGGTAAAATGAAAAAATGAGAAAGGTACTTTATCTCTTTTTGACGATTCTGGCGATAGGAACGCTGTTTCTTGTTCTGACAAAAAAGGCTGAACTGGGAAGCTCGGTGACTCTTTGGCAGGATATCAATTATCAAGGAGATGCTAAAATCTTTTCTTCAGATGACAACGACCTTACAAATAACCCAGGCTGTGAAGACTCTTGGAACGATTGTGTATCATCTATTAGCGTGTCTTCTGGCTACGAAATCATCTTGTATGCAGATACAAACTTCGAAGGATCAAGTCAAACTTTCGATTCAAGTGTGGCCGACCTAGGCCCAGAGGGATGGGATAACATAGCATCATCTATTAAGGTATCTGGTCCTGCAGGGATTACTTTTGACAACCCCCTGGCCGAAGATGACTTTAAGGTTATCATTAATAATATCACTGATTTTATCTTTCAGATTTCAATTGTTGTAGTTCCTTTAGTAATTGTTGCAGCTGGATTCTTGTTTGTTACAGCTGGTGGTGAGCCCCAACAAATATCCACTGCCAAGAAAATAATAATCTGGGCACTTGTTGGATTTTTCATAGTTTTACTTGCCAAGGGCATATCAACTTTACTGTTAAACATCCTGAATATTTAAAAAATGAGAAAACTTTTTCTTTTAATTTCCGTCTCGATAATAATACTTTCAGCTTTCTCTCTTTTTGCTAACGCTCAAAATTCTGAGTCGGATACAGTTTTTCTTAAGAACCCTCTACAGGCTGAGAATATCGAAGACATTATTGATAATATTATTGATTTTATTTTGACGATTGCCATCTTTTTGGGCCCCTTGCTAATAATTATAGGAGGATTTTTGTTTATTACGGGCAGCAGTAACGTTGAACAGATTAATAGGGGAAAAAGAATAATCATTTGGACTACAATAGGATTTCTGATTATTTTACTTTCAAAAGGCGTAGTAGTTCTGGTAAAAACACTTTTGGGAGTTGGCGGACAAGTTGGCTAATGAGAAAAATTAATATAAAATAGTCGAATATTGAATTAACTATTTAAAATTCATATGAAAGCAAAAAAGATTTTATCAGCTTTATTATTAGTCTCTTTTAGTTTCTTATTGTTGCCGACTATGATTTTGGCTCAACCCATAGAATGTTGTCAGTTAGGAAGAACTATTGAATTTGAGGGGATAACCTATAATGAAGGAATATGGGTTGGAGAAGCGGCCTGCGGAGGAGCAACAGACATGGGAGCTTCTTGTCCTCCTACCGGAAACCAAGATGGCTGCGTTACGCCAAAATGGGGACTGATTTGTTTTGTAAACACGGTAAACACAGTAGTTGATTTTTCATCTTTTATTTTAATTACTGTTGTAGTCTTTTTAGTTCTTATCGGAGGGTTCACCATAGCTACAGCTGGTGGTAACCCAGAGAATGTTAACAAGGGAAGGAACTATATAATGTATGCCATGTTAGGATTAGCAGTAGTTTTGTTATCAAGAGCTATTCCAGGGATAGTTGAAGCTTTTGTAGGATAGTTGTAGAATAAGAAAGGTCGATAAATAAAAGCTAAATAGAGAGAAAAATGAGAAAATTACTTTCAGGGTTAGTTTTATTGAGCGTTTTGTCAATAATGGTTTTCCCCTCTTTCACTGCACTTGCTCAACCAGTAGAAGGTTGTACCTTGAATCGAGACCAAACAGATATTGATTCTGCATGCACGGCAGGCGCTATAAGTGAAACCGACACTCAAGCTTGGGGGCTTTGTTGTGCTCTAGACGCAGTTTTTACTGTTACTGATTGGATATTTTTTGTCTTAGTATCAATTGTAGTCCTTTTAGTTCTTATTGGAGGATTTACCATAGCTACAGCTGGCGGCAACCCAGAGAATGTCAACAAGGGAAGGAACTATATAATGTTTGCCATGTTAGGATTGGCAATAGCTCTATTTGCAAGGGCTATACCTGGTATTGTTAGGGCTTTATTACTTTAGTAAGAAAGATATAAGGAGGAAGACCGGATTATATATTTGATTTATATAAAAATTGTCTGTTGAATTAAGAAATCAACCTCACTTTTTGGGGTTGATTTTATTTGTTTAAAAGGATAAAATTATTGATGATTTGTTGCCCTCGTGGCGGAAATGGAATACGCGCAGCACTTAGGATGCTGTCCCGCAAGGGTTGCAGGTTCGAGTCCTGCCGAGGGCACTTATGGAAAAACCGCCCTGTTGAGCGGTTTTTAATGTAATTTAAGTTTAATTCTCCTTATCCTTTTATAACAATCTTTCTTTTATTTTCTCTTAAGATTTTAGGTATTCTAATTATTAAAACCCCTTCTTTTAATGTAGCTTCTACTCTGCCTGGGTCGATCTCGACTGGTAGTATTATCTCTCGTGAGAATGGTCCCCAATAGCACTCTTGTGAAAAATAGTCACCCTCTTCTTTATCGGGCCTTTTTCTCTCTCCCCTAATTGTAAGGAGATCTTCTTCTATCGATAGGTCTAAATCCTTAACCTTTACACCGGCAATAGCTGATCGAATGACCAAATCCAAGTCAGTTTGGTAGATATCAATTGCCAACTGTCCTTCTGGTTCTGGTAATTTGTCCTCGGTTTTCTTGTCTACCGGAGCTGAAACAGAAACAGGAGGCTTCTTGGCTGGAGGCTTTTTTATTTTAGCCTTTTCTTTTACAGAGTTGTCTTTTTCCTCTAACTCAACAGGTAAGGTTTTAATCTCTGGTTCTTTTGTTTTTTCTTCCTTTTCAGTCTCCTCTCTCTTTGCTTTTACTGGTTTTGTTTTTTCCTCTTCGATTAGTTCTTCAACCCCCATTCCCTTTTTAATTTTTTCGAAAAATGAACTTTTCATAATATATGCTAATTATATCAATTAATTACTAATTTTTCTAACTTCAGCCATTTTCCTTAAATGTTTAAAGCCAAAAGAAATTAATATGGCTGAAATTATCAATAGAACAAAAGGAATTAAAAGTTTTAGATTTCCTCCAATTTTCATTATAGAAAAATTATAAAATCCATGCAAGAGAACGGCTAACGTTAGACCAATCAATATCAATTTGTTTCTCTTTTCTTTTTCAAAAAAAGAAAGACCAATAAAGAAACCAATCGTTGCTGAAGATAAGGCATGCAAGAAGGTAGCCCCCAGGAATCTTAAAAGAGAGATTTCAAATATTTCTCCGAAAAAAGCGGAATTTAAAGGGAATAAAAGCCCGCCCACAACAAGACTTTGGTTGCCAGCTGAAATCAAAGTTAAAATGTTTTCACTGGCTGCAAAACCTAAAGCTGCAATTATCATATAAATCATAGCATCTATTGGTTCATCAAATTCAGGGTTGTTTAAAACTTTAGTTTTTACTACTAAAAATTTCAAAAACTCTTCAACCAAGGCTACTCCTAAAAAGATGTTCAAAATAAAAAGGAGAGGAGACGAAAAACCCAACCACTTAATTCCCTCAAAGGCTGCTATCTCCAGGAAAATTGCAGGTATTGTAAATAATGCCCCGTAAAAAAAGACCTTTATTATCATTAGCTTGGGCTCAGGTTTTACATCTTTTCTTAAGTAATACTGCAGCCATAAAATACTCGGTATTATCCCGAAGAATATATATAGGGAGTAGCTTAAGATATGATTCATAGCCTTGTTTTTTCAGTTATCCAAAATTCCAAATGTTTTCCCAAAAGCAATCTGGTTTGAGCATCCAAAGCCGGGATTCCACCAAATACAATTAAGACAAAAGGCAATAGAATCCATTGTAAAACCATTGAGAGGCTTTTGGATTTTCCTAATTTTTTAGGCTTTTCAGGTAAAATTAAGAGGCTGATTATGGCAGATACGAACATTCCAATCATAGCTAAAGTCATTATATTCCTGGTCATTCTTGGTAAATTATATGATAAAAGCATGACATTGAACTTTTCACCTCCTAAAATTAAAGGCAGCCATCCCAAGAAAAAGATCAAAAAGACACCTGTTGCCCAAGACCAAAAGCCATCTAAGATATTTAAACAATGACTAACTTTTTGAAAGAAAGGAATCTTTTTGTTTTTCCAAAAACCAAACAATAAAAAAGGAATATCGCTACATCCCCAAGCCCAGCGTCTTTGCTGTTTGTATTGGTTGATTATTGTTCTCTTTAAACCTTTGGCTAAGACAGCATCCATTGATACTGGATAATGAAGAGGCACGACCCTATAGTCTCCGTCATAAAAAAGGTAGGATTTCCAAAAGATTCTTGAATCATCAGAAACCACATTATTAGGATAGTTGACTTCTTCTAAAACCCTAAAAGGCATTGAGTGTGAAGAATAGGTTACCAATAATTCTGGTCTTTCTTGCTGCATCATTTGCCAGAAAGTGCCCGATGTTGCAACTACTCTGGAAAAAGCAGGAGCTGACCAAATATTGTTGTTGTAGACAGGGATTGGTTGATAGGAACACTTTCTTGGGTTTTCAACTGTCAAATAATTAAAAGTTAGGCAAGCGAAATATTGAGGATATGGTTTGGTATCAATGTCAAAAGTGGAGACTAAAATATCGTCTTTTTCTAGGTTTAATGGTTCAATTATTTTTTCTTTTACTTCCTTCACTGCCCAAGCAGTATTAGAACCTTTTCCAACTGTTTCTCCTGGAATGCTCTTTGGGTGGACTGTGACTAAAAATTTAAGGAATTCTCCTGAAAACTTTTTCTGTATCTCTCTTGCCATTTCCTCAACCTGCTTTCCAGCCCTTTCTTCAACGGCCAACACCACTATCATTTTATCCTTTGGATATTTTGTATCAATTAGAGCCTGACACGAGCTTTCAACTATTTCTTTTTCTTCCCTATACATTGGCAAAATTATTAAATGATGGATTTCTTTCCAATTGTTAAACCGATTGAGTTTTTCCAGCCAGTTTATTTTAAGGTTCTTTCTCATTCTTTTGAAACTTGATACCTGATGGAAAGAAAAGTAGCTAATCTTTAATAACCAATAAAGACTGAATATAATAATAAAAATAGCTACCACAGCAGGAGCTAGCCAAGATAATAAAAAAGCGCTAATTAGGGTTCCCCAAGACAAAAAACCAGGGAAAATTTCCAGGAACCGATATAAGAGTTTTTCTTTAGGGTTTTCAAAATCTTCAGCTCTAGATACGGAGATATAGTTTTTCATGTGGCCCCAAGGGGAATCGAACCCCTATTGCTGACTTGAAAGATCAGCGTCCTAACCGTTAGACGATGGGGCCAAAAATTAACAAAACAACTTGTTTAATTTTCTATTTTATCTCAAAATTAGAAAAAGGCAAGTTTTATCTTTAAATTATGATTATTCTAGCTATTGAGACTTCTTGTGACGATACTGGTATAGCCATTATTAAAGTTAACGAGAAGAAATTATCAAAAATTAAAGTTTTGTCAAACCTTATTTCCTCACAAGTCAAAATCCATCAAAAATATGGGGGAGTTTATCCTTCTTTAGCGAAAAGGGAGCACCAGAAAAACCTACCGATATTGTTTGAAAAATCAAAAAAAGAAGCTAAAGATCCCAAAATAGACTTAATAGCTGTAACCGTAGGACCAGGATTAGATCCTTGCCTTTGGGTGGGAGTCAATTTTGCCAAAGATTTAGCTAAAAACCTGGGACTACCACTTCTCTCTATAAACCATATTAAAGCCCATATTTATGCTAATTTCCTTGATTTTAAATCAGAGAAACAACTTAAAGATATTTTTCCAGCTATTTATTTAATAGTTTCTGGCGGTCACACTCAATTGATTTTTGTTAAAGATTTTGGACATTACAAGTTTTTGGGAGAAACAAGAGATGATGCAGCGGGTGAATGTTTTGACAAGATAGGAAGGATGTTGGGGTTGGGATACCCCGGAGGACCACCTATTGAGAGGGAAGCTGCTAAGTTTAAGGCCAAAGATTCAAAATTTAAAGTTAATCTGCCTCGACCAATGATGCATCAAAAAAATTATGATTTCAGCTTCTCTGGCTTAAAGACAGCAGCTTTATACGATTATAAAGAACGAAAGCCTGAGATTAGAAAATCAAAAGAATATATTAGAGCTATATCAGCCGAAACACAACAAGCAATTATTGATGTTTTGGTTAAAAAGACCATAAAAGCCGCCAAAGAGTATAAAGCCAAAACCGTAATTTTAGGAGGCGGGGTGATTGCTAACAGAGAGCTGAGAAAACAGCTAAAAGCCAAAATTAAAAAAGACTTACCAAATACAGAATACCTATCGCCTGATATAAAACTTTCTACTGATAATGCTTTAATGATAGCTATAACCGCTTACTATCAATGGTTAACTGAAGGATCAGCACTATCTGATGACTGGAAAAAAGTTAGTGTAAATGCTAATTTAAGAATTGAAAAATGAAACCTAAGATTCAAAAAGCTTACGATCCTAAAAAAGTGGAAGATAGAATTTATCGGTTCTGGATGAGGACTGGTTTTTTTAATCCAGATAAGCTTCCTGGTAAAAGGAAAAAAACATATACCATAGCCTTGCCCCCTCCAAATGTAACTGGAGAACTCCATATGGGCCATGCACTAAATGCCACGGTTCAAGACATTTTAATCAGATGGAAAAGATTACAAGGTTACAAAACCTTATGGATCCCGGGAACAGATCACGCTGGAATTGCAACTCAGGTTAGGGTGGAAAAAGTTCTAAAAAAAGAAGAAGGTAAAACACGCTTTGATTTAGGTAAAAAACTATTCATTAAAAGAGTTTGGCAGTGGAAAAAAAAGTATGGAGACATCATTTTGGATCAATTTAAAAAATTAGGCTCTTCTTTAGATTGGTCAAGAACAGCCTTTACTATGGATAGTAATTATTCGGAAGCAGTTAAAAAATCATTTCTGAATTACTATAAAAAAGGATGGAT
>JANBVM010000025.1 GCA_024239015.1 Patescibacteria group bacterium | reverse complement strand
CTCCGGATTTCTCCTTCGCAACCCGCTGTCCTAGCCATTGTATCATGTGTGCGGCCCAGGGCATCAAAGGGCCATGCTGACTTGGCGTCATCCTCACCTTCCTCCATATTAACTACGGCAGTCCCCTATGACATGTAAAACATAGGGCAAGGGTTTCGCAGGTTTCCCCATTTAAGGGTGCGTCTCAAGACACCTGCTTACGACAGCCATGCAACACCTGGGCTAGTGTCCTTGTGGGTAGATCTTCCTTTCAGAAGATTTTCACTAGCCTGTCAAGCCCTGGTAAGGTTCCTCGTTTATTATCGAATTAAGCCACATGATCCACCGCTTGTGTGAGCCCCCGTCTATTCCTTTGAGTTTTAGCCTTGCGGCCGTACTTCCCAGGCGGGACACTTAACGCGTTAGCTTCGCCACCCATAGGGTCGACACTACAAATGGCCAGTGTCCATCGTTTACAGCGTGGACTACAAGGGTATCTAATCCTTTTTGCTACCCACGCTTTCGTCCCTCAGCGTCGGGGTCGTCCCAGCTGATTGCCTTCGCTTTTGGTGTTCCACTCGATATCAACGGATTTCACCCCTACACCGAGTATTCCATCAGCCTCTAACGCCCCCTAGTTTAGTAGTTTCTGACGCATTCCTTAGGTTAAGCCCAAGGGCTTTAACATCAGACTTACTAAACCGCCTACGGACCCTTTACGCCCAATAAATTCGGATAACGCTTGGGGATTCTGTATTACCGCGGCTGCTGGCACAGAATTTGCACCCCCTTATTCATGGAGTACTGTCACCCGAAGGTTCCTCCTCCATAAAAGCAGTTTACAACCCGAAGGCATTCTTCCTGCACGCGGCGTCGCTGGTTCAGGGTTTCCCCCATTGACCAATATTCTCGACTGCTGCCTCCCGTAGGAGTATGGCCCGTGTCTCAGTGCCATTGTTGGCGGTCAAGCTCTCACCCCGCCTACCCGTCGTAGCCTCGGTGGGCCATTACCCCACCGACAAGCTGATAGGTCGCGGGCCATTCACCGAGCGGAATCGATTACTCGAAACCCTTTATTGATAGAAGATTTTTCTTCCATCAAACCATCAGGGATTAGCCCAGATTTCTCTGGGTTGCCCCTGTCTCAGAGGTATGTTACCCACGTGTTACTAACCCGTTCGCCACTATCCCACTAAAAGTGGGACCGTTTGACTTGCATGCCTTATCCACGCCGCCAGCGTTCATCCTGGACCAGGATCAAATCCTCAGATTAAAATAAAATGTCCGGGACAACTCTAAAAAACTAAACTTATTCTTTATTCAATTTTAAGGTTCTTTCCAATGAGACCAAAAATCAGGAAGAGACTTCCTGATCTATTTCCTTTGTCCTTTTTCTATCAACAATAAAAATTGATCATTATATCTTTTTCTCTTTCGTTCTTTTTCTCATATTATTAGTCTCTTCTCCCTCAATTTTATATTCTTAACAGATTATTGTCAAGCCTTCCTTTCAATCAGATAATTAACAAAGTCATTTAACTTTTCCTTGGCTTTTGTTTTTGGTAAGATCTTATTAGCATCTTGCCAGGCTTCATTCATAATTTTTCTAGCAACACTTCTGGAGTATTCCACACTCTTGTGTTTTTGTATTATACCTATCGCTTCTTTTATCTCATTTACGTCTTCTGTGTGCTTGTTCAGTATAGTAATCAACCTATTTCTATCCTCATCATCTGCTTCTTTCAGAGTATGAATTACCATTAATGTTCTCTTACCCTCTTTAATATCGTTGCCAAATGATTTACCAAACTTTTCTCTTTTCTCACCAGTTAAAGATATGTCCAAAATATCATCTTGAATCTGGAAAGCCACACCCATGGCCTCAGCTACCCGACCCACTTTTTCAGCTAATTCATCTGTTCCTCCTGAGAGTACAGCTGCCATTTTAGCTGCCATCCTTGAGAGACAACCTGTTTTAAAAGCACACATCTGAAGGTATTCTTTTTCATCTATCTCTTCAACTCCTCCTTTGTGCCAATAAATATCTGTTCCCTGTCCAAAACTTACATTTATCATCTCCTGGATATATATTTCATAAGCTCTTACTAAGATTTCTGGCTTAAAATTATCTTTATTTTTAGCTAGAGATAACAAGGGCAAGAAGTAAATAAAGTTTCCAGCGTTTAGAGCAATATCTGTGCCAAAGATTTTATGCAAAGTAGGCTTTCCTCTTCTTAACTCTCCTTGGTCTTCAATATCGTCAATTATTATGGTTCCCTCGTGCACTAATTCTGGAATAACTACAAAGTCTTTGACTTTTTCAATATCTCCACCAATGGCTTCTGTTACCAACAAGAATAAGGTTGGTCGCCACCTCTTTCCACCCCGACTTAAAAAATCCCAGACAGGATTTATCAGGGCTTCCTGGGCAGCTTTTTGATTATAGGTATAGTGAGGTTTTCCAAAAGTAAAATCTAACCATTCTTTGGTTGCTTTTTTGGGAAGGTATTTTTCAATGATTTTATCGATTTTGGGTTTTAACCCTTCTAAATAGTCAATGATATTTTCTTTCTCCATTTTCTCCTTGTTAGCCATTGATTTATTAGTATCATTTAATAATCAGTTTTTGTAAATAAGGGTGTTGAAATCTTAAAGGATTTATTTAATCATACTAATTGTAGACAGAATACATGAATCCCTATATTAGTATAATCCGCCCAGTAAGCCCGCTGATGGCCGGACTATCGGCTATTGTCGGACTCATATTGTCTGGAGCTCAACCCTCCATTTTGTTTTTATACGCTTTCTTGGCTGTTTTTTTTATTACTGGGGCTGGAATGGTCATTAACGACTATTATGATGTAGAAATAGACAAGATTAATATGCCAGACCGGCCATTGCCTAGCGGTCAGATATCTCGGAAAACTGCTCTGTTCTATAGTGTTGGGTTATTTTCTATCGGTATACTTTTCTCAGCTCTCATTAATATCTATTGTCTGGCTTTGGCTTTATTCAACACTTTTCTTCAGTTTTTATATTCAGGGAATTTCAAACGAGTTTTTCTAGTTGGAAATATAATGGTTAGTTATTTTGCAGCTTCAGCTTTCATTTTTGGAGCTTTGGTAACTTTTGATTTCAAGATAGTTGGAATAGCTTCCCTATTAACATTTCTAGCAATCATGGGAAGAGAAATCTTCAAGACCATAGAAGATATTAAGGGAGATAAAAAAATGGGCCTAAATACAATTGCTGTAGCTGGAGGTATCAATTCTTCAAGAAAAATAGCTCAAGGTTTTATTGCTACTGCAGTTTTGCTGTCACCCCTTCCCTATTTATTAGATCTTTTAGATATTAGATATTTAATAATCATGTCTGTTGCAAACATCATATTCCTATACTCTTTCTCTCAAGGTGCAACCAAAGCCACAGCAACCACCAAGTTAGCCATGTTTATTTCTCTTTTGGCTTTTCTATTTGGTAAGATTTAAGTTTTAAACTTATATTTACCCATCTGCCACAGTCTAATCCTAAGAGCCTGAGGTCGGATTTGAACCAACGACCTACTGTTTACAAAACAGTTGCTCTACCACTGAGCTACTCAGGCAAGATTTTAGTTAGTTAACAGAGACTAGTTTGAACTTAGGTCTTCTTTGTTGCTTTCTTTACTTCTTTCCAATAATTATCGTCTTCCACAATTCTCTTTTTCTGGGCATTCTCTCTTAATTTTTGAAGTAAATTCGAGGTCCTACTGTCGGTTTTCAGAGATAGAATCCTAATTTTAGTCAAAATCTTCTGTAAGACTAACTCATAAGACAGATTTTGATAAGGTTCAAAAGATCCTTTAATTTTCCCTTTTAGCATCAATCTTAAGCTTTCCCCTTCCCCTTCATTGGCAGACTCTGGTAATTCATTAAGAGTCGGAACTTTCCTCAAGATAATGGTTCCCAAACCAAGAGAGCTCCCGAATAAGATAATCAAACCTAATACTTCATAGCTCATATCTTATAAACCTTTTAATAGTAATATTTTCACCGAACCTTGCAATATACTCATTGACGAGATCCTTAATGGTCTTTGCCTCATCCCTTATCCACTGCTGTTCAAGCAGAGGGGTTTCCTCAGAAGAAACAGCTGTAATTTGAAGGCATATCTCATGGGCTAGTTTCTGGAAATCTTCAGATCGAGCCACAAAGTCAGATTCACAGTTGAGTTCAAGCAAGACGCCCATCTTTTTACCAGAATGGATATAGCTATCAACTATCCCTTCTTTTGTTTCACTTCCTGTTCTCTTTCCTGCAAAGTCTTTGCCTAACTTTTTTAAAATCTCTTTAGCTTTATCTACGTCCCCACTGACTTCCTCCAGGGCCTTCTTACATTCCATTATCGACAATCCAGTGATATTGCGCAATTGTTTAATTTTATCCAAAGTTACCATAGATTCAGAGACAGTAAGTTTCTACTTCTCGTCTGTTTCTTTTTGTTTATTGGTTGTTTCTTTTTTTTCGTCACTTACAGTTTGTTTCTTTTTTTTCTTTAGCGTTTTGGCTTTTTTAACCACTTCAGATACTTTATCTAATATGTATTTTACCGAACTTAAGGCATCATCGTTAGCTGGAATGGGGAAATCAGCCAGGGTTGGATTGGTATTACTGTCTGAAATTCCAATGATTTTTACTCCCCTTTCTATTGCTTCTTTCACTGCCAAAGCATCTTTCTTCATATCTAGGACGAAAATGACATCTGGTAAATTATCTAAGTCTCTAATCCCGCCAAACTTTTTCTCGAATTTCTCTAGTTGTTGATCTATCTTGGATCTTTCTTTTTTAGTATATTTTTTCAATTCACCTTTTTGTTTTTTCTCCTCTATTTCTTTGAAATGATCTATCCTATTTTTTATAACCTTAAAGTTCGTAAAGCTGCCCCCCAACCATCTTTCGTTGACATAAGGAAAGTTAAATTTTATGGCAAAATCTTTTACTAAATCTTTAACTTGAATTTTGGTTCCAATTATCAATAAAACCTTATCGTCTTGAACTAATTTCTTAATAAACTCTAAAGCCTCTTCAAGCTTTTCTTTTGTTTTTTCAAGATCAATGATGTGAATGGTATTCCTGACTGAATGTAAATAAGGTTCCATCTTGGGATGGAATTTTGATTTTTTATGACCAAAATGAACACCTGCTTTAGCCATTTCCTCAATCTCAATCTTAAAACCAGTTTCTTTTTTAGTTTTTCCTGCCATAATAAATTAACTTTTTAAATATATCATTTTAGTATATTTTTGCAAGACTAATTGATTTTTGAGGAATTTTTGCTACAATAAAAAATTATGAAAACAAAAATACATCCAAAGTATTATCCTAAAGCCCGGACTAAATGTGCCTGTGGAAATACCTTTAGTATAGGTTCAACTAGGGAATTTCTTGAAATTGAGATTTGTTCAAAATGTCACCCTTTTTATACTGGAAAAGAAAGGATTCTTGACACTATGGGCCAAGTCCAAAAATTTAAGGAAAGATTAGCAAAAAAGAAGAAGGTTAAAAAGAAATAAATATGTCTTCGGTTATTGTTGAAATCAGAGCTGGAACAGGAGGACAGGAAGCAGCCCTCTTTGTAGCTGATTTGTCCAAAATGTACTCAAAATATGCCTTGTCTCAGGGTTGGAAGAAAAAAGATTTAGACTCCCATTTCACTGATATTGGGGGTCTCAAGCAAATTATCTTTGAATTAGAGAATGGGGATGTTTTCCAAAAGCTTAAATATGAAGGTGGAGTCCACCGAGTTCAAAGAGTCCCTAAAACTGAAAAGGCAGGTAGAGTTCATACCTCAACGGCTTCGGTCGCTGTTCTAAAAAAACCAGAAAAGGCTGAGATAAAGATAAAGTCAGAGGATTTAAAGATAGAGTTTTATGGAGCTTCTGGCCCTGGAGGTCAATATGTTAACAAAAGGGAGACTGCAGTTAGAATTACTCATTTACCAACTGGCGTTATCACATCTTCCCAAACCCGAAGAAACCAGCTAAAGAATAAAGAAAATGCAATGGCAATCTTACAGGCAAAACTCTTAGAAAAAAAAGAGTTAGAAGAGTTTAAAAAAGTAGGCAAGGAAAGAAAATCTCAGATCGGGCGAGCCAAAAGGGTGGAAAAAATTAGAACATATAATTTTGCCCAAGATAGAATGACTGACCATCGAATCAAGAAAAGCTGGCATAATCTTGATAAGATTATGGCCGGTAAATTAGATCCGGTAATTAAAACTTTATCGAAAAAACTTAAGTAAGCAGAAGAAAACAAAAAAACACATAGATCCAAGCTATGTGTTTTTAATTGTTGTTCTCAAATACCCCCCTATCAACATACTCTTGAAACTCAGCAGCATAATCCATGATTCCTTTGTGATGATTACCATTCCTATCAGTCCAGCCATATATATATAATTTTACACCAGCTGCTATACATCTTGAAGTCATTCTGGTAGTGCCACACAGGTAAGCTGTAGCTGCCCCTATTTCATCATAAAGCTTTTGGGATCTGGCCCCCCGATCTGAAAGATAAAGACCAGATGCTAAAAAGGCGTCAGAAACTCTCCAGGGATTGGCGGGCGATCTGCCCGATATTTGCTCTACTCTTCTCTTATACCCTCTTTCTACATTTTGAGGATAGAGCCAGGTATTGGGCATAAATTGGGCAGGCCCCATGGCTCCTCCCATTTGAATTTTACCGCCACCAATCCAACAAGAAACAGGTGTCTGATTTGCATCCATGCCTAATTCTTTTGTAATCTTCAGAAAAGAATCCCAATGTCTTTTTGACATTACCGTTTTCCAATCAATATCTGGATATCTACAAGAAGAGCAATTACACTGGCCAACATTCTGTCCTATCCTAGACTCAATCTGTAAAAGCCCCAAGAGAAAGGCTGGACGGACTCCAGTAACTGTTTCTACGTATTTGGCTAGCTCATAAGCTTCTTCTAGGCTTGGCGCTTCAGATTCAGGTATCTGGACTAATCTGAATATTCTCTTTCTAATCTCTCTTGATTTCTCTTTAATATCTTTTAAATACTCTTCGTATAAAACCTTTTCTCCTCTTGTCTGTTCTAGTACATATTCTTTTTCCTGCTTTGTTTTTTCACTCTCTCCCTGTTGAAGCCTCTGAATTAAAACTTGTCTTTTCAAATCATCCTTTTCTCCACCTAAAGACTGTTTTTGATCTTCTAGATATAATTTTAACTTTTTAATTTCCTGTAAAAGTTCTTGATTTTTAGAATTCAAAACCTCCAAAGTCATTAGATTATTAAAAAAATCAGAGAGTTTTTCCTCTGAAAGTAGAATCTCAATTATTGATTTCTGATCTTCTTCGTAAATTGTTCTTAAGATAACAATCAGTTTTTCTTTGGAATCATCAATTTTAAGAGATGTGTTTACAATGGATAACCCGGTATCTTCAATCTGAATACCAAGGTCTTTGACTATCAAATTACTCTGGTAAATCTGATTTCTAAGTTTGCGTATCTTGCTGTTTAAAATATAAACTTGGTTGGCATAATTCTTCTCCTTCTTCTGCGTTACACTAATATCTTTCTCTAATTCAAATGTTTTTTGTTCGTAATAACTTTTGCATTTTTCTAACAAACTCTGACATTCTTGTTGTGGAAGAATCTGGCATTGATTATCAAGTTTTTCCAACTGACAAATATCCTCCAAATCCTCTTTAGCCAAACTCTCAAAGCTTATTAAAACAAAACTAATAATTAAAGAAAGGGAAACTATTATAGTTGGCAGTTTATATTTAGTAGTTAGCATTATTTTTCTTTCTCTTTGCCTTCTGTAGTTTCTGAGGGGGCAGGTTTTTTTCCCTTTTTTTCTTCTTCTACTTCCTCTTCTTTTTTAACCTCCACCTTTTCCACTTCCTCTACCTTTTCCTCAATAGGCTTTTCTAATTCTTCCTCAACTTTCTCTGGCGGCAAAACAGAAGCAAGAATCTCTTCAGCTGGCCTTTGGGCTTTTACGCCTTTGGGAAGTTGCAAATCCTCAATTAATAATTTATCTTCAAAACTTTTCAAGCTTTCTATATTTAATTTAATTTCTTTTGGAAGATCTTGGGGCAAAGCCTTAACCTCTATTTCAGAAATGCCCTTAACCAAAGTGCCTCCAAGATTCTTTACTGCTGCAGCTTCCCCCTCCAAAACTATTGGTATTGTTGTTTCAATCTCTTCTTTAAGAGAAGGTTGATAAAAATCAATGTGAATTGGATTCCCCATTAAAGGATCAAGTTGCACATCATGAATTAAGACTGAAAACTTATCTCCCTCACCCTCAATCTTCAGAGAGATTAAAGAAGTCAAACCTGTTTCTTTATATACTTTTTCAAATTCCTTTAAGTCAACCTTTATATTCAAATTCTTAATTTTAGGACCATACAGTATTGCTGGGATCAGATTTTTTCCCCTTAAGTCTTTAGGTTTTTCGTCATTTCTTTTTTTAGCTGTAATTGAAAACATGGTTTATTAATTGCTACACATCTTAGTAGAACTAGTTTATAACTATATTCCCTGATTGTAAACAATAAAAGGATCCAATTCATCAGAGCTAAAAGTCTTTTTTTCAAACCAAGCACAGGGTTTACCAGCTATCTTGCCAACACGAAGAATGTTGACCGTATAAGAATCATTTGGCAACTTTTCTGCTCCTTCTATCCTGAATACACCGTTATCGGTAATGAAAGAGAAACTTCCTTCTACATCACCTTTTACATATTCTTGAGTGAAGAGCTTTTCTCCTTTGAAAATAGATTCAGCATCCTGGGGTCGTAATCCCTCTATTTCTTCCTTTTCTTCTTTACTAAAATCATATCTCCTGCCCAGGTCCATTGCCTCGCTGCCATCTGCTGCCTTATTTATGTTTTGGGAACAAATCCTTATGCTTCCTAACGCTCCTTCTTCTTTAAAAATACTTGCCACTGCCAGATTAAGGAATCCTTCCGGTGCACCACCCACAGTCATAACGACTTTATGCTTGCCCAGCTTTCTTCCGAACACCGATAGGAGTGAATGTGGAACTGTTCCATCTTTTATTGTTACAAGCTCTAGGCCAGGATATTTCTTTTGTAAATTAGCTAAAGCCGCTAATCTCTGTTTCTCTCTTTCTCTCTCCATGACCACTACCTCTAAATCCCCTATATTTATATTATTTGCTTCAGCTATTCTGGATAAAAATTCCTCTATTTTATCAGCATTAGAAGCAGTCAACTCTGGATCTAATGGATTATCTATGAATCCCTGTATTTTTTCTTTTGGTACAATTGTAAAGATAGCATCCACATAGTAATCAGGACAGTTGCCCAGAGATTCCACACCAGGACCTGTCACTATGATACTTGTAGCTCCAGATTCATAGTCTTCTAATTCTTCTAATGATCTCCCTTCTATATTAGTGACGAATGGATTTGTACCTTCAATTACATCAATAATAGCATCTTCTATTCCCTTTTTGCCTTCGGGATTCACTACATCATTGGCTTTAAAACTCTCTGCTACTTCATCTCGGCCAAATCCTTCACTTACGTGTACTCTTAAGATAATATCTGCTTCTTTTACTACTTTCTTGTATATCTCTTTTGCTAGGCCATCTGCTTCAACTTTTATATGTGATATCTGTTTTTTTTGCTCTGGATCTTTTTTGTCTAATCCCTTTGCCTTTCCTCGTAACCCCGATTTTGTTAAAGCTACTGCCGTAAAAGCACTGGTTCTGGTGCTAATATTTGGGGGGATAAGGTTGGTAGGTTGGTAGCCTATCTTAAAATAAGTATTCTTTTTGATGCTATCAGTGTTCATTAATAATAGATAACGTTTAAGAATAAATCTCTATTTTCCTTCTTCATAGATTTTAAAAGCTTCATCAACACTTTTATTTTCAACAGTTATTGCATAGATTGCGTTACACATGGCTACAGCTTCCTTAAAGCTTTTTTGGTGAATATTCCTTCCTGTTGCGTTACCGCTTATACCAATTTGAACATGACCATATAGTCTCTCAAGAAATGCCCTGACATCCACTGAAGAGCCACCAGCACAAACAACTTTGGTTCTACCAGCTGATTTAACTGCTTCTTCAAGTAATTCCTTGGAATACTGCCCATTTTTCTTGGGTGGATTGACCTTAGTAAAATCGCTACCAAGAGATGCTGCAACCCCCGTGGCTCCAGCAATTAAGTGGGGGTCTTTCTCGTCTTTGACTGCCTTTCCTCTAGGATACATCCAAAGAACTGTTATTAGACCATTCTTATGTGCTTCATGAACTGCTTTTGATGCTCCCCTCAACATTTCTACCTCGTATTCACTGCCAAGATAAACTGTGTAACCAACTCCAAGTATCTTTAAGCCAGAATCTTTCTGAAATTCAATTACCTCTTCAACAGTAGTAAGTTCTCCATTGTAGGGATCCCTCTGTTCAGTTTTTACAAGATTAGTCTTTGAATTAAGTTTTACGATATATTGAATATCTCTATAGTCAGAGCCGTACTTGGCCATGAGGCCACGCTGGGTAGCTAATGCACCAATTCTTGCATTACTTCCAACCTTAAAAAGATGCTCTGGATTAGCATCATCAGGATGAATCCCTTCACCGTAGAAATCATCATTAAGATGCTCTACCTTCTGATCGCAAGAAAAAAGCATTAGTCTCCCAGAATTTCTGGTTATATTCATGAAATTATCAATGTATCTCCTTTTCATATTATTAGGAACATCAGCTGGTACATTGATGTCTTTTTTACTAAATTTAGTTTCTGTTTCCATATTTTTAAGATATTTTTATTTTATATTTTCCCCAACCTTTTTTTATCAAGAGCTAAGATAGTTTTTATGACTGAGTCAGGATTCAAAGATATGGCATCTATTTTTTCTTTCAGTAAAAAATAGGCGAAATCAGGAAAATAACTAGGAGCCTCGCCACATATTCCGATGTATTTTTTCCTCTTTCTGCACTCTTTAATTACTTCTGATATCATCTCCTTCACAGCTTCATTCCTTTCATCCCCAATATAGGACATTTTAGCACTATCTCTGTCTATTCCCAAGACTAATTGGGTTAAGTCGTTAGAGCCAATACTCATTCCATCAAAGATATTCAGAAATTCTTTAGCTAAAATTATATTGGAAGGTATTTCACACATAACAATAATCTTTAAGTCATTCTTTACCCTTTTCAATCCATTTTTTTCCATTAAAGACAAAACCTTTTTGCCTTCTTTAATTGTCCGACAAAAAGGAACCATTGCCCAAATGTTTTTTAAGCCAAATACATCTCTGGCCTTCTTAATGGCTTGAGTCTCCATTTCAAAGGCAGGTTTGAATTCTTTATCGTAATACCTAGAAGCTCCCCGCCAACCCAGCATTGGATTTTTTTCCTTTGGTTCAAACAACTTACCACCGATTAAGGCAGCATATTCATTGGTTTTAAAGTCAGAAAGCCTGACAATAACATCTTTGGGATAAAAAGCAGCTGCTATTTGGGATATTCCTTCTGCTAATTCGTCAATAAAATACTTTTTTTTGTCCTCAAAACCCTCAGTCAATCTATCAATTTCAGCTTTTACCTTTTTATCTTTTATCCTCTTGTAATGATAAAGAGCTAGAGGATGAATCCTGATTTTTTTAGCAATAATGAATTCTTGTCTTGCCAATCCTACTCCGTCAACAGGCAGAAATGAGCTCTTAAAAGCAATTTCTGGTATCCCAAGATTTAAAACAATACTTACTGGAAGTTTAGGAACTTTTCCTAGGTCATATCTATTGACTCTAAAAGATATTTTACCTAAAAATACTCTTCCTTGAGTACAATCTACGGTCACTTGCTGATTCGTCTTTAAAACCTTTGTTGCTTCTCTTGTACCAACAATCGCAGGAACCCCCAATTCTCTACTAACAATAGCGGCATGAGCTGTTTTGCCTCCTTCATCAGTAATTATTGCTGAGGCCATCCTCATTATCGGAACCCAGTCAGGATCAGTCATTTTTGTTACCAAAACTTCTCCCTTTTTGAATTGGTCCATTTTAGAAACGTCTGAGATAACCCTTGTCCTACCTTGTCCTATCTTATATCCTATCGGAATACCAGTTAAAATAGGGGTTTTCTTGGTCTTAATTTCATATTCTTGATATGTTTTTACATTTTTTGGAGCATGAACAGTTTCGGGTCGAGACTGAACAATAAACAATTTATTTGATTTCCCGTCTTTTGCCCACTCAATATCCTGTGGGAATTTATAATGATCTTCAATTAGAACTGCCCATTTAGCTAAAGTTAATATTTCTTGATCAGTTATAGAAATTCTTAATTGATCTTTTTGAGAGACTGCTACTTCTTTTAAGCCACCTGCTTTATTATAGATAAGCTTCTTCCTTTTTCTTCCTGCATTTTTAACGATTATTGATTTGTATCCTTTTTTAAGAGTGGGTTTGAAAACATAGAATTCATCAGGGATAATCTTTCCTTTAACAATCATCTCCCCTATTCCAAAGACTGAGTTTATTAAAACTACATTCTGAAAGCCAGTTTCTGTATCCAAAGTGAATATTACTCCTGAAGAAGCCAAATCTGACCTGACCATCTTTTGTACTCCAACAGATAAAGCAATTTTTAAATGGGAAAATCCTTTTTCTTCTCTATAGGAAATAGCCCGGTCAGTGAATAGAGAGGCTATACTTTTTTTGACAGCTTTCAATAATTCTTTTTTGCCCCTAATATTTAAGTAAGTCTCCATTTGACCAGCGAAAGAAGCTGTTTTTAAGTCTTCAGCTGTAGCTGAGGATCTTACCGCAACATCAGTGTTTTCTTTTCCATATTTTTTAGATAATTTCTTATAGCTTTCCACAATCTCTTTTTCCAAACTTTGGGGAAACCTCCCTTTTAAAACTGCCTGACGGGCAGATTTACCTGTCTTTTTTAAACTTTGTAAACTATTAGGATTGAATTTTTGAAAAATATTTACAAGTTCTTTATCAATTCCGTTTTCTTTTAAAAAGTACCAAAAAGAATAAGAGGTCAAGGCAAAACCATCTGGAATATTTATTCCTTTCTTTGTTAATTGAGAGAACATCTCTCCCAAAGAAGCATTTTTTCCTCCGACTAAAGCAACATCTTTTTTTGAAATTTCTTTAAACCAGAGTATAGATTTTTTTGATTTTCCAACCATATTTATTTAAGTATAACTTAATTAAAAAAATGGAGCAAAACATTCGTATTGACACAAATAGTTTTTTAACAATATTGTAATTAATCTCAACACTGATATTGACAATTAACAATTGTATTGTGATAATAGGCGTGGTTCGTTTCGAACTTCATAATGCTTGGTGTAAAAAATGGGAACAAAAAATAGAGTTATCACTCAAAAGGATATAAATAATATGGTGGATGAAAAAGGTAACATTACGTATTGCGGAGAGATTATCTTTAAAGGAAGCTGTAATGTGCCAGGACTAATAAGGGCTGAAAAGGTGTATGCAAAAAAAGATTTGAAGTGTGGTGCCATCCTTGTTCGAAAACTCAGAGTCAAAGGATGGTTCAGAGCAAAGTCATATATGTATATAGCCAGTATGACTATAATCGAAGGATTTGCATTTTGTGGAAACAAGAAAATTGTATACGCGCACAATATAAAGATCTCTGTTGAGATATTTGTAGAGCCAGATTCTATTGACGCAGATCTTTATTTCGGGAATGAAAGAGAATATAAGGAGGAATTAATCCAATCAATTTTATCCATTTTATCTTAAAAATAACAGCAGGAGGTAGGTAATTGCCTCCTCTTTTTTTTATTTTAACAATCCGTACGCAGATCTTAAACAAGAGCTAGAAGAAAATATATTCCTATGATAGCAAGAAACACTCCAATGAATAGACGAAAATACTTCTGAGGAATACGGTTTACAATCTTTTGAGCAATTTTGGCACCAAGTAGTGAAATAGGAATAAATACAATCATACCCCAGAAAAATAATGGTTCTAGCTGGGTACCCCCCTTCACATACGTTATAAGACGAGTTGTATCAATAAATAGGGCAATAGCGCCCGCTGTTGAGATATAGACTGCTTTGGGTAAGTCGAATGCGGAAAGGAATACGCTGCGTACTGCACCCCCAACGCCAAAAATACCAGCAAAAAAACCAGAGAGTGTTCCACCCTCAATCATATTCATTATCCCTCTTTGTAAGCGAAAACGAGACTGTAGGAAAAGAAAAACAGTATAGGCTAATAAAAATCCACCTAAAATACCTTTGATCATTTCTTCAGGTAACTGCAAGGAAAGAGAGGCACCAATATAGCTTGCAACAATTCCAGGAATACCAAAACCAAGTATTATTTTCCAATTAAGGCCTCTCTTAAACAGTGTAATTTTCCACACATTGCCAAACCAATGAATTATCCCAACAAAAAGAAGAGTTTGAGAAAAAGGAAAGAAAATAGACAACACAGGTACCATAATAGTCGAGGTGCCAAATCCAGTCATAGTTCCTATCAGACTGGCAAAAAGAACAAGAAGAGCAATATATATTATTTCCATTATCTGTATTTTACATTAAAAAGTCAGGATATCCCATGTCGTTTACATAAAAATTCGATATCCCCATTGACTTATCCATAGCACCGTGTTATCTTTCTACTCAGATTATAAGTCGAAGCATTTGAGTATTGTGAAAACAAAGATCAAAGAAAGCGGCTTAGGAATCGAAAGGTCGCTTTTTAATTTCAAATTCTAAGGAACTAAGTTAGGTTTTTATTCTAAAGCTTAAGACTTAGAACCTTAATATAGTATGTTCGATAATTTCGGAGACCGTCCAAGAAAAGATTTCCCTCCTCGAAAAATGTTCAAGGGAGATTGGAAATGCGCTGACTGTGGAAAAGAAATAAATGAACTTCCATTTGAGCCATCTCCAGACAGGCCAATCTATTGCAGAGAATGTCACGCTAAAAGAAGGCCTCAGAGATTCAGATAATATTTCAGAATGATAAAACCCCGCAAGAATCTTGCGGGGTTTTTAATTATTCAGAAAAATTCTTAAGGGGAATTATTTATTTTTATCAAAAACGTTTTGAAAAATATTAGCAAAATCTATCTTATTAAATACCATTTGTCCAAATATGGCAAAAGGAATAGCTATTAAAAAACAATGCCAATTATCTTTAAAGTTATCGGCTCTCCAACTGCAAATTTAATAGCGATTAAATCTTCTGTTACTCCAATGACAATTCCAAAGATTAGAGGTTCAAAAACTACCTCAAATTTTTTTCAATTCATAAAATTTACCTTAAAGCTTATTTGCCATAAATTCAGCAAAATCAGCTAATCTGGCAGCATAACCATGTTCATTATCATACCAGGCAGAAACTTTTACTAAATTCTTGGTGACTCTTGTTAACGGAGCATCAACAATGGCTGAGAAAGAATTGCCCTTGTAGTCAGAAGAAACCAAAAGGGCATCTTCAACTCCTAAAATTCCTTCTAATTCTTTTTTCTGAGAAGCCTTTTTAAAGACATAATTTACTTCCTGGGCGCTAGTCTCCTTTTCAACTTCACAAATTAAATCAAGAATAGAAACTGTAGGCGTAGGAACCCTATATGCTAATCCATCCAGCTTACCTTCCAATTCAGGCATTACTCTTTCTATTGCTTTTGTGGCACCGGTAGTAGTAGGAATTATATTCAATGCAGCTGCCCTGGCTCGTCTTAAATCCTTGTGAGGTAAATCTAAAATCCTTTGAGAAGTAGTATAGGAATGGATTGTAATCATAAATCCTTTAACAATCTTGAAATTATCATTCAGTACTTTGGCTACCGGAGCTAAACAATTAGTAGTACAAGAAGCCATATCAATAATATGATGTTTCTTAGGATCAAAATCATCAGCATTAACGCCCAAAATAAATGAAGGAATCTTTTCGGGAGTATTGCAAGGAGCTGAAATTATTACTTTTTTAGCGCCTGCATCAAGGTGTTTCTTTGCGTTATCATAATCAGTAAAGCGACCCGTACATTCCAATACTATGTCAATGCCTAATTTTTTCCAGGGTAATTTTCTTGGATCTTGTTCAGCAAAAACTTTAATTCTCTTGTCTTTCGAAGATCCATTAATCAAAAGACCATCTTCGGTAGATTTAACTTGTTTCTTATAAATTCCATAAACAGAGTCATACTTTAAAAGATGAGCCAATGTTTTGGTATCTGTCAAATCATTAATGGCTACAATGTCTATCTTTGAATCACCCTCTTTCTCTAAAAGAGCCTTGAAGGTGGGTCGGCCAATTCGGCCAAAACCATTTATTGCAACTTTAATCATATATATTATTATAGCTATTTCAGATAAATATTAAAAGGTGGAAAGATGGTTAAATTAATATTAGAATAATTTTTTCAGTATTTTATAACCAAATCTTTCTATACTTTAATCAGTTTCTAATTTAATAACTCTGAAGCTTTCTGCATATTGATAGCCTTTTTTTCTACCGGTCTCCTTGGCCCAACTTGTTATCCTCTTGGTAAATTCTTTTACATCGAGTATCTGGCTATTATGATGAGAAAGGGCTTTAATTTTATCTTTGAGTGTTTTTTCAATGTCAACAAATTTATTGGGCTTGTCAGTGGCAAAGAACCAAATTTCCCTTACTCTATGAGGTTGGTATCCCTTTTTAAGAAGTTCAGGGAAATAAGAGGTATTACGAGCCGCCGGGAAGACTGAATCGAATACTGCTTCAGCTGCCATCCGGTGGTCACGGTGGAAACGGTAGATGTTGTCAAAAGTTAAATTGGCAGGATCAAAACCAAATACTATATCTGGTTTTATCTTCCTAATCATCTTCACCAATTCTTTTCTCAAAGGCTTGGTGTTTTCTACTTCTCCATCTTTAAATTTTAGAAAAAAAACATTTTTCACTCCCAATACTTTGGCAGCTTTTCTTTGTTCTTTCTCCCTCATTTGAGATATTTTACTCCTGCTAGATTTTATCTTCCGGGTTCCCTTCGAGCCATCGCTGATAATCAGATAATAGATATCGTTT
>JANBVM010000024.1 GCA_024239015.1 Patescibacteria group bacterium | reverse complement strand
CTAATAGCTAAGTTAAAGGAATTTGCAGAAGTCGCTCGAAAAATTCGGCTTAGTATGCTTAGAAATGCCTTAGATTTAGATAAGAGAACGTTTGATAACAAAATATTCAAATGGGCAAAAGAATTTAACTTTAAAATTGATGGAGATTTTATAATTATTGAGGGAGATATTACAGAATTCATTAATTCCTTAGATAATAAATTCAAGGATTGGGAAAAAGGGAGTAAAAAAATTTAACATATTTTTTAATATTTTATATATAAAATTAAAGGGATACAAACTTAATTTAGAATAATTACTACTTAATTTAGATAATTTTACAGACCTTAAATTTCTCACAAAAAATTTGTTTAAAATTATTGGGGTGCGGACATTTAAAAATGTATCGTCATAAAATGGGACATTTCATGGGGTCACTCTCCAGATGTGTCAACCTCACTCTCTCCTACCTTTTTTTTAAATTACAAATAAGGAGGTGGAAAAAATGAGTAGAATAAAAAAAACTTTGAATTACATTTCAACTTTCTTATTGTTTGTATTGTTTTTTATGATTATAGTATATATTAGTATGACTATAACAAATTTTAGCGATTTAGGAATAGAGGTCCCATTTGGAACGATTTTATTCTTTATGATTTTAATTTGTATATTTGTTTTAATTTTTATTATCGCTCTCAATGTTTCGCAATCAGAAGAAATTGTAAAATAAGTTTGTAACCCAAGAATTATTTAAAAATTTATTAGAAAGAATATTAGATAGAGAACTCTGAGTTCTTAAAGGCTTAATTTGTCTCCCGCAATTCATACAAAGTACTTGATCGGAAGCTATTGGTTTATTACAATAAGGACAATTTGCCATACTATTTTAAATAAATCCCGTCGTCATTTAAATTTTATTGATAATTGCTAGATTTTTTCCTTTATAGGAGCTTATTTTATTTCTTGTTGGGCCCTTTATTGAATTCTAACATAGTCTTTCAAATATTAACTCTATATCTCAAACTTATAATATGATATCATAGAAATCGATCTCATTTTTTAAAATTTAAACGAGTTTTTCACTAATTACTAATATCGCTCTCTGGGATTCAGATTCCTGATTATAAAAAAAATAAGGAATAATCCATGAAAAAGAGCCGAGTAACCATATTACCAATACTAAGATAATAGAGAGATGTAGTAAATTACTTCGGATTAGGGTAGATACAAGCATGTTTCCTGTAATGCCCCCAATATTAAGCATTATTCCACTTAAAGCATTTACTGTCCCCCGTAATTCTGGAGCAGACACATCTGAATACAAGGCGAATTGGTTCCCGTTAGCAAATGAGATGAAAAAATAACCAAAGAATCCTAACAGTAATAGTGGCTGTAGATAAAAACTTAATAATAAACAAATACCCAGTATTAAACCGCCTAATGAGATATATATCCGGGCTCTTGGTTTACCTGAATGAAAATATATATCCCCTAATTCTCCCCCGATGATCGCTCCTGGTAGTGCGCCTAAACCGGTTATTGAATATAATAATATTGCTTCTGTCTCACTTCCAAGCTGAGAAGTCAGGTAAAAAATCCCCCAATTAGCAAGAGTGGAAATAGCAATTCCATAACAAAACACAGAAATAAAAATTCCAGCAACTGTCTTTGTTTTTAATAATCGAAGCACGTTTGAAATTGTAATTTTATAATCATAATCTCTTACACCACTCTCAGAATCCGTTTGTTGAGGCTCGTAGCCATACATAAAGTACCCACCCAAACACAGGATCCCCATAATAAAATTAATGATGAATCCAAATCTCCACCCTACCAAACCTCCTAACGCAACGCCTAATCCATTTCCTAAAACTAAGCTAAACTGAAGCATTCCAAACTTCTTCCCTCTTTCTTTCGCGGTGTATAATTCACTTACCATGGAAAACCCAACAGGTAAAAAAGCTCCGTTAGCAATCGAAGTTGCTATCGAAAGGATCAAAAAATAGGAATAATTCATTGAGAAAATAATTAATCCATTAAAGGCAATGGAAAATGCATTAGTTAGGAGAAACACTCTCTTTTTGCCAAATCGATCAGAAAGAGATTCACTAAAATAGCCAAATACTAACAGACTAATCGTTCCAGACACTAGGCGGAGAACTATAACTAAACCAATTCCTGACTGAGTTGTTCCTGAAAGATCGGTAATTAAATTGTCAATGTTCGCTGGTAAAATCCCGATGTAAAAATAAACTGTAAAGTATAACCCTAAAATGAGGAGGAATGACTTTCCTTTATTTTGATTTGTAATTACCATAACAAGTCCCACTGCATACTACACTGAGAAGTATTTAAAGGAAAAATTCTCCAGTCACTACTTAATTAAGCCCAAGTTTATTACGCGTTCTATGAAACGCATAAGCGGAACAATCGCTCAAAGCTCGAATATTAGTTTGTCTGAGCTTTCTCCAAAAATTGGAGTCATTTAAGTCAGTAATGTATATAACAACTGCCACCTGAGTCATAAATTGAGGCCAAAAACAAATCCGAGTAAGTTTTGTTGCTAAAATTTGGGCATTTATTTTTGCTCTCTGAATATCAAATACAGGCGCAAGGCGATAGAATTTATGCAAATATATTTTCATCTTTCGGAGGTGGCTAAAGGGAGTATAAGAAACAGAATTATTCTTAAAGAATCCTCGCACATGTTTTAGTTCAGTTAAAAACTTGCTTACGATAGAATCGATAACCTTTAAAGGTATTTTAGTAGTTCCCGCAATCCCTCTCAGTTCGATTAGGGGTATCTCCCTAACCTGGCTATCCGGAGTGAAGAATGAATAATCTCGAAACACGTAATTCAACACCATATTCCGTACTGCACGTCTAAATTGTAAGATCGTTCTATTTTCATTAGAAGCTTTATTTACATAAAAATTCCTTACTACTTGTGTCATAATTACTTAGAATTATTCGGAATTTGATATCATTATTATAACTTGTAATTACCTCTGTATTTAAATAAAAAAAATGAAATGCATCTATACTATTCAAAATAGAGCAAGTTGAATTGATTTAGTTGTATTTTTCCTCTTCTGAAAATAGCCTTTACACTTCTCGTAGTTAGTTGATAATTTATTTAAGTTGTTTTCAACACGTTCTTTATTTAAAAAATGATCTTCACACAATAATTTTAGCACATTTGATTTATTAGGGGAGTTCCAAGAATAACTATCTGTTGAGTTATTCACATCAGGAAATAAAAATATCTTTCGGACTTTTTTAATAATATTTGCGGTTAACTCACTAAAATCATACTTATTTTTCTCCTTGATGATAACATTTTCTATTTGGTTATGTTTTTTAATAAGAGCTAAAGATTTTTTAGGTCCAAGTCCTTTGATCCCCGGAAAATAATCGGTACCAATTAATATTCCAATATCAACTAACTGAAATTGGTTTATTCCTAATTGTTTGAGAGTTTTTTTTAGGCTTATTTGTACAGGGGTGATTTTGGTATATTTCCATTTGCCTTGCACTTTTCTTCTGAGCGATTTTGAAACATTTTGGATTACTAAGGGGCATCCAAACAATAATGAATCATAATCCTGAGAATTAGAATAATGGACGATCTTTTGTTTTCCTAAATGTGCACACTGAGATTCAGCTGAAGCGGCTGATTCTACATAAGGGACACCTAAAGCTCCCAATAATTGTTTTGACTCAAGAATGATGTTCTGCCACATATATTCTTTGCTCAACGCTAACTCTCTGGCTACGGTTCTGTTTCCTGATTCAATTGCTTTCTTGTACCAATTTTGAGCAAATCGAAAATCGTTGAGTTGGTCTTTGGTAATTATTCTCTTTAACTCAGATACTCGCCCATCGAAACAGAAAATAGGAAAGATTTTCTTGCTATATAAGAAATTAAGACGGTAAAGAAGCCCATAAAGATGAGAGATTGGTCTTTGGGTTCTGTCTAAGATTAACTCTCCATTTGTTCCATCTGGACTCTTTCGTGTGAAATTAAACAAGCTCATTATAATATTAGGAGCATCAATTGCGATGATACCACCTGCTAACTCGGGATAACTCACAATTTTCTTAGCTATTAAATCTTGTAATTTGACTCCCATGGTTTAAACATATGAAAATGTATTTGGAATTATAAAAAGAAAAATTCCAGCGATACGGGCATGGGATTGATTTAGGGATTGATGGGACTTCATAGAGTGCTGGATTACCTTATTAATAAATAAACTAAACCTTATTCCTCTAAATCATCATCTAAGAGTGAGTTAAAGAATTTCTTTCGCTTTTCCGAATCCCTTAACTCCTCAAACGCGCCCACGAAAGAAGACATTTCTCTTCGAGCTACTATATCATCATCGGGGATTTTTCCAATATCGCTTTTTTCAAACTCAAGGGGAAAACCATTATTATCCCTACATTTAGTGCACTCGAATGTGTCTTTGTACTCAGAGATCTCTTTAGTGTGGCATCGAGGGCAATAATAAGGGGTTTTCATAAATTTTAGATTAGTCATAAAAATATGAGACTTATATTATTATATATACCCTATAGATATAAAGCTATATAAACGAATTTTTAGCTATTTTTTCTTTATATGCGACCGTTCCCAAAAGTTTAACAAATAACAAGAAAAATTTTTGAGGAAAATGAAAAAACAAACCTATTATTTAATTGGCTCCAAGGGAGGAACAAGTCGATGGATATACATTACATTCTTTTGTATCATAGCTTTTTCATTGATATTCTTCCCATTTTATGCGGTAAACTTGCGGTATCAATTAGGCTATATCTTCCGCCAGATTCTAGATGGTATTGGCTGGATATCTCTAACCTTGGGAAGCTTACTTACAGCAATTAGTATTCTGAGCTTATTCACAGGGGGAAGGTCGATGAGGTCTAGCACTCTCATAATAGGGATAGTGTTATTATGGATAGGATGTTGGGTGACAGGATCAGTTTTCAATTTGTTCGGGATAACCATCGGAAATGAACGGGCATCGGGGGGTTATCACTAATTTAGAGTTTTTTCCTTTCATTTTTTATTATAATAATACTTGCTAAAGCTATTATCATAGAAAACAAGAAGACATTTCCCATTGATATTTTCATCAAATAAGGTTGTTCTTATTGATTTTTTACAAAAAATTGGTGATTTAAAGCAAATTCCTGGCTTAAAACGGAGGAAAAAATAGAGAATTTAGAAGAAGAATGATTTAAAATCCTTGTTAGAATAATTTAGCGATAATTTGGTTAATTAACTTAAGTATATTAATTTTAATTTTGGTGAAAAAGTAATTTTTCTCCCCTGTCACCTCGTCCATATAGAGTTCTCGATTTATTTCAATCATTATAGATTTAACACGGTTTTCTTGGTGTAGAAATTTTGCTGGGACATAACAACCTGAGAATGGTTTATTGATCTTAACCGTGAGATTAATTCCATCAAAAAAATTCCTAATTAATTGGATTAAATCTTCAGGAGTATGATAAAGATCGGTGCCAATACAAATTTGCGGTCGTTCATTTTCCTGTGAGTTTTCATAGGGCAGTGGGAATGCTGGAAATGAATGTGCATCGATGATAAGACATTCACCGAATTTAGCTAATAGCTCTTGAACTTCTTCTTCAATTGCCGAATGATAGGGATCATATATGCTTTTTAATAGCAGATTTCGCTCATGTTGGTTAATTTTTCTTATTTTTTTCCCATTCGAATCTTTTGTATAAATCACTCCTATGCCCTTAGCTGCCATGACTTCATTCTTATCATCCCGAAACCTTTCAGGATCCAACACTAATCTGCTGTAATTATACACCATTGAAACACCTCCTAACACAGCGACGCATGAAAATATCTCGTCGGTATATCTGTCAGTCATTCTTAACAATTCTTTTTGAAGAACCTTTTCACTTAAGAGAATTTTGGTTTTTATTTCTGGGGGTATATAAGTAGAGCTATGGGGGATATGGACTAAGATAGGGATGGTAACTTTATATTTTTTTATCTCAAATGGGTTAATCATAAAAAAAATTAGCTCTCAAATCTGTTAATATGTATTATAATTTTCACCCTATTTAAAATTAAATTTAGTTAGTGAATAGATATTAAAAATTGATATATAGTATTTACTATCATTCTTTTTTACTTATCAAAAGATGAAAGGATTAACCAAGAGAAAAATCCTATGGATTTGGAATTATTGAAAATGTCAAATTAATATAATAACAACTTAAAAATTTTTCATCAATGTATTGAAAACTTGTTATGACTTGATTTGATTACTTGAATTAAGTTTCTCTATATTTCAAAATGATTTATAGCAAAATCTTGTGTAAAAACAGGCTAATGGGACTAATTCTGCCAATTTATGAATGCACATAAATTTATATATTCGATTCATTTTCTTTCTTGTAGTAAACAAAAGTTTGTTTCAATGGAATAATGACTGATTTTTGGAAACTACTATACATGTGTAATATGATCAGGTTTTCGTTATAGTCCCTTTGGGGCATTTATCAGCAATAAGTGCAATTCTGTTATCCTCTATAATTACTACTCAATTTTTTAGAAAATTAAATATCAAGAATTTTAACAGCATTATAATTATTCCGGTCTATTGTCGCGCAATACAGTTCAATATTTTCTTTTGTTGTATATAACCTTAAATCTTCCTCTACATGCACATGACCAAATATTACCTTGTTAATTATTTCTATATTTTGTATTTGTTCTATGAACTTTTCATCCTTAATTCCTTGGTTTTCAAAGACTGAAATCGTAGGAGGATAATGCATTAAACACAAATTAACAGTAGTGTGTTCTGTCTTAATTTTGCTTTTAAGTTCAATTAAAGATTTATCCAATGATTCTAATTCATTTTGACGAAAGAGTAATTCATTTTCTATAGGTTTCTCATATTGATCAAACGCAAACCCGCGCGCTCCACAAATTCCTACCTTAATCGAACCTTTTGAAACAATAGAAGCCCTCCCTCCTATATAAAAGAAATTGGAAGTTGAAAAACGTTCATACATCTTTTGTTGAACTTCAGAATAAGAAGTAGCCAGTCTATCTACCCATAAATCATGATTTCCCTCAATAAAAAACTTTAATTTCCCCGGAAGGTTTTGAAGTAGATCCAATTCTACTTGAATTTCGGCAATATCAGATCCCCAAACTAAGTCTCCCGCAATCAATAAAATATCTGGATTAACACTTTCTAAATGATTTATAACTTGCTGAAAATAATCAAACGGAACTCTGTATTTATTAATTTGTGTTTGAGTAGGAAGGTGGGGATCTGAAATAGCAAAAATACCAGGCATGAGTGGGTACCTTTAAAAAATTAAAAACTTTGTTTAGATTCAATCCTTAAGTATTTTAGATTCTCTGTAAAATTATCTTTATAGATCGCTCTCTTCAGTCGCTCATAAGTAATCTCAATACAAATGTTATTCTCATTATCTGTTACTAAAATAAATTTTCTTTTTCCCCCATCTTCTTTATTTAAATCCATAACTGCATGACCAGTCGTGCCGGAGCCTGCAAAAAAATCTAAAATAATCGCATTTGGCCCTGCAGCCACTCTCACAAATTCTTTAATCATTTTTCGTGGTTTTGGGGTAATACTTATATCTCTGGTACCAAATATTTCATTCAATTCATCTTTTGCAGAAGAAGTTGTCCCGATCTCATTTAAAATGGTTTCCATATAAAATAATTGTTCTGGTTTTCCAAAATCACTGTGATTCGGGCGTCTTTTCATCTTATTAAAAAATGTACTACTCTTGTTCTTATAACACATTACTACATATTCATGTGCCACTTTTACATTAAAAATCGGCTTTTCTACTCTATTTTTATCATATTTTGGATCCATTTTAGGCCAGATCAATACATCTATATTTTCCTCACCAAAAATTTTTTCACACAATAAGATCAAGCAACTTATTTGAGTCTCATCTATGTTAACAAAAAGTACTCCATTAGGAACTAATAAATCTTTTGAAATCTTCAACCGCTTTTCCATAAAACTAAGCCATTTACTATGATCGTATTCATCCTCTAAGTCCATATAATCATAATCATTATACTTTAATGTCTTATTTCCTGTATTATAAGGGGGATCGATACAGATAATATTTATTTTTTCTCTGTACTCTTGTATTAATAGAATTAAAGCTTCTAAATTTTCGCCCTCAATAAGCATGTTCTTTTTTCCATCTACTGCTACTTCTATTGATAGCTCTTTTTTCTCAGATAAGCAGATTTCATTTATATTGCGTATATCCTCTTCGTATTCTTCAAAAACTAACCCATATTTCTTATTTTTAATTTCATTTTCAATCATTATTAAATATTCCATTAAGCTGGGGACCTTGCTATTTCTATCTATGAAATCTTTAATAATCGTAATCTTTGCTAACATTTCTTCCTTTTTTTTTTTTGAAATATTGAAGCTCATATTTTTTCTATACCTAGTGGATTTAAGTTCTAATCAGTTTTATTGGACTTTCTGCAAAAATGTATTCTTCTAATTTGCTTTCTTTTGAAATGTGAACCTGGAATAGATTTCTACAATAATTAAATGCCCACTTCTCAATTTTCTTAACTGAATCAGGAATATTAATATCTCTTAAATTACTACAACCCCCAAAAGCTCCTCTTTCAATAATTTTTACAGAATTTGGAATTCTAAGAGTTTTGAGGTTAACGCAAAAACTAAATGAATTTCTACCAATAATCTGGATATAATCAGGTATTTTAATTGTATCATCTACGCTGGAATTTGGACAATATTTTAATAGTTTAGTTTTTTTATTGATTAACATACCATTTTCTATAGTATATTTTGAACTTTCGTTAGAAATTTTCAATTTAGAACATCCAACAAAAGGATTTAAACCGATATGGGTAATATTCTTAGAAATGTGGAGGTGTTCTAGATTCTTACACCCAAAAAAAGAATTCTTTCCAATTCTACGGACAGTGTCAGGCAGAATTAATTTTCTAATATTATGGTTAAATATGGAGAATATTTGAGATTTTTCTTTGTTATAAAGCACACCATTTTCAACACAAAAGTATGGGCTTTTACATATTACCTCTTCAACTTTACACCCCGAAAATAAATTATTCTCGATCCAGGTTACACTTTTTGGAATTACAATTGATTTTATATATTTGTTATTGTAAAAAGTATGTTTATTAATATATCTTACAGAATTGGGGATTTCAAAGTGTTTTAATTGTTTTTTTAAGGGGTAATGAAGAATTTGGTTTTTTTCTCGGTTGTACAGAACCCCATCTTCTAGAATAAAATACTCACTACTATTCTTAAGAGAGAGATTTGGACATCCAGCGAAAGGATCATTTCCAATTTCCCGAACAGTCGATGCGATATTAATATGTTCTAAATTTATGCAGTTAAAAAAAGCATCCCCCCCAATACGCGTAATTCCGTCATTTAATTTTATAGATTTTAAAGATGTACAATTCCAGAACGCTCCCATCCCAATATATGTAATTGGATTGGGTAAAGTAATATTTTCTTCATTCCCATTATATTTTAAAATTTCACCATTTTTTATCACATAGTCATTGATTTGAGGGAATTTTGAGAGTCTATTTGTTATATTTTTAATTAATTTCTTTCTTTCATTTCTTGTACACTTAGGAGTAATTTCATAAGGTTTAATGTCATTTTCAAAAATACCAGCGTGATATAAAGTCTTTTCATCATTAGACTCTGTTATATTATAAAGTGTATAAGTTCTATGAGGTAACCCTCCATCTAGATAAGAAGAATATATACACAGATATCTAATTTTTCTATTTTCTTTATAGAATTTAAAAAGCTCTCCAGATTTATTTTTAAAATTCAATAGAGCACTTTCATATTTTTCTCCCCATTTATAACAACTGAAAGCAGCATATGGAGAACCTGAATGGTCCATCAAGATAATGTCTGGAAAACCTGCAGATTTTGCATTCGCAATAATAACAATATCTTTTCTTTCATAACCTTTTGTTAATAATTTATCTACACAATCTAATAATACTATATCCTTATGTTTAAGAAGAAGAGAAGGAGATTTAAATTGGAGATATGAATTTTTTGAATAGTTAACTGCAAAATTATCCATATTAATATTAGTTTCAAAATTATTTCGATATTTTTTTGTAAAATACCCTGTTTCTTCTTCAATAAATCCATATCTGAAAAAAATACCAATTGTTTTCCAGAACCATTTTTCATTACTCAGTATGCTATCCATTTTATTTAAATACCCCCCTTCTTTCTTAAAATCAACACAATTCTCTCGACATCCTCCAGAGTGAGATTTGAACTTATATTTTCCCTATAATCTAGATCTTGCTTTATTGCTTGGATAAATATTTAATATGAGCCCGAGTAATTTTTAAAATAGATAACAGTAGTTTCTTTAACAAATTCTAGCTTCCAAAATAAGCTTGTGTATTTCATATCAACATATGTCATTTACTATCCCACCTTCAGATAAGTATCCTAAAATTATTTCCGCAACTTCATTGGCATTAAGTTCAGAGGTATCAATTAGTTTGTAGATCATTTTATAATCTTTCAAAAAGTTTTCCATTTTGACATATGCACTTTGAGATAATTGAGTTTTATTCACATCTGGATCATCTGTATCTCTATTGATTATTCTTTCCCTTAGCGATTCTTCTTTCGCATACAATAAAAATGTGAAATCAGGTTTTCCTATTAGCTCAATCATACAATCAAAAACTTTCTTGCTACTTTCATCTCCGCTCCAATAAAAATTAGACACAAGATGTCGATCTGATACAATATTTTCATTTTTAAACTTATGATATAGAAAAATATTTCCTAGTCCATAAAACCAAGATGTAAAAACCTTGTTATGTCCTTGAGAATTAACATAATCTCTAATTCTAAAATAATTTTCAAATTCATTTTCTGAATCAAAAAGATAATGTAAAGGTTTTTCGATAAATTTGAAGTTCAATCTACTGGCAACTATTTCAGAAACCGTAGTTTTTCCTACTCCATCGACTCCTTCAATTGCTATATGCAACACAAAATCTCCTTTTTATTAAATATTAGGTTTCCTATGGGCAACCTCTGCCTTCTTTCCAGGAGTAAAAAAATCTGCATCCTCTAAGTATCCAGAAACTCGTCTAATTCTCAGGATGTTAGTACTACCGCATTTACCGCAATTATCAAAGGTTCCCGTAGTACCACAATCTTTGCAAAAATCCATTGGAAAATTAAAGCCAAGATAATTAACATCGCTTTTAATTGCAAATTCAATTAACTCCGAAATTGCTTCTACATTATTTAATGGAGCTGATTGGAATTCTACGTATGAAATACACCCACCATTACTAAATTTATGAAATGGACCTTCGTATTTTAATTTATCAAAAGGGTTTAACAATGAATCAACATCAACATGAAACGAATTAGTGTAAAACTCTTTATCAATAAGAGGATGTGAGAAGAATTTTTTATCTACACTCGGAAAACGGCCCGAAATAAATTCTCCTGACGTTCCTAATAAGGAAAAGTTCATATTGTATTTTTTTCTATAATTATCTATAGTTTCTTTCATAGTTCTTACAATATCAATTGCAATCTCATGATTTTCTTCGGACGCAAAGAATTTTTCCCCTGTTAATAGTTCTATTGTTTCAGATAACCCTATAAATCCAATGGATAATGTTCCATTTTTAAAGACTTCTTCGAGAGAGTCTACCTTACTTAAATCTTTTATCATTAAATTGTTTTGTAAATTGCATGTAAGATCATCAACATCTAACTCACAAGTCTTATAAAAACGATCAAAAAGTAAGTCTTTAACTACCTCCGCAATCTCTTCCCAATTAATTTTAAACAAGCGAACTTTTTCATTCTTTGAAAGACTAGAATTTTCTTTATTGATTTCCAGAGCAATTCTCGGGAGATTTATGGTGTTATATACAATATTGGCTCTACCAATTGTAGTATCCTCACCATGTAAGTTTTGGTATACTTTTGATCTACAACCCATTAGCGCAATTTTAAAGGGATCTACTGTAAGATTATGACTAGAATCACTTAAAAAATAGGTGGGAATCATCTTTTTACATGTACAATCCATTGCTAATTGAAACAAATCGTAATTTTTATCTTCCTTTCTATGGTTAATCCCGTTTTTTAACTTAAAGATAATGTTTGGTCTAATGTAATCTGATACCTTAAAACATGTTAAAACGGATGAAGTAACAAACCGACTAATTTCTCCTGTAGCTAATCCAAGATTTAAGGTTACATAATATTGTACTTGACCACATCTATCTCTTGCTTCATTTATCCACTTTAAGAAAGAATCAATGCATTCTCGTAGAAATTGAAGATTTTCATCTTTTTTTGCGATATTTAATTTAGTATAGAGGATCTCGACTTCCTCATCAAAATTAGCAATACCTATTCCACCAGACTGTTCATTACCCAAACCCACAATAATAGATTTATAGTAATTAAATAACTCAAAGGTTTTCCTAAAATCAGAGTAATTCTTAAATGATTCAAAAGGAAAGCTTTGTAAAATATTTGGCGTTAAGCAATTATAAGTTTGACCATAAGCTTCTAAATCATGGATGTGAATTCTTCCTTCTCTGTGCAATTTTGAGAATCTATCATCCAAACTGTCTAAAATAGTTTCTTTAATCTCTTTACTTCCTCGACTATATACAACTCCGACAAATGTCCTGCGTTGAGCGGCATGCTCATAATTTATTGATTTCACTCTATTCACCTCCTATTTTGATAAACTTTTGATTTTTAGAACCTATGAAAGGTAAAATCGTAGTTCTTTTTTTCTTGATATATCTTCCAACTTTAACGTAATTTATATGTTTTAATATCTCCTTTGGAATATCCTCAAGTTCAAAACCAGTATAAAGTACCACATTAAAATCCTCTAAATTTTTGACCAGTTTTAGGACCGCAGGGAATTGCAAGAGTGGTTCACCTCCAGAGATTGTAATCTTTTTATTTATGCATTTTTCATTTAGTTCCCGGACAATTTCCTCAACTTCCAATTCTATTCCTCCCTCAATATTCCAAGTGCTAGGATTATGACATTCTTCACATCTTCGAACACAACCTTGTACAAATAAAATTGTTCTTAATCCGGGCCCATCAACAATAGAACCACTATAATCAATTGTATTTATAACGATTTTCAATTTTTTACATCCCATACTTCGATTTCTGTCTATCTTTATTAATTATCATTTATTATGAATTTATTGTATTTAAATATTTGTAAAAAAAAGACAATGGTTTAAAAAAACTAACCATTATTGATAAATGATCTCAACATTTTTATATCATTTTTGATTTTATTAGAATGATGAAAGTATGTCAGATCATGATTTACGGTAAATACAATAAATTTATTGATATTGCATATCGTAAAATTCCTGAAACGAATTGGTTTGTATTTATAAGTCCTCCAGTAAGTCAACAAAAATCCGAAATTTATCAGGATATTAATGAAAAAATCAAAAAATTAAATAAGTCGCAAGAAATCTTTCCAGATAATGAAAAAATCAAATACTCACTTTTAGAACTAAATGTTGAGAATGATTTGGTTGAACTAGTTCGTAAACTACGCGCTTTGATTGAACTTATAAAGGATAAGGATTATGACATTATATGTAATCTTACTTCAGGGACTTTTGAGATGAGATTAGCTCTTTATATTGCTGCACAAATCCAAAAACAACAAGTAAAAGAAATTTTTTATTTAAATAAGCATAATTTAACAAAAAACATTCTGTTCAACTTAGTGGAACCAAGTAATAAAGAACAAGAATTAATCGATATCATATATAATGAAATTAACCGAAATAATCCTGAGCAAATTGATTCTACAAATTTGAATAAATTGTTAAAAATATGTGAGGATAATAACAAATCATGGGATCTACCAAATTTGTCTCGTATTGTTAAAGAACTAGTTAAAAAAGGTTACTTGAATGAAGAACGTAAAGGTAGAGAGAAAACTGTAAAAATTTCCAAACTTGGGCTTATAATTTGCCCTGTTGAACATAACTATACTGATATCGGGGAAAATTTAGGGCGATAATTAAACCGAAGGAGAATAAATTCAATAGTTTATTATGATTTTCCATTATATTCACCAAAACCGGTCGTTGAAATCGTGGAGTTTGAAATATCATATGTTATTTCATTATTATTATCACTTAGAGTTAGATTACTAGCATAAATATGTCCAGAGCCTTCTAAATTAAAAGAATAAACTATAGTTTTTTGGCTACGTTTAGTTCAAAATTCATTATATGCTAAATTTCTGTCTTATCAATTATTAGAGGATATTGAAATACAAACTTGATCATCTACCCTTTTTCCACATAAATTACTTAATAAATATGAAAATATTTTAGCCCTGTATAGGTACCACATACTCCCAGAAGAATCATGGAGACTACGATAACTCCGATCATTTTATGGCGTTGAAACTGACCTAAAAACATCCATCCGAGGATCCCGACAACTAACCCCAGAAATCCCATCATCGAGCCTAAGGCTATAATAAATTCCCATCCCTCAGCGATAGCATCAAAAAAATTAAGTATCATAATGTTTTCTGATACAATTAAATCTATTTAAAGAAAAAAGTAAGAATTCAGAGGATTGATTTTTTCTTTATAAACTCTGATCATAGGTGATATGAAAAGATACATATAAAACTAAATACTATGAGAGAAATTGAAGAAATTGGTACTTGTCCTAGCTGTGACTGCTCTCTAATGATTTACAAAACCAATAATTATAAGCGATTTGTTAAATGTGAAGTATGCGGCATGTCGTACCCTTTGCCAAAAAGAGGGAAGATCAGTAATTCTGCCTTATTATGCCCTCGGAAAAACGTACCAGTGTTAATTATTGAGAAACCTAAACAAAAGGCGTATTTCTGGGCAGATATGCCATGTTTTAGCTGTATAGATACCGATAGTTGTGAGCAAACTGAGGTGCTTATATCCGAATTTAAAGAACTACAGGTGTATGGCTATTAAGAATCGTAGAAAAGTAATAATATTGATTCTTTTTACATTTTCACTTTTTTTCTTTGGGAGTTTCAATGTATTAAGCAAACCCTCCATCCAAAAAAATTATGATCCTCCGAAAATAAGTGGTCCAGATCTCCCTGATAAAGTTTATTTATTTCAGAGCCCTCAAGATAGCCTTATGCTAAATGATATAGTCTTAGAGCAATACTATGTATATTACCTATATGTTGAAATTGTAACCCCATATAATTGTTCAATAAAGATCACTCTCTGGGATCCTGAAAGCAAACAATTCAATATTTTTGAAAGTGACTTGCTTGTCGAACCGGAAGGCGCCAATTATTTTGAAATACCGTTTGGAACCGCACTCGCAGGTGATTATGATATTAAAGTTGAGGTTATTACCCCTGGAAATGTAAATGTTTATATCAAGATGGAAAAGGGCTCAAAATGTTTATATGATAAAATTCCGATGGAAGAGGTTGATGATATTAAGCTTTACCAAGTCACTCGTTTTTCTAATGAAATGAATATTAATCACAGCGTATTATTTACCACCGATTATATGTATAAATTTTATGTGGGAAGAGTTTCTCCAATCTCAGTAATGGAAAATAATGAAGTACGGCTTGATTTTATTATAAAAGATCCTAATGGAATTATTTATCCTATCTTCTTAAACGCAACACTTGCGGAAATCGATGATATAGAACGATTTAAGTTTGGAACCGCTATTGGTGGTCTCTATACATTTGATGTAATTATATATAGTAGTGTGGGGTATGTCAATATCGGTTATTCAATCATTCAGCTGTATCAGATTAGTGTCGGACCAGAAATAAACCAAACAAAACCGACCAATAGCTCAACCGTAATAAATCGCTATTTTACAATGCCTATTGGATGGACAATAGGGATATTGGGATTTTTTGGAACAATTTCAGTAATTATCGCAGTTATCTTGTATAAACAAAAAAATAAAAATGTCATAAGTTCAAATTTCTAAGATCTATAGAGAGGAGAATATTTAATAAGATTATTTATCATAAGTATTTCTTAATTCAGAATTATAAAAGAAATCATGTTTAAATCGACAGATCTTCATATTTCTGAAATAAATTCAATAGGTGAAATTCAGGAGCAATTAGATGTTGTTTCCCAAGCACTGTTTGAAGAGATAAAGACAGGTCTAGACTTGGAGCCGGTTAATGTAAATATAAAATTCGTTGTTGTTAAAGAGAGTTCACCGAAAGAAACGTCTATTCAAGATATTTTCAAAATTGGATTTTAGAGCGTCTTTACCTTTATCTTGAATCATAATAAATTTTCACATAATCTTTTGAATAATTTTCATATGTTTTAAAAAAAGTTACCAACAATTAAAAATGATTGAAAATTAATACGGTAAAATGAGCTATTATCGAAGTCGTCTTGTATAAACAAAGAAATAGAAATGTTATAGGTTCAAATTTTTAATGAAAAGGTAGGAAAAGATAAATATTTTGAAAGAGGAAATATGATAAGAGCTATAAAAGATTTTAAGATACAATTCTAGACGATAAATTGGTATTAACTTTTGAGAAAGAAATTAGCGTTATTGTTAGGAATTATAGTCTTAAGTATATTTTTATTTGTAAGACCAATTAGGGCACATGATATTGTAGATTATGACCATCGTAGAGAATATGACAATTTAAGCCCTAATCAGTCGGCTGTTATTTGGTTTAGCTTTTTATATACCATTAAACCATTTCATTGGGAATTTACTACCATATTAGACAATATGCAAATTAATGTAACCTTAGCAACTCGACATTCTGACCCTTATTGGATAGAAACATGGGATTTATCTTCAAATAGAACACACCATTCTGGGGCTTATACTGTCCCTTATAGTGGTATTAACGAAGGAACATATCAAATATATTTCAAAAATGTTGGAAATATAACGGGATATATTATGGCAGATATATGGATAGATAGAATGCCATCATCACACATACATGCTGAATGGGATTATTATAGGCTTCCGTCAGAACGCCCAGAATCTACATGGGATTGTCAATCTCGTGATAATTATATAGAACAATATTATGGGGTAGAAACTCATTTCCAAGCTGATCAATATGACTATTTCTTAGTGGCGTTTAAGGGCAGTGATTATTCCCGTCCAGCAATGTTTGTGGATAAAAGTAATTATGAGAAATTGGTTGAAGATGGTTTTATTTATAATAGTCGTATAACAACAGTGTTTTTCAGTAGTCAAATTCAAACATTTAGACCGACACACAACGATACTTGGTATTTTGTATTTGTTAATGCTTATAGTAGTGAAGTATATCTTAATGTGTCTGTTCGATATACAGAGAATTATTATGAAGAGCCTGAGCCTCAACCAGATCCAGATTCAGATCCAATTGGAAGAAATGATAATATTATACCATTTATAGTAGGTTTTAGTGTGTTAGGATTAATATTAGTTGTTGGTGTCATTGGCGTGATGTATCGAATAAGAGTTAGAAAGTCTAAACTCTTAAAAACTTCATAAATTAAAGAAATTAGATTAAAAATAAAAAAGAGTTAGAACTAAGTTTTCATTAAAGCCTTTGCGTTAGTCTGCCACTCGCTAACTTTCTTGGAGGAAACACCACTAATTCTAGAAGATAAATTCTCTGGATCTGCCT
>JANBVM010000023.1 GCA_024239015.1 Patescibacteria group bacterium | reverse complement strand
TGATGAACCAGAAAGCTAAAAGTCTTGGGATCAAAAATACCCATTTTACAAACCCAACTGGCCTCGATCCGATATACGAAAACATCAGCCCAAACTATTCCACTGCTAAAGAATTGATAAAGCTTTCTAAATACATCCTAGAAAATAATCCTTTAATATTTGAGATTTCTTTGAAAAAGGGTCCTTATTTAATCAAAAACGGGCTTTCTAGTCTATACTTCTCAAGCAATCAGGAAGTTGTCGGAGGAAAAACAGGCTATACTGAAAAAGCAGGTGGTTGTATGATAGTGATTTTAAAAAACGAAAAAGATAATATTTTCATCAATGTAATCTTGGGAGCCGATTATCCTCAAGAGCGTATCCAAGAGATGCAAAAATTAATTGATTTGGTATCTATATGATAACTCTTTTTACTTTCAATATAATTAGGCTTTTGATTTTGTCGGCCCTAACTGCTGTAATTTCTTTACTTTGGGCGCCATTTTTAATAAAGATCTTAAATAAAATAAAGTTTTGGAAAAAAGAGGCAAGACGGAAGACTATCACCAACGAGGAAGCTACAGTTTTTTACTCTTTGCATAAAGATAAAGAGGTTGGTGTCCCCAGGGGTGGGGGAGTTCTAGTCTGGGTCTCAGCTTCGATAATCATATTCCTGTTTTTTGCTTTATCTAATCTTTCTTATCCTTGGTGGCTAAAAAAAATAAATTTCCTATCTCGGGGTGAAACCTGGCTGCCCCTGTTTACTTTAATTGCAGGATCTATCGTTGGTTTAGTTGATGATGCTTTTACAGTATATGGAAAAGGGAAATATGTTGGGGGAGGGATGAGTATCACCAGAAGATTAATAATTGTTATTTTAATTGGGTTAGTGGGAGGATGGTGGTTTTACTCGAAGTTAGGCTGGGACACTATCCATATTCCTCTAATTTACAATTTCCCAGAAGGAATTAATTTCTTTATAGGGATTTGGTATATACCTCTCTTCATCTTTGTAATGGTAGCTTCCTGGGCAGGGGGAGTAATTGATGGTTTAGACGGGTTATCGGGGGGCATTTTTGCTTCAATCTTTGGTGCTTTTTCAATCATTGCCTTTGCCCAAGGAAAGACAGATCTAGCCACTTTTTGTGCCATAATCGGAGGGACTCTTTTTGCTTTTTTATGGTTTAATATCCCACCAGCTAAGTTCTACATGGGAGAGACCGGAATGTTGGGGCTTACTTCGACAATGGCTGTTGTTTCCTTTTTAACTGATTCGGTTTTAGTATTACCCATTATAGCAGGGGTAATGGTAATAGAGGTGAGTTCCATAATTTTGCAGTTATTGTCAAAAAAGTTTAGGGGTAAAAAAATCTGGCTTTCAACGCCGATACATCATCATTTTGAAGCTATGGGTTGGCCAGCATATAAGGTAACAATGAGATTCTGGATTATAGGCTTTGTTTTTGCTATCTTGGGAGTAGCCATTCGGCTTTTGGGATGATATGAAATTTCAATTTTTCAGAAAAAAATATCCAAAATTCATTTACCAAAACTATTCTTATAAGATTTCTAAGAAAAATTTAGAGATTTTTTTTGATTTTAAGATTGAACCTAACATTAGTTTTAGATCTAAAATAACAATAAAAGATATTGATAGATCTAGAGTCAAAAAGGTAAAAAAGGAAGTATTAAATAATTTAATCTTTAACTTAGGATTAATTGGGGCTTTAAGCTATTGGAAAGCAACCTGTTCGCCAATAATTGAAGTTAGAGCCGGTCCTTTAGGTAAAAACCAAATTAAATGGTGGAGAGATCTAATAATTAACGGAATGGGTCAGTTTTTTTATGAAAACAAAATTAATTTCAGAAAGCCAAACTTTTTAAAGATTGTCTCAAAAAATACAGATAAGATATCTATAAGAACTTTTCGAGGTAAATTAAGAAACCAAGTTTTATTACCAATTGGCGGAGGTAAAGATTCAATAGTAAGTTGGGAGATTTTAAAAAAATCAAGGAAGAATATTGAGTGTTTTTCCCTGAATCCAACAAAGACTACCGATAGAGTAATGAGCATTACCAAATGCAAAAGACCTATTATTGCCATAAGGAAAATAGATAAAAAATTATTTACCCTAAATCGCCAGGGGTTTTTAAATGGCCATACTCCTTTTTCAGCCTATTTGGCATTTTTAACTGTATTGTTGGCAATAGTTTTTGATAAAAAATACATTGCCTTTTCAAACGAAAAAAGCTCAAACGAAGGAAACTTAAAATACTTGGGGAAAGAAATAAATCATCAGTATTCAAAGAGTTTTAATTTTGAGAAAAAGTTTAGAAATTATTCAAAAAAATATTTAGCTAAAAGTGTTGAATATTTTAGTTTTTTGAGATCTTTATATGAGATTCAGATAGCTAGATTATTTTCCAAATATCCAAAATATTTTCCATTTTTCTTAAGCTGCAACGAAGCTCATAAAACTTATTCTGGAACTAAAAAGCCAACTGGAAGATGGTGTGGAAAGTGTCCTAAATGTTTATTCATCTTTATTTCACTTTATCCTTTCGTAAAAAGTCAAAACTTAATAAAAATTTTTGGTAAAAATCTTTTTGAAAAAAAAGAATTATTGCCTTTGATGAAAGAGTTAATTGGAGAAAGTAAATTTAAACCATTTGAATGCGTGGGAACAGAAAAAGAAAGCCGAGTCGCTTTTTACCTAAGCTGGGAAAAGAATAGGGAAGAAGAAAGATCGCCTTATCTTTTGAATTATTTTGAAAAGAAAATATTGCCTAAATATCCTAATTTACCAAAAGAATCAAAAAAAGTAATGCGTTCTTTTTCAAAACAGCATAATTTACCAGAAGGATTTGAGAAAATATTAAAAGATTCACGAGGTTTGATTAAACATTAAGATACAACATTGGCATTGACAAATCTAAAATATTTAGGTACAATATTAGTAGATCTCTCCGACTTTAAAAAAGGAGAGTTTAAAAACTAAATAGAGGCTATAAAAAATGAGCAGCAAAACCACACGCGTAGAAGAGATGCATAGTATCATTGATGATCTAAATAAATTTGCTAAGAAATTGGATCTAGGAGAAGAAATTCGTTTAGAGGCAATGAGAGTAGCAGGAGAATATTGGATGAAAGATGACCCAAAAAAACCTAGGATGAAGCCTGCATCGCTAGTGGCAGGTTCCATATATCTAGCGTGCACTAAAAAAAAGAATGCAGATGAATCAATAAAAAAAGTAGCGGAAACAACAAGAGTTACTCCTACAACCATACGTAGGGCGTGCAAATCCATTACTATGATAGTTGGTTAATCTTAAATTCGGCAGGAATAAGTCCTGCTTTTTTTTATTAGTGATTATAGATTTTTTAAGCTCATTCCGCTATTGACAAATTATAAACATCTGATATAATCAGAGTAGATAGACCATTGTCAATTAAATAAAAGGAGGTGATTGATTGATCGTTGTGTTTGTTGAAGGATTTAGTGACCAAAAAGGAAGGTTGGAAATTAGGAAATTAGAAAAAGAATCAAAAGGATTGATGTCAGTGATTGAATATGTAGATCATGTAGATAAATCCACGTTAGAAAGACTAACAAAAACTGAACAAGGCATAGAAGAATACGCAAAAAGAGTTCAAAAAAAACTAGAAAGTCTAATAAAAAAAGAGCCTATTACTATAATAGGCCACAGTATGGGTGGGCTCATAATAAGATATCTAATTGAAGTCAAAAAAATAGATCTTCCACCAAAATCAAAAATAATTCTGGTTGGAGTTCCCAATAAGGGAATTAAAATGAATCTATTTGAAAGACTATTCTTTAAAATTGTGAAAACCCCATGTGTGCTCGATATGCTGCCAAATTCAGTGTTTCTAAAAAAACTAAGTGATCCGCCAAAAAGATACTTCTTCGTAGCCGGTAAGAGAGACAAGAGAGTTCTGTTGTCATCGTCTCTGCCTCAAGGAGGAAAAATCTTAAATGTTGATCATCGAGATCTTCCTTTAAAAGTAATTAAATCTATTCTAAAGACCTGAGTAAGTCTAAAAATTACTCTTTTTTCATGTCTGTGTTTATCGGCTTTTAGTCGATTTTGCTGTTTTTAAAGGGGATTTTATGCTATTCTAAATATGAAATGAAGCTAAAAGACTTAGAAGATAAAAATATATTAATCTTGGGAATAGGAAGAGAAGGGATAGATACTTTCAAATTTTTAAAAAAAGTTTTTCCCCAAAAAAAATTAGGGATAGGAGATAGACTAAGACTTGAAGAATTAGATAAATCCGTACAAATCTCGCTTCGTAAAACTTTAACGAGCAAGAAAGTAGAGTTACATTTGGGGAAAAATTATCTTAAAATCTTGAAAAGTTATGATGTTATTGTTAAGTCACCCGGAATTCCCCTAAAACTAATCGATCCCTTTTTAAAGAAAAGCCAAAAGGTAACTTCTCAAACTGAGATCTTCTTTGAAAATTGCCCAGGAAAAATTATAGGGATAACAGGAACAAAAGGAAAAAGTACCACTACTTCGCTAGTTCATAAAATTTTAAAAGAAAATGATATCAAAGCTCATTTGGTAGGGAATATAGGAAAGCCGGTATTATCACTCTTGTTATCTGCCACCCCAAAAGATGTTTATGTCTACGAACTCTCCAGCCATCAACTTTTTAACCTTAAAAGGAGTCCTCATATAGCTCTCTTGTTAAATATCTTTCTGGAACATCTAGATTATTATAAAAGTTTTAAAGAATATGTAACTGCAAAATCTAATATCGCTCGTTACCAAAATAGAGGAGATTATTTAATTTACAATCGGAAAAATAAGTTAGTAAGAGAAATTGCTAAGAAATCAAAGGCTCAAAAAATTCCTATTGATTCAATAAAGATTAAGAAATTCGATAGTCCTTTGAAGGGAGAATTCAATTTTCAAAATATTAAGGCAGCTATTGCTGTGGGAAGAATTTTCAAAATTCCAGATAAAAATATTGTAATAGCTATTAAAAAATTCAAGCCTCTACCTCACAGATTAGAATATGTTGGAATCTATAAAGGCATTAGCTTCTATAACGATGCTTTAGCTACCATTCCAGAAGCAACAATTGCAGCAATTGATGCTTTGGGGAAAGGAGTCGAAACAATATTTCTTGGTGGGTCTGATAGAAAAGTGAGTTTTAAAAATTTAGCTAAAAGGATTTTAAAAAGTAAGATAAAGAATGTAATCTTATTTCCAACCACTGGTAAGAAAATTTGGCAAGAAGTTCTCAAGCAGAAAAAGGATAAGTTATCTAAACCACCCCAAGCCTTCTCTGTTAATAATATGAGAGATGGAGTAAAGTTGGCCTTCAAACACACTGAAAAAGGAAAAATCTGTTTACTTTCAACAGCTTCCCCAAGTTTCAGTATTTTTAAAGATTATAGAGAAAAAGGGGATTTGTTTAAAAAATACGTTAAAAGATATGGGAAAAGAAGATAGGCGGCCAGATTATATCCTAATTACTGTTGTCAGTTCATTAATAATTTTTGGTATTATTATTTTAGCAAGCGCTTCAAGTTATTTCTCCCAACAGAGATATGGAGATCCTTATCTTTTATTAAGGAACCAGTTGCTGTTTGCTTTGCTCCCTGGGATTCTATTAGCTTTTTTAATTTCCAAGATTAGTCTTTCCTCTCTTAAAAAAAGAGCTCCCATTCTCCTCCTGATAAGCTTATTTTTAATGGCAATGGTTTTTTTTCCAAATATAGGAATTAAAGCTGGAAGTGCAGCCAGATGGATCTCATTAGGCCTTATTTCTTTTCAGCCGTCTGAATTTTTAAAACTTACTCTCATAATTTATATTGCCAGTTGGTTAGAAAGCAAGAACAAAAAAACATTATTATCAAAAAGAAAATTCAAAGAGAATTTCATTGCTTTTTTGATAATCATTGCCCTAATAAGCCTGATCTTGGTTTTGCAATCAGATATTAGCACCTTAGCAGTAATCTTAGCTATTGCTGCTCTCTTATACTTTTTTGCTGAAACACCACTTTCGCATACTGTTTTTACGATTCTGCTTTTCATAATCGGTCTATTTATTTTTATAAACTTTACCACTTACAGATCGGATCGGATTTCAGTTTTTCTAAACCCTGAAACAGATCCTTTAGGAATTGGTTATCAAATAGAACAATCAAAAATTGCTGTAGGCTCTGGTAGTATTTATGGTTTAGGCCCCGGAATGTCTCAGCAAAAATTAGGTCTTTTGCCCCATCCAATATCAGATTCCATATTTGCTATTTTGGCTGAAGAAACAGGCTTCTTAGGATCAACAGTTTTAATATTACTTTTTTTGCTATTTTTGTGGCGAGGTTATAAAATTGGTAAAGAGAGTACTAATACGTTTTCCCGACTAACAGCTTTGGGTATAACTTCCTGGATTTTAATTCAAGCATTTATTAATATCGGGGCTATGATAGGAATTCTTCCTTTAACCGGTATTCCCTTGCCCTTCATTAGCCATGGTGGTTCAGCTTTAGTCGCAGAATTAGCAGCTGTGGGGGTTTTAATTAATATATCAAAAGGATAAACTAAATTTATGAAAATTTTATTCACTGGCGGTGGCACAGGAGGACACGTTTTTCCAATAATTGCTATTGTTAGAGAGATAAGGAAACTATCCTCAAAAGAAAATTTAGAGTTTTTTTATTCTGGACCAAAAGATGATTTTGGAAAGATTTTACTTTCCCAAGAAAACATAGAGATAAAACATATTCTGGCTGGGAAAATAAGGAGGTATATTGATGCAAAGAGTTTTCTTCAAAACCTGGTTGATATTCTCTTTAAAATGCCGATTGGATTCTTACAGGCTTTTTTCCATATTTTCTTTTTGGCCCCTGACTTAATTTTTTCAAAAGGTGGCTTTGGATCAATACCAACTGTCATAGCTAGTTGGTTGCTGGGAACACCAATATTTTTACACGAATCAGACGCTACTCCTGGAATAGCTAATAGGATTTTGTCCAAATTTTCTTTAGAAATTTTTATCTCTTTTCGCAAAACCCCTTATTTCCCAGAAGGAAAAATGATTTCAACTGGGAACCCTATTAGAAGGGAACTTTTGGAAGGATCAAAAGAGAAAGCTAAGATTCTCTTTAAAATAAGTGGAGAAAAACCTGTTATTCTAATTTTAGGAGGTTCGCAAGGAGCTCAAAGAATTAATGATAAGATTTTGGAGATACTACCTAAAATCTTAGAAGAGTTTGAGTTAATTCATCAGTCTGGAGAGAATAATTTCAGTCAAGTTAAAGCCGAGGCCAAAGTAATAATAACCAAAATTTCAGAAAAATATTACCATCCTTTCCCCTTTTTAAAAGAAGGAGAGCTAAAAAGAGCTTATGCTATTTGTGATTTAGTAGTGTCCAGAGCCGGCTCTGGAACTATCTTTGAAATAGCAGCTCTCGGTAAACCATCTATATTAATCCCTTTGCCAGAATCAGCTCAAAACCATCAACTAAAAAATGCTTATACCTATGCTAAAAATGGGTCGGCAATAGTCTTGGAGGAAGAAAACTTCACTCCTCACTTTTTTCTTGAAAAACTAAAAAACTTGTTTTCGCATCCAGAAAAGCTAGACAAAATGGGAAAGCTAGCTAAAGAATTCTCAAAGCCTTTGGCAGCCAGAACAATAGCAGGATATGTGTCAGACTATTTATCTCCTCAGGAACAACGCTTTGAAAAACCTTCAGAATCTGAAAATCTGCAGAAAAAGACTGTTGACTAAATGAAAAACTTATTTCAAGATTAAATTGATGAACCCTGAGGAGTTCAAACTCATTAAACCAGGAAAAGTTAGGGTAAGAATAGCTCCAGCTCCTACCGGCTTTCTTCATATTGGAACAGCAAGAGCCGCACTTTTTAATTATCTCTTTGCAAAGAAAAATCATGGTGTTTTTATTTTGAGGATTGAAGATACTGATCCAGAAAGATCAAAGCCAGAATACGAAAAAGACATTATTGAAACCTTAAATTGGCTGAAAATTGAACCAGATGAGGGCCCTGGTATCGGAGGAGAATATGGGCCTTATCGGCAGTCAGAAAGAAAAGAGATTTATGAGAAATATTTAAAAAAACTGTTAGAGGAAGATAAAGCTTATTATTGTTTTTGCTCAGAAGAAGATCTTGAGGCCAAAAGAGAATATCAGTTATCAATAGGGGAGGCACCTCATTATTCGGGGAAATGTGCCAATTTATCAGAAGAAATAGTTAAAAAGAATTTATCTGAAAAGAAATCTTTTGTTATAAGGTTTAGAGTTCCAAAAAAGAAAGTAAAGTTTAACGACTTAATTAGGGATCAAATAGAATTTGATGCTTCTTTGATGGGGGATATCTCTATTGCTAAAAGCATCTCTAAGCCCTTGTATAACTTAGCTGTTGTTATTGATGACTACGAAATGAAGATTTCTCATGTAATTAGGGGAGAAGATCATATTCCTAACACCCCAAAACAAATATTAATTCAAGAGGCTTTGGGATTTTCTCGCCCAAAATATGCTCATTTGCCTCTAATTCTAGGACCTGATAAAAGCAAATTGTCCAAAAGACACGGGGCGGTTTCAGTCTCAGAGTATAAAAACCAAGGTTATTTGTCAGAAGCGCTGGTTAATTCAATGGTTCTTTTAGGCTGGAATCCAGGCACAGAAAGAGAAATATATACCATTAATTCTTTAGTAAAAGAGTTTTCTCTAGAAGGAATCCAAAAATCAGGGGCTGTCTTTAACACTAAAAAGCTTGATTCTTTAAGTGGATTTTATGTCCGTAAGAAATCAATTGAAAAATTAACCGATCTCTGCATTCCTTTCTTGATTGAGGGAGCATTAATCGAACCAATATTTAAGGAAGTACAATTCCCGCCAGCTTACGGTGGTAGAGAAATCGTTCAAAGATACAAAATTTCTGAAACAAAAAAGGAAATAGGTGTTCAAACCTTACAAGGAATTGTTTCTCTTTACCAAGAAAGACTAAAAAAGCTTTCGGAGATCTCTGAGCTAGCTGATTATTTCTTTAAAGATAAGCTAGAATACGATAGAGAGTTACTGGAATGGAATGAAATGTCAGATGAAGAAATAAAGAAATCACTTGATGTATCAGAAAGAATATTATCTAAGATAAAGTCTGAAGATTTTAACAAGGGCAATCTTACAAATATTTTGCTGTCAGAAGCAGAAAAATTTGGGGAAAAGATTAAAAAAATGAAAGATAGGGGGTATTTATTATGGCCTCTTAGAATAGCTTTGACCGGAAAGAAAGCTTCAGCTGGTCCATTTGAGATAGCTGAAATTTTAGGAAAAGAAAAAGTACTAAAGAGAGTAGGGGAAGCCAAAGAATTAATGAAATAGTTTCTCTTACTCTTTCTGATACTTTTCAGATTATAGTCCTTTTAAAAAAAGGAGGTGAGATATTAAGAATGGAAATAGGAAAAACACTTTTTACTAAAGAAGAATTAAGAATTCGAGTTGCCGAATTAGGTGAGGAAATTTCGGCCTACTACAAAGATAAAGATTTGGTTCTGATTGTCGTACTAAATGGAGCAATGATTTTCTTTGCTGATCTGGTACGCAAAATTAAACTTGGTCTAGGGTCTATTCGGGTCAACACCATAGCTGTTTCAAGTTATGAAACAGGTACAGAAACCAGCGGAATGGTCAAGATTAAAAAAGATATTGATTCTAATATTAAGGGTCGTAATGTTCTCCTTGTGGAAGACATTATAGACACAGGTTTAACGCTGAGCTTTATTATCGAATATCTTGGGAAGCAAGAACCAGCCAGTTTGCGGAGCTGTGTCTTGCTTAATAAGGTTGAGCGACGCGAAGTAAAAGTTGATCTGGATTATGTAGGGTTTGAGATATCTAATGAGTTCGTCGTTGGTTACGGCCTTGATTGTGCTGAGGAATACCGCAATTTACCCGATGTCGTTGCTCTGAAACAGGAACTTTATCCTTCTCGAACCTCTCTAAAACCAAGAAGAAAGACTTTAAGTTAAAGGTTGTCTTTCTTTTTTTTATAAAACAAAATATGTTATGATACAGATTAGACACGTAGTATAAGAGGCTAGGGGACTCATAATATGAAAAAAACAAAAAGCCTAGCAATATTAATAATATTTGGTTTGGTTCTGTCCTTTCCAGGTTTTTCTTTTGCTCAGACAGAAAATATTGAAATTCCAGAAACTTTGGAAGAAGCAAGAGAGCTCGGAGAAGAGGTGGTTGGGGTAGGGAAGAAGGAATTACCAGGGGTTATGGAAAGACTTTGGAAAGAAGATGTTTTGCCTGTCTGGCAAAAAATGTATGATTGGTTCTATAACAATATCTGGTTCAAAGTGGCAAATCTTTTAAAGTTGGAAGTTGAGAAAAGAAAATCAATTATTGGAGAAGAGCTTAAAAAAGAAACTCAAGAAGTGAAAGAAGAATTGCCAGGAGTAACTAAATCTCTTTGGGAAAGATTTAAAGAGCTCTGGGAGTAAGAAAGCTGATTAAATGGTTGATCAAAAAAATGAAAAAAAGGAAGTTGAAAGTTTTCTAAATTTGGGGATAGTTACTAATGACAATGGAGAAGTTTTATTAATTAGGCGAGTTCAGAGGGAGAAGGGAATAGATGGATCAGTTTTAACCTGGGCTTTCCCTGGCGGAAAACAACGCCTAAATGAAAGTCGAAACGAGTGCGTTATTAGAGAAATATTAGACGAAACTGGCTATAAGGTTGAGTCAATTAAAATAATTTCACTCGGGTTTCATCCTCAATTTCCAGTATTTATTGTTTATCATCTTTGCAGACTAGTTTCACCAAAGCCGGTAGCAGAACCAAAAGAGCCTCACGAAATAGCCGAGATTAAGTGGGTTAAGATTAGGGAAATAAAAAAACTTTTTACAACCAATCTTAATCCAGAAGTTAGTCACGAACTTGGTTTATAATAAATAGCTTTAATATTGTACGATATTTATATTTACAATCGTTCCCCTAGGGGAGTAGTATTTTTTCACTTGACGTGGGGTTTTGCCCCACGTTATTATATATATAGATATAGTCGCACAATGTAGGTTAAGCGATGTTCTGTATATAGAGATTATAAGACTCTGAAGACGACTCCCCTATATACTGAATTTTTGAACTTCGGGGAATAGGTATAAATATAGAAAAATTAATTTAAAAATAATTTATGAAGAAATCAAAGACTGCAATTATAAAACATATCCCCGACTTTTTAGATTACTGTGAAGTTGAAAAAGGATTAGCAAGTAAAACTCAAGAAAATTACCAGCGCTACCTCCAAAAATTAGTATCATGGTTAAAAAAGGCAAAAAAAGATAATTTAAAGCCCCACCAGCTCACCACAGACGATATTTGGAATTACCGACTCTATTTATCAAAATACCGTGATAATAAGGGTAAATCTCTCAAAAAGCTGACTCAGAATTACTATCTAATCGCCCTAAGAGCCCTCCTGGGCTATTTTACGGATAAAGACATAGTTTCACTCCCATCTAGTAAAATAACCCTCCCAAAAGACGCTAAAAAGGGAGAAACCATTAAGTTCCTAAAGCTAGAACAAATTGAGAAACTTCTGCTAGCCCCAAATACTAAAAAGCCTATTGGCTTAAGGGATAGGGCTATCTTAGAATCATTTTTTTCAACTGGTTTGAGAATAGCTGAATTAGTTGCACTTAATCAAGAACAATTTACTAATATAAAAGACAAAAAAGATTTGGAGCTTTCAATTGTTGGTAAAGGAGAAAATGCTCGTACGGTATACTTTTCAGAAAGAGCTCTTTCGTGGGTTAAAAAATATCTGGAAACCAGAAAAGATAAAGAAAAGGCTTTATTTATCAACTATAGATCTAAAAAAGATGTGGAACGACGTTTAACGCCTCGTTCTGTACAAAGAACTGTTAAAAAATACGCAATACTCTCTGGTATTCCAATTTTTACTACTCCCCACACCCTTCGTCACTCAATGGCAACTGACTTATTAAATCAAGGAGTTGATACAAGGATAATTCAAGAGTTCTTGGGTCACAAAAGTATAGTTACAACTCAGATATACACTCACGTTACAAATAAAAGATTACGCGATATCCATCGTAAATTCCATGGTGGAAAAAATATCAAAGAAGAATAATAAAAAACACTAGCCTATTTTACTGACTAGTGTTCCTATTTATAGTAAATGTCGCACAATATTAAGTCGGTTGTTTTGATTTATCAAGTTTAGATTTCAGTAGTTCTTTAATTCTAGCTATTCTTACTTCATATTTCCCCTCTAGATAGTTTATGTGTTCTTTTATAATCTCTAGATTTTTTTCAAAAAATTCTATATCGAAATGAATTGTATCTGAAGCAATAATTTCTTCTTCAGCTTTTCGAAGCCAAGCAGAAGAGAGGTCGGAAGCTTCACCTTTTTCAAAATAGTAAGCTGCTTCTAGGGCCCATGTAAAAGATAGATCATGCAGGTTTGAGTTTGAGCAGTAATTCGCTTGACTTCTCGCGATCCCTGCTAACTGTTTAACTTTTTGTTCTTCAAAATCAGAAAGTATTTCTTTCTGCCGATCTTCCATAATCTTTTTGTTTTCTTCTATTTTTTCCTGGAAAAAGATATTCAGCTTCTCCTCTGTCTTTTCTAGCTCTACATTAAATTCTTTCCTTATAGAGTCTTTAGTGGTTTGTATTATTTCTCTGTCTTTTTTTCTCAGTTCTTCATATTTTTTCATCCTTTTTCGGAAAGGAAGAAAATTAGTGAAATAAGAAAAAAATCCTCCTAAAGCCAAAAAAGCGAATATAGCTGAAAGTGTAATGGCTAGATAATCACGATTTGACCGAGCTAATTCATTTTTTTCGTTCTGGAAAAGATTTAATAGCTCAAGGTAGTCGGGATTGACTATCGTAGAAGTTTCTTGGGTGGAAGTAGTAGCACCTACTTCGGAAAAAATTATAAAGATGGAAAATAAAACTAGAATGAATGTGATAAGTATCTTATTGAACATAATGTTAAGTTAAAACAATTTATTCACTTAAAATTTTATTTAATATTTTTATTGATTTTTCTAAATCATCATCAGCCAAAACATTACGCCCATCAAGAGGATGATGAATTACATGCCTAACATGTAAAGGAAGTGCTAGATTGTGAGATTTACCACTAGGAAAGATATTACTCCTTATTTCGCCATTACAGTATTTTTTTAAATACTGATTTGACTTACTAGTTTCATCCATATCGTCTTTAATTTCTATAGCTCCATTATCCCGTGCTTTTCGCAACATTTTTTCAAAAAGATAAATATGAAGTAACTCATCTTCAATTCCAAAAATAACATCTGGTTCTTTTTTATCTGTATTACTACTTTCGTCTCTAAAAAAGGAATAAATTATACTTCCTTCTTGCTTTAAATTTGTGTAAGCAAAATATGGATCATGTGTCGTTATTATAACTTGATGATTGTCTTGCTTTGCAATCTTTCCAAGTGTCGCATTAAGCGCCTTTTTCAATTTAGGGTGCAAATAGATCTCAGGCTCTTCAAGAATAATCAATATCGGATTTTTTCCGACATATTCCTTTTTTCCAATTAAAATATCTATGTATGCTTTTAAAATTGAAGCTACAATAATTCTTTGTATTCCTTGTCCTAAATGTTCCAATCCTCTGTCTTGCCCACTCTCACTTCCTTTAATATTTTTGATTAATGCTTGCAATATAACGCCAACATCAAGTTTGCCTTCAGAATCTATTTCAAGTTTATATTCAGTGCTTCCAGTAAAACTTTCAAGGTTTTTGTTTGTCTTATCTTCTAAATTTTTAATCTCTTGAACAATATCTTGTTTTTTTTCTAAATTAAATTCAATATTTAAATTAGTAAATAATTTCGATAATTTTTTAATCAAACCAGTTGTTTTTGCAGAAGATTTGGCTTCATCGTCAGAGGGCCTAATATTTTCGGCTGCTATATAGACAATTTCTGGAGTTAATGGCTTTTCATCATCATCAAAAAATACTGCTTTAGTAAATTTAGCATCTTTTTTATCATATATAGCTTGAATAAAGTTAGTTTTTCCAGAGTTATTCTCTCCAGTAATAACCGTCATTTGTTCAAGCTCTAATTCAAAATCCTTTTGAATGGTTTTATGAGGTTTTATAATTTTTATTTTCTTTATCATATTATTTAAAATTTACTTTTTATCACCATCTTTACCCTCTGGTAATTCCAAAGTTTTTATTTGCGGCAAAGCGACCAAACCACTTAAATCGCCATACATACCAACAGTGTTGGTAATAACCTTTTTAATCTGTTTTTCTCGTTCAGACCAGATTTTCTCATATGCCATTCTCTCTTTTCTCAATCCTTGATCCATACTAGAAAATGCTTCAACAATTGCTTCCACTCGCTGCTTAAATTCCACGCCAGTCAAATAAGAATAGAGAATTTCCATTTTTTCATTCTTTCCAACAGACATTTCACGTTCACGGCTAACATTTAGCAAATTTATACGCAGAGCTACAGCTAATGCAACTACTAGCTTGATATCACAAATCCACACGCCATTGCGCAATACAAACCCTTTTATATCTTCCGGCAAGACCACAGAAGCAATCACAGCTAAATCTGCTTTGATTATTCGTTGATCATCTTTAAGTTTCTGTATCCAGCCATTACTCCATGCTTTAGTCCTTTTAGATTCCCATATAATTTGTCCACACATCCGACCAGAATTATCTTTAACCTTTTGAACAACATCAGCCCCGCTTACACCTTTGGGCACAGGCAAGATCTCATCATAAGGAAATTCAACTTTCAAAATTTCCTCTAATTCTAACTCTAAAACTTCACCTTGTGTTTGCTGCGAACCTTGTTCCAGTTTCCGCGAGAGATCATCTTTTGCCTTAATCGCACCTGTAAGTTGTTTCTTAAGTTGGCCAATTATGAATCGCTGTTCTTCTGTAGCTTTTTTATTTGCATCCTCTGTAATCTTTTCTCTTTCCTCGTCTAATTGCCTTTGCTTTTCTAACTCAAAGTTTCGCTTTTCTTCTTCTAACTTGTTTTTTTCTTTACGCAAAAGTAATTCTTTTTCATTTGCTTCTCGTAATTTAGTATCTTTTTCTGCGAGTCGCTCTTCAAGCATTTTCTTCTCTGCCTCTTTCTCCTTACCAGCTTCTATCTGTGCTTGCTTCCATAACACAATTTTTTCTGCTGTAAGTTTTTCTGCCACTTTTTTATTAACCTCAATCTGCGTATTTTTCTTCATTTCTTCTAGTTGAATTGTCTGTACTTCTAACTCTTTTTCTTTATTAGCAATTTCTACTTCTTTTGTTTTTTGCTCAACTTCAATTTCTTTTCTTATTTTTTCTCCAATCTGGTGTGTCAAAACGTTATCAATTGAAATTGATTCGCCACATTTTGGACATTTAATTTTTTGTTCACCGTTATTCATATTATTCCTTTTTATGCTTTTTCGAGAAGTTTTACAAGTTAAAGACCAACAAAACGTCGCACAACATAGATTATCAGACTCACAATATGTTTTGTGCGATATTTCACGGTACATACAATCTATGCTATGCAATATTCGCTATTATATCTTGTTTTTTAATACTATTTAGGTAGAATAAATTATAATATTACTCTGTCTATGAAAATTATAGCATTTCTTTTGTCCAAAAAAGTTCATCTGAATGAAATCACTAAGGAACTTGATATAGTGGGTATTTTTAATACAATGAACTCAAAGGGTTTCCCAGCAAGACACCCAGAATTCACTGTTACGCTTATTGTAGAAGATGTGAAAGACAAGGAGCATGAATTCGAGGTTACTATTAAAAAAGGGGGGAAATTAATAGCGAAAACTTCCAAAAAAGTTGAAACTGGTAGGAGACATTATTATATCGCTAGATTTAATAATATTGTTTTCCCGGAACCAGGCGTTTATGAGGTAAAGGGAGGGATTGACGAAAAAAAAATATCTACAAGCTTATATTTAAATCTATCTGAATAAAAATATGCAAACCAATAAGATAAAACTAGGAAACACCAATATCAATTCAACGATAAGTGAGAGTGAATTGAGTTGGTATCATCAACTTTATCAAAAATTTTTAGTCCCTAAGACTAAGGGGTCTTCTTTTAGTGTGATTAAAGGCGGCGGTCTTGATGTGAAGAAAGAAGTATCAAGATTTATAAAAAGAAATCAAAAGACATTTGATCGTCTTTCTAAAACCTAGAATAAAAATTTGGCGTGGAATACTTATCAAAACAAGAGATACTAGATATACACGAGACAGTTTTATTGGCAAGTAAGAAAGGAGATGTGCTGGGCGTGCTCAACGAGCACGCTTTTTCTATGTTAACAAATAATCTGCCATTACAAAGCAATGACGATTTCTATCCTGGTATTTTTATTAAGGCTGCTTTTTACGTGAGAACTATTATCAAAGAACACATTTTTGTTAGTGGAAATAAAAGAATTAGCATGGCTGTTGCAAAAATTTTTTTGCAAAAAAACGACCGCATCTTTCTCCTTCCAGAAGATGAAGAAGTAGAAAGATTTACCAAAAACGTAGACATAAAAAACCTACCCTTACAAGAAATAGCAGAATGGATACAAAACAACTCTTTAAAGGTTAAAATATAAGATTTTTTTTATCCTCCTACCTAAATAGTATTAAAAAACAAGATATAATAGCGAATATTGCATAGCATAGATTGTATGTACCGTGAAATATCGCACAAAACATATTGTGAGTCTGATAATCTATGTTGTGAGTCTTCAAAAATCAAAAAATCATTAGTTCCCTGCCCTAACGGTTTTCTATTACCCAATAAACGTCGTCGATATTAACAACTACTTATTCTTGCCATTACCACCCTTATTCCCATTATCAAAATCATACTCTCCGTCAAAGTAACTTGCTAAACCATTGAAAAGCGCTTGGACCTCCTCTGCCACTCTTGTTCCATTCAAGTATTGTTCGGCTTCCGAATCGTTGGTTATATAATATCCCTCTGTTATAGCAGAAACCATATTGCCATATACGGTCATTCCATAGCCACCGTGCAGGTATCCTTCATCGGGGAGTTTCAAACCCTCAATCAAAGCATTGTATAAAGCCTTAGCAAGTGGAATATCTTTTCTCTCGTTGTAAATTACCAAGGTGCCATCGTGAGTCGAGCTAGAGCTTCCGTTGTGATGGACAGAAACCAAGACATCGCATTTGCGTGCTAATTCTGTTGCTTTACACTTTTTAATGGCATCCTTTACCCGTTCTCTTCTGCTTGATAGACGTTCAGTTATAACAACTGTAGCTCCAGCATCTTCTAATTTTTGTTGTAGCGCCACTACAACGCTCCAGTTTACATCTGCCTCGGCCACTTGATATTTCCGGTTAACCGCTCCCGTAGCGCCGTTTCCGTGCCCAGCATCCAATGCAATCAGTGTTCCGTCAAGTGATGTTGTTGAGCTAACAGGAAGAGCTAAAATAGTTAAAAGTAAGAAAGTAGATAAAAATAATTTTTTCATAGTGTTGTCTTTTAATTTAGTTAATAATTTTATAAGACCCTTTTATTCTATTTTATTTACTAATTCTAATTATAGCAAATTTTAACCTCTATAATATTATTTGAATCCATGCTTTCATTTTACTAAAAAATCGCCTTTTCGGCGACTATATACCTTGTCTGTTGAATAAATATAAAAGTTGACTTTATATAAAAAGGTGACATAATATGACATATGAAAGTTGCTGTAGTTTTCATTATTGTCTCTGTTTTTATTATATTTTCTTCTTTTTTGGGACAATTTTCAGTCAATGAGCCTAGTTTACAACAAGCTAACATCTCTCAAACCCTAGAAGACATTCCTCAAGAAGAATCAGTAGAAGAACAAACTCCTGTAAAAACTGTTAAGCCCAAGGCTACAATCAGTCCTCAACAGCCTGTTGTTCTAATTGATACCCATATAAATGCAGGGCCTGAGGAAGGAGAAATTATAGAAGATACAAATAGGGTCACTTTTGAATTTGAAGGAAAAATATATTCAGAAATTAAAGGAAAAATATATTTTGAAACAAAATTTTTAGGATTTGATGATAAATGGGTCTCAAGTAGATCGGAAAAGAGAACAGTAAAACTTTCTCCAGGACCCAGAGAATATACTTTTTTAGTTAGAGCAAAAACAAACAATTTTATTGATTTCACTCCAGCTAAAAGAACTTTTAAAATAAATACTTCACCATATTTTGATAAAGTAGAGATCTCCAGTATAAGAAAGGAGAGCTCTTCTAACCCCGCCTTAATAACTTTAAACACTAATCTAG
>JANBVM010000022.1:7757-19301 GCA_024239015.1 Patescibacteria group bacterium | reverse complement strand
AAATCAAAACCCTCGGCTATTGCCTGCATCATCCCGTATTCAATTGCATTGTGAACCATCTTGACATAATGACCGGTGCCAGGGACTCCCACAAAATCAAACCCATCTTTCCTTCCTAAGATCTCAAAGATCGGTTTACAAAATTTATAAGTTTGTTTTTCTCCACCAATCATCATTGGATAACCTTTTTCATGAGCCACAATGCCACCGCTTACTCCAACGTCCAACATTGAGACTCCTTTTTTTTCTGCCAGCTTGTGTCTTCTTAAGCTGTCGTGGAAATTTGAGTTTGCTCCATCAATTATAATACTTCTCTTGTCTAATAGAGATAAAACCTTCTGAAACACGTTCTCAGTTGGCTTACCAGCTGGCAACATTAGCCAAACAATCTTTCTTTTTTGTTTCAGCTTAGAGACAAGATCTTCACTAGATTCTGTTCCTTTGGCTCCCATTTTAACCACTTTCTCAACAGATCTCTTGGATATATCCCAACCTATAACTTCTACCTTTTTACTCTTAAGCATCCTGCTCACCATCCCCTCTCCCATTTTCCCAAGACCGATGAATCCTATTTGCATTTTGTTTTTCATAATTGCATATTTTTATTTCTTATTTTCTCAAAGCTATTGAATTCCCCCTTGTATTCTTCCCATTCAACTTCTGAATTATTTACGCTTGCAGAATCAGGTCCTTTTTTCACCCAATCAACCATTTTTCCAACTTTCTCTTTTTCTCCTTCAAAAATAGCTTCTACCTTATTATCTTCTAAATTTCTAACCCAGCCAGAGACACCAAGCTCTTCAGCTTTAATACAGGTGTGATGCCTAAAAAATACACCTTGCACCCGACCTGAAACAAATATGTGGGCTCTAACCTTTTCATCCATAATTATTTAAAGCCTTTTAGGAGTCTGACTATAAAATACAAAAAACCGAGTACTGCCGCTACAATAAGAAAAACTGTCACCACTAGGACTGCTATTATCTCAACGAAATCAGCAATAATTCTCAAGAACATATTTGAACAAGTTTTGTTTATAATAACTTCCCCTGCCTAAAGGCTTTAGTAACCTCCAAAGCCCTTTTCTTTCCTGCTTTTGTCAAAGCAAAAAGAGTCTTAGGATTACCCTTAATTATACCTTTTTTCCTTAAAGTTCTCAGAGGACGGTCTAACTTACGAGAATCTGGCAACTTAGGATATCCAGAAAGTGAAAAAACTTTAGGAAATAGAGTAAAACACTTATTAACTAAAGTTTCGAATTTATATCCCTTCTTGCTGTCTATTGTTGAATTCATCGCAAAAATAATCAGGTCATTTATCGAGATTCTCCTATATAATTCTTCTTCAAGGAAAATTTTCTTTTTCATCTTCTCTTATAATCTCATTTTTAAAAGTTTTTGTAAATAAAAAAAGCCCTTGTGAGGCTTAACAAGATTATTCAAGGATATCAAGACAATCTTGTAAGAACTGCATGTTAACTTGTTCAATTTCAGGCAGTTCTTCTTTTTTATGGGGGACTTTCTTAATAGAGATTTCTAATCTTGTTAGAATGTTGAAAAGTTGATCTATTTCTAATTCCTCTATCATTTTCTCCCATTTCGGAAAAAGTTTTTCAGGAATAAGAAGTTTACCTTTTTCAACCAGATCTTTTATTAATAAGTCTTTTTCTTGGGTGTTCAAATTATTTACCTCCTTCATTCAATTATTCAATTATTGAAGATCCACCTTAGATTAAACGCTAAATTATTTAAAATGTCAATATCGTCTTGACCTAGGGAGTATAAGCAAAGGTGGGCGAAACAGGACTCGAACCTGTGACCCCTGCAATGTGAATGCAGTGCTCTAACCGCTGAGCTACTCGCCCATTTAAGTTGACTTTAGGGCTATTTATAGAAATAACAAAAATTGTTGATTTAGTAAATAAAAAAGGCGTGTTTTTAATCAAGAATGTTGTTTAAAGAAACACGCTTCTCACATAACTATTTATGTGCTCAACTGGCAAAAATAAAAAGGTAGCGCGGAATAGGATGACCATGGGGAACCAGCCAATAATTACTATCTTTGATGAAGTGTAGTATTCCCAGCTTTTACTGTTTAAGTTTGGGAACTCATATAGTATCAAAAGTCCTAGAGTTATAAACATGAATAACGCCTTAACATTGAACCATATCCAGAATAAGTTTATTATCATCCCAAACACTCCCCAGGCAGGAATAACAATAAGAAAATACTTTCTACTGAGAAATAGCTGTCTGGGATATCTCCACAGTTTCAGTTTTTCTATCCCGATATAGTCAATGAAAAGCCCTAAAAAGGCGCCAGCAATAAAAGCGATAAACGCTTCTACTGTCTCTCCTGTCATATATGCCAGTGGAATCAATATGATGGCTGTTATTAAGCCAAACCATCTCATTCTTATTTCCATTTTTGTCTTTCACCTCCTTTCGTCAGTGATTAATATAAAGGACTATAGGTATATTTAAATACAAATTTGACAAAAAGTCAAAACATTGTTATCCCTCAATAAATTCTTTACAATAGAATCAATGCAGATTTTTGAATTCCATTTTAATCCTAAATCAAAGCCAGATTTGATATTTGATAGTTTTTGCTATGAGCCAGAGAATATTTATGAAAAAAAGATGGGAAGCTTGTACATAATAGGGCTTTTGAGAAAAGCTTTACCTCAAAATGTTCGTTTAATAGAAAATCTAGCCAGAGAAATAAAAGATAAATATTACCGTTCAACAGTTTTTACCCCAGAAAAATCTTTAAAAGAAAGTCTAAAATTAGCCAACGAATTTTTAGATAAAATGAGAGAAAAAGGTGACATTGGCTGGCTTGGAAACTTAGATTTTACCATCCTTTCTTTAAAGGACTTTAAATTAAATTTTGCCAAGCTTGGAGATATAAAAATATTGCTGATAAGAGGAGGAACGATAATAGATATTGATAAAAAAATAAATCTTGAAGACATAGAGCCATATCCCTTAAAAGTGTTCAGCAACACAGTTTCTGGCAAATTAGCTAAAGATGACTTAATTTTAGTCTTAACCAAAGATATCTTTGATCTTTTTCAACAGCAAAATTTGTTAAAAGAATTCGCAAAATTATCTCCTTTCAGCGACAAGGGATTAAAGAAAATCTTAAATGGAAAAAGGGAGAATTTAGTTAAAACCTCAGGAATCCTTTTGGCAATAACCTTAACAGAAAAGGTTCTTGAAAGTAAAAAAGAAACTGTTTTAGTAAAAGAACTAAAAGAATTTTCTCTGAAGAAAATTTTTACTCCTGTTTTAAATCTTTTTAAAAAGGCAAAAGCTGTTAGTGCTCCCAAATTAGCCATTGGTAAAAATCTAAGGTTCCCTCAAATTACAATCCCCAAAATTAAACCTCTGTTCTTGAATAAGAAAATAAATCTAGTCTTTTATCTAATTATCCTTTTAGCCTTTGGCTTTCTGTTCTCCCAATACGAGCAGGGACAGAAAATGAAGATTCATCAGGCAGGCTTGGAAAGAATACAGGAAAAATTAAACCTAGCTGAAAGTTTCTTAATTATAAAAGAGACAAATCCTCAGGGTTTCCAAAAAGCAAACCTATTATTAAAAGAAAGTTGGAATGAAATTTCTTCTTTATCCAAAGAAGTTATAGCTTTGCCAAAAAGCTTTAGTAATCAAGTCTTTGTTTTAAAAGATAAAATCTTAGAAAAGCTATCAGAACTAAATAAACTAGAAAAAGTTGAGAGTCCAGAATTATTCTTCAAATTTGACCAAAAAGTATTCGTACCCCATAGAATCTTAGCAGTAGACAACAACCTTTATTTTTTCAGTCCTTATTCTAAAGATATATTCTACTTAAAAGAAAACGGAGAGAAAGAGATTATTCAAACTGGAAAAAGTATTAATTTAGCTACAAAACTCAACGATTCAATTGTCTTTTTCTCAAAACCTGATCAATTAATGGTTATAAATGAAGATGATACTTTACAACGTTCCCTCCAGGATTCAGGTTTCGATTTTAATGACCTCTCTTCTTTCAAAAAGAGTCTCTATTTTCTTGATAAGAAAGCTGCTCAAATAATAAAGTATCCTTATTTAGGAAATTTAAAATGGGGATCACCGCAACTATGGTTATACAAAAATACCCAAAAACCTACTAAAGCTGACTCTTTCTCTGTTGATGGTTCAGTTTGGATGCTGAGAGAAAATTCAATTCATAAATACTATGGTGGAGAATTTCAAAGAGAATTCACTTTCGAGGTCTTCCCAGAACCCAAAGAGTTTTCAAAAATCTATACATCTCCCCTTCTCCCTTATTTCTACATCTTAGAACCTGTTCAAAAGAGACTTATTGTTTTAAACAGGGATGGTGAAATTATAAAACAGTTTCAAAGCGAAGAATTTGATAATTTATTAGATTTTGGGGTCTCAAACGATGGAAAAACAATCTATCTGTTAAATGCGTTAAAAGTATACCGAATTCAACTCAACTCTTGACAAAATCTACGACTATGCTATAATTTTGATATAATAATCAGTACCTTAAATTTAAAGAGAGAAGAGAATTTGCTTCACCGAATTGGTTATCAAGGTATCAAGGCCTGGTAATCAGCTCGGTGAAGCAAAATTGCACCAAAAAGAACAAAAACAACCAAAATTTAAAGAATGGAGGCTGAGAGGTCTCGAAAATGTATCTGTAATGATGGCTTGGTCATTCACTGATAAAAATAGTTTACCTCAAAATATTCCTGAAAGGGAGTATCGAGAAGCAGAATATTTAATCAAAAGGACCAACGAAGCATTAAACATGAGAATCAATGAGGAAGATTTAACACGCCAGCGAGGCCCTGTGCTGGATTCTGGAAAACATCTTTGCGAACTTAAACCTTGTCAAGGCGGATGGGAACTATACAAGTCTCTCACAAAGCAAGGCTGGAGTATTGTCGATATCTGGTATCAAATCAGGGAATCGGAAAACTCAAGGGTAAAGAAAAAGGGACACAAAAAGTACAAAGTGGTACTAATCATGTCCCGAAATGCAAAGAAAGTAAAAGAAGAACCGAAAGGGCTGGAGAATCTTATGAAGCGCTCTTGGATCGCCCATGTGTGGGATAATTCAAGAACACCAAATAGAAACTTCACAGTGAACTTCACGTTTATGCTCCGGGAGCGTTCCACTATTACTATCGTTCCCTCTACCTCTTCCTAACTAACTAATTCTATTTTCCCTCTTCTCTCTTATATTCTATCTTTAAACAAAATATGCAAATAGGCTGTTTTTTTTTACTTTTGAATCGGCGAAGAAAGGATTTTTTTAAAAATCTTTTTTGTTTTGTCTATTGAACCTATCCCCAAAACTTCTTTTGTATCATACTCCTTTTCCTTCACCCATTCAGGCAAAGGAAGAGCTTCTTTAGCTTGAAATAAGTTCATCAAGAAGGTAGTAGCATAAACACCTTTTTCTAAAGTAAAACTAATAGCCACTCCCTCTGGTAATGCTTTAAACAGAACATCTTTAGGAATAACTCTTGTTCTTACAAACCGCCTCTGAAGTTTTATAAATCGAAAAGGTCTAATATTCCTAGTGAAATATTCGGTTTCATCTTTTTCTAACCAAAACTCATAAACCTTTCGATCTACTGGATTATCACTTAAAAGAAGAGGTATTTCTTCAGGAAGCTCTAATCCTTTTAAAGAAAGAATTTGGTTGAAAAGATGACTGGCATAGGAATATGTCCAAAATTTTGTTTGGTCTTTAAGAAATACTAAAGCTCCTATAAAATCCTGTGGATTCTCTTTTAAATAAGAAAGGAGTTGTAGTTCGTTGCGAAAAGTAAAAGGGAGATCTAAAAAGGTTTCTTCTATTTTTTTCCAATCTCCAAAATATTCTTTAGCTTTTTTCCTTTTTTCATTTAGCAAAGGAATTTCTTGAAGGCCAAGATTAGTTAAAAAGTTAAAAACAACCTCTTCGTATTTACCTTGCAGAATAAGCTTTCCTAAAATGTGACTTATAAAACGAGGCGTACCAAATCTCTGAACTGAATAAAAGTTTAAAAAGCCCTCCTCTTTTATTTTATTAACATTTTTAGAAAACAGTTTTTCATCAATGCCTTTTTCAGTTCGGAGAAAAAGAGAAAACCTATTCCCAAATAACTCTCCCCTTAAAAGGCCTTTCTTCTCAATAGAAAAATTATTTAGAAAGAGATCTGGTAAAGAGAGCTTTTTTATCTTCTCAAAAATCTCTTGATTTAAATCTAGAAAAACTATCTTTTGAGAAGTCAAAGCGTTGAGATCTTTTAGCCCAGCATAAGTAATCCTCCCAACTTTCATTTGAAGGCTGTTGGCTAGGAGATTCAAAGCATCAAAGGTTGAAATTCCAACTTTAACTAAATTAGCCCCGCAATGAAAAGGGAAAGAGGGAGAAATTTCTCCTTCTTCTTCCTCTGGCTCTACGCCTAAAATCTCTCCCTTTTTTGAGACTTCCTCAACAATAAAATCTTGAAAATAAAAACGTATATATCCTTTAGGACGCTCAGGAAGAGGAATGTTAATCCCAATTTGAGAAAGCATCTCTTTTTCTGAAAGAGAAGGAGTTATAAAAGATTTTGGTTTAATCTTTTTATAGTTCTCGAGTGTTTCTTTCTCTTTTAACCAAGTTTCAGAAAGAGAAGACATTTTATAGTCGAATTGATAATTATTTTAACTCAACTTTAGCTCCAGCTGACTCGAATTTCTTTTTAATCTCTTCAGCTTCTTCCTTTTTAACATTTTCTTTCACTACCTGCTCGCCTGAAGCTACAGCATCAACTAAGTCTTTCGAATCCTTTAATCCCTTTTGAGTAGCATCTCTCACTGCTTTAATAACATCAATCTTCTTATCGCCAACAGTTGTTAAAATTATATTGAAAACTGATTTTCCTTCAGAGGCCCCAGCTACAGCTGCATCAGCTGTTGGAGCTTGGGCTGCTACCATCTGAGGAGCTGATGAAACTCCAAATTTATCTTCTAGAATCTTAACTAATTCTGCCAGATCTAAAACGCTCATTGTTCCAATTTCCTCTACCAACTTCTTAAACTTTGCCGGTACTTTCACTGGTTTTTCTTTTTCCTTTTCGGGCTCCTCTTTTACTTCTGCTTTTGTTTCTTCTTTTTTCTCCTTTTGAGGCTCTTCTTTTTCAGCTTCTTCCTTTTTTTCTTCTTCAGCTTCCTCTTTTTTCTCTTCTTTTTTTTCTTCTTCAACCATGTTTTTTATTTATTAATTGCGGATAATACGTAAATCAGACCTTTTAGGTTAGCGTTTAATACACTAACAAAATTTGATACTGGGGCAGATATGCTCCCAGCCAACCTTGCCAAAAGTTCTTCTCTTGAAGGAAGCTTGGCTAAGGCTATAAGCTCTTCTGCTTCTTTAAATTCATTTTCAAAAAATCCACCAAGGATCTTCAAACTTGGATTAGTTGCAGTAAACTGATAAACCGTTTTTGCTGTAGAAATCCCATCCTTGTATCCAAAAACTAAAGCTATTTCTCCCTCTAATTCATCTGTGTTTAGTTTTAATTTACCATCTTCAAATGCTAGATGAATCAAAGTTTTTTTAGCCACCTTTAATTGTGAATCCACTTTTTTCAATCTTTTTCTTAAATCAAACATATCTCGTACTTTTAAACCAGCAAAATCAACGAAAACTATTGCTTTTTGCCTGTTTATCTTTTCTTTTAACTCCTCGAGAGTTTTTTTCTTCTGTTCTTTAGTTTTTGCCATAACTACTATATATTAAACAAAAAAATCTGTGTATACGCCACAGACCTTTACCAAGAATATTTAAGTCTTAATTCCTCAATCTGTCCTCGGCAGGGCTTAGCTTTTTTGCCTGCTATCTGTGGATACTTCAATCTATAATATTATCCCTACTTTGTCAACATTATATATTTATTTTAAATAACGAGCCTTGGCGATATTGTGCTCTTTTAAGTTCTTGCTAAAGATTGTCTCTCCTTCTGGCGTGGAAAGATAATACCAATATTCACTGTCTTCAGGGTAGACGGCAGCCACTATACTCTGAATTCCTGGGTTACTAATTGGACCCAAGGGCAATCCCAAATACTTATAAGTATTATAAAGAGAATCAATTTTTGTTTCTTCCCTTGAAACCCTTGTTGTATTTTTGCCAGTAATGTAGGTTATTGTAGCATCCACCTGTAAAGGAATACTGCTTTCTAACCTTTTCCATAAAACCCCGGAAACTATCTTTTTATCTTCCAAACCCTTGACCTCTTTTTCCAACAAAGAAGCCATTATTATTATTTCAAAAATTGTTTTACCCTGTTTTTCTATCTCCTTTCTTAATTCTGAGTTTAACTTTTTATCAAAATTGGTTAAGAGCTTTCTAAAAATCTCTTTATCTTCAACTTCAAAAGAAAAATAGTATGTGTCTGGGAATAAAAACCCTTCTAGGCTCATCCCGCCTGTAGCACTCTCCAAAAAATTAAACTCATCACTAAAATCCTTTGTTAAAAACTTAGTCAAGGCTGTTTTCTGGAATTTTATCTTAATTTCACTCTCAATTTGATTCAAAGTAAATCCTTCTGGAATTGTTATTATTGTTTGTAAAATTTGGCCCGAGACGAACTTTTCAACCACATCAGGTACATTCATTCTCGGACTCAAAGAATATCCTCCTGCCTGAAGTTTTGCTTGGGATCCTTTTAAAATCACATAAAGATTAAAAAAGGATCTGTTCTTAATTATTCCTTGTTTTTCTAAATTCTCAGAAATTTGAAAAAGGCTTTGGCCCCTTTCGATCAAGAATAATATATTTTCTGTATCAGAAATATTTCTTGGCAAGTAAATACCTTGCCAAGTGAATAGCAAAGAAGTAAGGAATAAAAAAAATAAAGATAAGATTGTTAATTTAGCTATTTGTTTCATCTGTTATCAAGGGCACAAAAACAAAACCAGGGTATTCAATTTCTTTGAATATGTTTTCTGTTTCTTTAACAAAGACCCAAATTGAAGATTTGATCGGGGTAACAATTCTTCCCCCCACTTTCAATTGTTTTCTCCAGGCTTTGGGGACTTTTTGGGCTGAGGCTGAAGCTAAAACTTTATCAAAAGGCGCTTCTTTTTCATATCCTTTTGAACCATCGGCACAAATAAACTCAGTGATACCTTTTTCTATAAAATTGTATTTAGCTACATTCTTTTCTCCAAACTCTTTTAATTCTGAAACCACCTCAATAGCCATAACCCTCCCCTTCTTCCCTACAATTTCAGATAAGATAGCTGTTGTCCAACCAGAGCCTGAGCCTACATCTAATATCTTCTCCCCTTTTTGGGCCTGGAGTTGTTCTATCATAAAAGCCACTACCAATGGTTGAGAAATCGTTTGATCATTACCTATCGGTAGGGCTTCATTTAGCTCAGCTAAGTTCTTAATATCTTCAGGTAAAAAATCAACCCTCTTTATTTTCCTAAAGGCATCAATAATTCTAGGTGTCTTTAACCAACCATCTTTAATTAGACTCTCAATTAAATCCATCTTTTAAAAATTTTATCTCTCAGAATAGAGCGAGGATTTCTTAATAATGATTTTGTAGATATTTTCGATAAAGTCACCGCCGGCATAACCAACAATAAAGCCTAAGGCAGGACTAAAAGCGCCCTCTAAAGTAAAGCTCACTCCTTTTGCAGCCATAACTACTAATAACCCAATTATTCCAGAAAGAAAAGTCATCCCTAAAAAATAAGGCAGCTTAAAAGCAACATTCTTATATGAGAATTGGTGCTTGATAAATCCCATTAATCCCCTCACTATTCCGCCTAAAAATCCTGCTAATAGTAATAAATAGTTCATAATTTTTTCATAAAATATAAAATTAGATTTTAGGGCGATCTTTTCTTATGATTACTGAAGTTTTTATTCGGCACCTTCCAACAACTTCCTTGCTTTCATAAAGGCATAGAATATGAATATATATGCGGGTAACGTAATTATCTGTTCCACGCTCTCAATTATTGCTTCAGGAAAAACTATCCATTTCCAGCTCTCAGTCACAAGTTCCCAAAGATGGATTACTGTGAGGAGGGCAAATGTTCCCAACAGGGGCATAACAATGGTAGCAATATTTTTCCGAAGCTTCCTTCCTACTCGAAGCATGTGCAAAGTAACCAAACCAGCAAAAAGAAAAGCGACAAAATGTTGAATGCCGAAACGATCCCATATGCTTCCGCTAAACGCGTTGTCAAAAGCTTCATTTAACGGTACGGCGGTAAAAAACAACGCAAGGGTAAGCATTGTAAATAAAATGCCCACCCAGAGGGCCTTACGGAACGATATTACTTCTGATACATCCGTTGCAGAAACCCATTGCACTAGACTCTTTGCTCCAATAAAAAACGCAATCATCGCAAGGTAAAATAAAAGGTGCCACCACACGATGAGGGTCCCCTCGCTAATGGGCAGTATGCCCCCGTCAACAAAAAAAATGAATAACCTGATTGATCCGAGCAGAACAGTTCCATACAAAAAATAAAGAAAAGCGGCGCCAACAGAAGATCGACCATAACCTAGAGCTATTCTAAAAATTATCACGACCGCAGCGATAACCAATATTATATTATTAATTGGGTCAAGAAAAGAAATCAGCGCCTGCTCCTTTTCGCCACCTAACGCAAGTTCCTCGACGGCAAAAGCTGGGAGGGCAAATACAAAACTTAATATTGATAAAATTACTGCTTTCAATACAGATTCCTTGCTGCTTTTTAGATTTTCAAACATATTCTTTTGTGTATGAATTACTTATAGTTTAGGACCTAACGCGCTGTCTACTACATGATTTTCATTATAGCATCAAACTGTATTAAGGTTATCGACATTAGTCTCGGCCTCTCGAACCGAGCTTAAGATAGCTGCCCAGATAGGATTCGAACCTCTAAGCTTTTATCTCTATCCTAAATGTAATATAGTTGTCCAAACCTTGCGTTAAGTATACTGGTGCTTAATAAAGCCCATTAATCCTCTTACTGCCCCGCCTAAAAAGGCAGCTATTAAAACTTCTGTGTACATATTATTTAAGATTAAAATTTATCTCAGACCTTTATTACTCGTATCTCCTAAGAGCTTCGACTGGTTTTAAATTAGCAGCACTTTTGGCTGGGAAAAAACCTGCCAGCCCACCAACAAGAAAGGAAAAAACTAATCCAAAAATAATTAAAGTCGGAGTAACAGAAGCTGAAAAATAGAACACTGGGTGGACTTGACCATAGGCATCAATGAGTTTGGCAAAAGTAATTCCTAATATTGTTCCTCCTACACCCCCTATAAATCCGATGACTGCAGCTTCGATCAGGAAAATAGATAATACTGTCGAGTTCTTAGCGCCAACTGCCTTCATAATTCCTATCTCTCTTGTCCTTTCTCTGACCGAGGTAAACATGGTATTAGTTATTCCTATTCCACCTACAACAATAGCAATGCTGGAAAAGCCCATAACAGCAAACTGGATAACTGCCAGGATATCACCCGCTATCTCGCCCATTTTATCAGAAG
>JANBVM010000022.1:0-7747 GCA_024239015.1 Patescibacteria group bacterium | reverse complement strand
TTGTCCTCTGCAGGTTTTCTTTTATACCTTCTGCTACCTCATCAGAAGGAGCTTCTTCTTCAATCTTGACCATAGCAAACTGGGCTGTCCCTCTTTTTTCACCAGTCAGACCTTTGTAAAGTTCTGTGTCTAAATAAACAACGCTGTCATCCATTTTGCTTCCCAAAGAATTCAATATCCCCACCACTTCAAACCTTCTTCCTTTTATAACAGTTTCTGTGTTAATTTTAATTTCCTCCTCAAAAATCTCCTGGGCTATCTGCTGACCAATCACTACTTCTCTCTTTCCAGGAGTAGGCCATCTTCCTTCTGATAAGCTCCAGCCCTGGAATTTCTCCAAAACCTCCAAAGCCTCTCTCCAAGAGATACCAGCCAAAAATACTGCCTTCCCCTCTCCCTCATACCTCATGACAGCTGATCGCTGAGACATAGTAAGCACTGTTTCTACACCTTCTGTTTTTTTAATTGCTTCTATATCTTCTTTTTCTAATTGCTCACTGGAAAGCATTATCATAATGGGATTGGATACGTCACCTGGGAAGACAAAAATCATTTCACCCCCCAGAGCCCTCAATTGCTGAGTGATTGTTGTTTTTATTCCTTCTGATAAAGAGAGCAGACTGACTATCAAAAACACTCCAATAACAATACCAAAAATAGTAAGCCAGCTTCTAAGCGACCTTGACTTTAAATTTCTTATAGCAATTTTAAAATATTCTTTAATCGTTATTTCTGCCATAAAAATTTCTTAGCAGTTAAATGGTTAGGGATTATCTGACCGTCTTTGAGGCTAACAATTTCTTTACTATAGCCGGCAATATTAGGGTCATGAGTAACTACTACTATGGTTTTTCTCTTTTTTTGATGGAATTCTTTTAAAATCTCCATGATCTTTTTTCCTGTTACTGAATCCAAGTTTCCAGTGGGCTCATCAGCTATAACTATTTCTGGATCATTGGCAAAAGCTCTTGCAATAGCTACTCTCTGACGCTCACCACCTGAGAGCTCAGCTGGCAGATGAAAAACTCTGTCTTTCAAACCTAGCGATGTTAAGATCTTTTTTCCCTTTTCTACCCTATCTTTTTCAGGAGTCTGTTGAAAAATCATTGGCAGCATCACATTTTCCAATGCATTAAGATGAGGTAACAAGTTAAATTCCTGAAATACAAAACCAATAGTTTCCCCCCTGAGTTGAGATAATTGGTCTTCAGAAAGTAAAGCTACATTCCTCCCTTTCAGAATCACTTTTCCTTTGGTTGGAGAGTCTAAAAGCCCTATCATATTCAAAAGAGTAGATTTACCAGAACCAGATGATCCCATAATAGAAACAAAAGAACCCTGATTTATCTCAAGGCTTAATTCTCTCAAAGCGGTAAGTTCTACTTTACCTAGTTGATAAATCTTCCAGATATTTTCCAGTTTTATTATGACCTCTCCCATGAATTTTTAAGGCATTACTACTCTTTCTCCTTCATTAAGCCCTGAGATAACTTCTATCATGCCATCATTCCCTTCCAAACCAGTCCTTATCTCACGCTCCTTAATATTTGCTCCTTCTAAGACCCGAGTTATTCTTTTGCCATCCTTCTCTTTTACTGTAATTTCTGGGATGATCAATACATTTTCCATGAAAGCCGTTTTGATAATCAAGTCAGCTGTCATTCCAGGTTTCATGCCTTCTAACATTTCATTAAACCCGACAGAAACTTCGTAATAAACCACGCCTTCTATCATTTTTTCAGCAGGACCAATTGAAAACACTTTCCCTTTCAAAACTCTTTCTGGGAAAGGAACTAAGGAAATGTCTACTTCATCTCCTATATCCACCTTAACTACATCTTCTTCGTAAATATCAACTTCTATTTCAAAAGGGACAGTAGGAAGAATAGAAATCACAACGTCTTGTAGGGTGGTCTGAGCTATTTCGCCTATTCTTTTATTAATGCTTATCACCTGCCCCTTAACCGGACTTTTAAGAATTGTGTCTTCAATCTGTTTTTCTAAAAGCTGGACTTTAGCTGCAGCTTGTCTTACCTGAGCTTGGTTTAAATCAATATCCTCCTTTCTGGGAGAAGCTGTAATTTTATTCAGTGCATCTTGGGCAGCTTTCAATTTTCCCTCAGCTTTATTAATTTCTCCCTGCTTAGTGTTAATGTTGGTAGTATTAGTTAGTTTAGTTGAAGAAATAGTTTGCTCAGAGTTAACAACACTAGTTAGAACAGTATTAATATATCCTCTTTGAGTATCCAGAGAGGCCTTATCCGTTGAGGAAACTACGTTTTTGTAATTAATACTCTCACAGGTTTCTCTGATGATTCCTAAATAGTCAAAAGTATCTTTTAAAGATCTTTTCATCTCAGAAAGAGCAATATCAATATCTTCATCTTTTTGGCTGAGCCTAGCAGTGTCCAGATATGGCTTTATTTGATCTAAGACGGTTTGTATTTTTCCTTGGTTCTCTTTTACTAAAATACTTTCTTGGTCATTGGAGTTAAAATATGCAGCTTGAATTAAATCGACGCTATTCTTGGCGTTAGAGATCTTTAAATATGCATCATCTACAACATTTAGAGCATCTTCATAATCAGCTTTTAAATCATCTTGCCTTTGGGCTTCTATATCCTCTAGAGTTTGTTTAGCTATATCAAGAGAGATTTTAGCATTATCAACTTCTGTCTGGGCAATTTGAATTTCTTCCTGAGTGCTGCCTGCTAACAGTTTATTCAATTGTGCTTGATATAATTCTAAATTGGCTTTAGACTCTTTTAGTTGAATTTTCAACTGATCATTTTCTAACTTTGCCAATAAGTCTCCCGTTTCAACCTCATTGCTAGTTTCAACGTAAATCTTTTCAACTATCCCTGTTGATTTAAAGCTAAGATTTATTTTCTCCCCTTTTTTAACCTGTCCTGTCTCTGACACCTCCTGTAAGATATTACCTCTCACAACTTCAACTAAAGTAAATTCTGATTCTGTTTTTCTGAAAAATACTTGATAGGCAAAGAGGGAAACAAAAGTAACAATAATAAGGGGTATAACAAACTTTTTCATACCATTATTATATCATAACAAAAAACCTCTTAAAGCCAAAAAATAAGAGGTAAAAAGATTAAAAGAGATTTTCAACTACTCTTTTCTAATCAATACTCTGTGCCAATCAGAATAACTGGAAATTCCTTGAAAAATAATGCCCCCAATAAATCCAAAGAAAAGGAAGTTCATCAAAGGAGACAAGTTGTACAAAACGGTTAGGGCCAAGGCAACAGAACCCATTAGCCAATGATGAATATGAAATTTATACCTCCCCAAATCGATAATTAAAGAGTTAAGTTTGCCAGCAGAAAATCTAGCAAAAAAATATCCAGACAGTCCTGCAAAATAGGCTTCCAAAGAGATTAATCCTACTGGAACCCATAACAGAAACTTTGATTTTTCTACTTCAAGCTTTTTCCACATTTACTAATTCTACAACAAGTCAAGGAAGCAATGCAAGTGTTAATAAAAACCGCCTAGATTACTAGACAGTTTTTAACTAATTCTCTTTTTCCTTTTCTTAAATCTACAATTTTGTAATTAGAGAAAATACTCTCGGATTGATCAGCAGGGAGTCGTAGAGGCTGTTAGAACTATTTTTGAGCAGCTAGATGACCATATTTACATTCCAGACCTCTCTTCACACCGGCAGATTTAGTTTATTATTGATTATCCATCCCGTTGCTTATTATTTATAGTAATACCCGAGCTTATAGCTCGGGCATTCAGCTACCCAACAGAAGTTACTCTATCCATCATTTAAGATCTTGCCCTAAACGATCTGGTCCCATGATTACGTGATCGTGATCTATGCCTGTTCTGCCTGCCACGACCTTGCTGAAAAAATTTCCTCTTCAGATTATGGGATCGCTTTATATGAGGCAACGCTTCTTTTTCTGCTGGAAGCGATGGAAGAGACAATACTGGCAATGATTTACGAATTAGTTTCTCAATCTTTCTGACACTAGCTTTTTCAGACGGCGTAACAAAAGAAATCGCTTTTCCACTACGACCGGCTCGTCCAGTTCTGCCAATACGATGGACATAATCTTCTGAACCTTTCGGAAGGTCAAAGTTAATCACTAATGAGATATCTTTCACGTCAATACCACGAGCAGCAATGTCTGTGGCAACCATTACACGAAATTCCCCTTTTGCAAATCCTTCTAAAGCTGCTTTTCGTTGCGCTTGAGAACGGTTGGAATGAATTTCGGTTGCCGTATGATTCATGTTACGAATATCGTGCGCAATACGTTTTGCCCCATATTTGGTTCGTGAAAAAATAAGCGTCTTACCATCCTGATACTGTTGCAAGAGAGAACCGAGCAAGCGCATCTTATTATTTTTTGTAACGACAAATAATTCTTGTTCTATGTTTTCTGCTAACGTTCCTTGCGGAGCAATTTCAATTCTGAGCGGCAGTTTCATAAATGCGCTAGCAAGCAAGGAAATGGATTTTGGCATAGTCGCAGAAAACAGCATCGTTTGCCGCTCCTTTGGTGCAGTTTGTAAAATCCGTTTGATTTGCGGCAGAAAACCAACGTCAAGCATACGATCTGCTTCGTCGAGAGTAATAATATTTACTTGATTAAGCGCGTAGACTCCTTGATCCATTAAATCAACCAAGCGTCCCGGAGTGGCAATAACAACATGAGGATTGTGCCTTAGAGCCTTTACTTGTGGACCCTGAGAAATTCCTCCGATAACTACCGCAGAGCGTAATCCTACCGGAGCGATATCCTTTAATGCTCGCTCTATTTGAAGCGCGAGTTCGCGTGTAGGAACGAGAATTAATCCCTGCCCCCTGTGAGTTGCAATACGCTGAATCATTGGGATACCAAACGCCAGTGTCTTTCCGGTTCCAGTTTGAGCAATACCAACAACATCTTTTCCCTGCAGAGCGCCAGGAATAACCTGATGCTGAATCGGTGTAAGAATGTCGAATCCCTTTTTAGTGATTATTTCAATAAATTCTTCCTCTATTTTGAGATCGTAAAAACGACCAGTAAGTTGTTTTGATTGTGTCATAAAAAATGTGTGACTCGATATTCCTAGGGGTCAAACCATGACACAAAAAGAGACGAGTCGCTTGAAAGAATTACTTCAAGCATAAATTAATAATTTAGTATATCAGAAAATTATGTTTTGTCAACCTAAAACAAAACCGAGACAATAATCTTACTAAAAATTGCAGGGGCTCGTTAACGACGTTAGAACCGTGTTTCAGCAGTCAGATGAGTATATTTACATACCCCGACTTAAGCCCGAAAGCCTAGTTCCTATAAAATATCATATTTTACCCTACCCCACTACTCACTATATATTTTAAAACCCGAGCCAAATACTCGGGCTAAATTTGACTCCCCCTATTGGACGCGTTCAGAACCGTTGATTGGGAAAAGATTGAGAAAAAACTCAGGAATTTGGAATCTATTGTGATGAAAGTTTAAAATAAAAAGGGTATTCCTTTTCTGAAACGCCCCTATTTCTACTTTTTGATATGGAATCAACAATCCGAAGGCTATCTTAGGTCAATAGTATCTTCTGGATTTGGTCCCGTTGAAACCAGAGTAATTCCATTAAAATAGCTTGATTCATTCTTAAAAAATGAATTTATGGCTTCTATAAAATCTTGTGCCTCTTTAGTTAGTTTATCAAACTCTCTAATACCAGAATTACCCTTGAATAATCTATCAATGCAAGTAATTGCTGCTTGTGTCCCTGTGTTCCCAATTAAAGATTCTCTTGCCAAAGCTTTATCAAAGTCACCTAATCGTCTTGGCCTTCCGCTGACCGTTCCTTTTTCTTTAATCCCAGATTGCTTCATTTTTCCCTCTGTCCATTCAAAGCTCATTGGCCCTTTGCCAACCCTTGAAACATATGCTTTATAAACCACGATTATTTCATCAATGGCTTTCGGGCCTATTCCGACATCAGCCGCGAATTGGCTGGCAGTAGTGTCCTGTGAAGTAACGTATGGATAGAATTGATGATTCAATAAAGAAAGACCATAACCCTGTACTCCTTCAACCAGGATTCTTTTACCGGATTTAATTGCCTCGTTTACTTCCTCTGCAACGTCAGTCAAGTATGGTCTAAGAGATTTGATATCTTTGGCAATTTTCGCTCTTCTCCAGATCCTGTTAACTCTTGCGGGACCTGTACCTGTACCAACAGAACCTATCCGTTTCACTAATTCCAGTGCTTGCTCTAAATCTTTTGGCTCTATGATTGTACAACCATAATCTATGCCTATCCTGTTTTCCACACCGTGCGACTCAATCTCTTTTAAAACTATGCGGGGGTCAATAACGGTTCCTCTTGCAATTAGAAGCCTTGGATTACGATTGATAAAACCGGAAGGGATCTGTGTCACTTTCTTCCCTTCAGCTACGGTGTGCCCAGCCTGAGGCCCACCGCCTGCTCTCACTACATAATCAGGACTATCCTCTAAGGCAAGGTATCCAACTATTTTCCCTTTTCCTTCATCTCCGTAAAATCCGCCTACGACAATACTTAACATTTGCTCACCTTTTTCTTCCATATAACCCATTATATCAAAAACCCGAGCTCTTGGCTCGGGCTTTACTAACTCCCCCTATTGGACGCGTTCAGAACTTTAGATTGGAGAGAAATACAATAAAAACTTACAGGCTTAGAGTTCCTTTCGGTAAAAATTAAATAAAAAGGGGAGGAAGAAATGGTGTATTCTAAGTTGACAAAAAGAACAGAGATGGTATGTCTAAAATAGTCAAAATTTACAATTGAAGTGGATATAATGATAGAAAAAAAGAATTAGAAAGTTTAAGGAAAAATCCATCTGGATTTGTACACAAAAAGGAAACGACTATAGATAAAATACTCTCCTTCTTCGAAAGCATAGAAACATTACTTCTAATAGGAGAACATAACTTTGGTTTGTGCAATTGTGAGAAATGCAAAGAAGTGATTGACAGAGCAAAGGACAAAATTATTCCAGATGATGTGATACCCGCATTGGTGCATTCCGATGCTGACATTTGGGTAGGTCACTATGCTCATTTTAATCAACTTCTCAAGCATATACGAAACTGTGACGAATGTGAGGGTACACCCTGGAAAGATCCAGCCAAAAGATACGAAATAACAGACCATCCTGATCAGTCAGATATCACTATCTGGAAAGATAATTCTACAGGAGAGAAGTCTTGGTTACTCACATTTGGTGATGGTAGTTGCATGTTCCTTGAATAAATAGATATTATGCTGGCGTTATTTTCATAACGCCTATTTTTTATTAAAACTTCGTAACCAAAAACCCGAACACATAGCTCGGGAATAGCAACTCCGGCGATAGGACTCGAACAGATCTCAAAAAAAGCAGGGAGTCGTAGAAGCTGTTCGAACCTGGATCAGAGAAAATCAAGATAATTTTCAGATATTTAATCTACCTCAATGACCCCCAAGCCCAAAAAAAGGGAACCTAGTATGACGTGTATTAAACTAAGACTTTGGAATCTGCTGCCGAACTCTGTTCAAAATATCTGTAGGATTTACTTCTGCTTTTACAATGTAGTCTATAGCTCCCAGCTTTAAAGCTTTTTCTTTATCTGATTGCTGTCCTAAATTTGAAAGAATTAAGATAGGAACATCCTTATACATCTTCTCTTTTTTGAGCCTTTTTAATACCTCAAGTCCGCTAATCCCAGGAAGTATAATATCTAATAAAACAATG
>JANBVM010000021.1:14896-19569 GCA_024239015.1 Patescibacteria group bacterium | reverse complement strand
TCTATCAAGGCCGTTGAAGATACAACCTTCTCTGTAAAAGAAAGATTTACTCAAACAACCCAAGACATATCTGACACGGTTGAAAACATAGCCTCAAAGTCTATCAAGGCCGTTGAAGATACAACCTTCTCTGTAAAAGAAAGATTTACTCAAACAACCCAAGACATATCTGACACCACCAAAGAAACAATTTCTAATTCTACCGAGATTGTTGTTTCAACCTATAATAAAGTTGTATCTGGGATTAAGAAAACTTTATCACCAGAAGAAGCACCACCTCCTTTGGTTGAGCCAAAATATATTAGTCCTCAAACTACACTTACTCCAAAAGATATCCCTCTGGATACCCTAATCGCAAAAAGTAAATTTGGTAATATCTCTTTAGAATTTACTCCAGAAGGAAAATTCAATCTATTGGCTGGCACCACTTTTAAAGCCTTCATTAAACCATCAAAGCCTGTGATCTCTATTACCGGAAAGGTTCTCTTGGAAACAACGGCATCAGAGACACCAGTAGAAGTCTCGTTCATCGACCCAATTCCATTTTTAGGTAATGTTGCTCATGCTTTCCAAGAGGTTCAAGCAAAAATCTGGCTGGTTCAAGAATATACATTCCAAGATCCTGACAAAGACGGAATTTATACTGCTTCTATCTCAATTCCACCAATAGCAGGAGACTACGTTCTCAGAACGTCACTATTTTATGCTGACGGAGAATTAAAAGAAATAGAGACTGAAACTCTTGTTGATCCTCAGGGATATATATATAGATTAGACCCAGATGGACTAAGGGCCAGAATCATTGATGCTGTGGTGACTCTTTACTATTTCAATCTTGATACCAACCAATATGAACCTTGGATCGCTTCGGCTTATGATCAGAAAAACCCTCAGATTACTGACAATACTGGAGATTACGCCTTTTTCGTGCCAGAAGGAAAATATTATATTACCGTTTCAGCTAAAAACTATTCTTTTTATCAATCAGAAGAATTCTTAGTATCAGAAGGAAAATTCATTCACCAAAATATTGAGTTGGAGCAAGAAGGTGGACTTTGGAACAGAATTAAAAGAATTTTTAACAGATGATTTGTTGTCTTGAATCGGTCTATGTAATAATGTATATGAGGTAAATTTGAAAGGTCGGACTAAATTCTAAATTTAAAGACATGATTAGACTCATTTCCAAAATTAAAGCTTTAGCTCACTGCGATATTCCTTGCGGTGTTTATACGCCTGCTCCCGCCAAGCTTGCTGCCAAGACTGTTTTAAGAATGGTAGAGCAGTTAGAAGAATTGGAGGCTCCCAAAAAAATAGAAGACAAAAATATTCTTTTACAATATTTAAACAGCTCTTCTCGAAGAATAACTGTTAAAGAAGAACATGCTCAAATCTGTAAAAAAGAACTTTGGATTCTATGGTCAGATTTTTTCAAGCCAGAACATCTTGAAAAATTCCCCAAGCTCCATGATCTTTTTTGGCAAGCAACAAAGCTCTGCTCTAAAAATAAGCAAGAGATTAATAAAGAGGCTGCTCAGAAGCTAATAGATTCAGTTGATGAAATTGCCAAAATATTTTATGAAGCTAAAAATGTTCCAGAGAGATATAAGTCTTACCAAGAAATTACCGATAAGCTTTATTAAAAGGTTAATTTTCTCCGTTGAAGTTGAAGGTGAAAGCGCTTGGCCAGAACTGATTCCGGAAAAGACTTATTTAGCAACAGGAATTAAAAAACCAAAAGTAGGGGACTTCATTGTTTTTTTAAATCCAGAGAATAACAAAGAAATTTTGGTTAAGAAAATAAAAAGCATTGAAGACAATTACTACTTTGTTTCAGGCAATGTATCTTGGGCAAATTCAAGTAAAGATTTTGGCTTAGTACCCAAAGAATTAGTTTTGGGGAAAATAATTAGTGAATTATGGAAAAAGAAATTATAACTAAAGAAATAGCTGAGAAACTAATACAAATTAAAGGGGAGGGACGAGGCGTCCACTTTAAGAATGACGCAGATTATATCTTAAAAGAGGAGGGCAAGGAGGCATTAAAAAAAGTTGAGGAGGAAACAGAAAGGCTGGGCTTTCCAATAAAATACAAAGAAATCAAGAACACCGGCTTTTACCCAGCCGGGCTCAGAGCCGTATCTCTTTTGGCAATCCAAAAGGCTTTAGGTTGGGACGATGAAAAGATAAGAGGTATGTGTAAGGCTGCTGTCGGCGCTTCTTTAATCGTTAGAGTTTTTATGAAATTTCTATATCCTGTTTTAAAAGCTATAAATATAGCACCAAGGATGTGGCGTGAATATTGGACCGAGGGTTCTTTTAAGGTTGTTGATTACAATGAAAAAGAAAAAAGGATTGTTTCAAGGGCTGAAGGATTTGACCTTCATCCCATTTATTGTTATTGTCTAGAGGGATTTTTCGAAGGCATGGCTACGATAATACTTGGTGCCAAAAAAGCAAAAAGCCAGGAAACTAAATGTTCTTTTAAGGACAAAGATGAAAAAACCCATGAGTATTTAGTTAAGTGGCAATAATTTACATCTAATATGACAAATGAAAAACACTACCCTTTAATTAGAACAATCTACCTATACCTTTTCACCTTATTAGGGTTAATTTTTGCAATTATAGGGACTGTACGTTTGGTTGATATGGGCTTGAAAACCTTTGTTTTTACTAAGGCTGAACAAGAGCAAAAGCTTTCTTTTCGAGAACCTTTCCCTCAACCTTATGCGATTAAAAGAGTTGAGGAGTATCAAGATGATGAAAAGCTTTCAGAAGAAGAAAGAGCTACTATTAAACAATGGTTGGAGGAGTATAAAGACTGGAAGGAAAAGAGATCAGAAATTAATTATGCTACCGTCAGGAAGCATAAGGAGGTTTCAAATAGCTTAGCTTTTATTATAGTTGGCCTTCCCTTATATCTTTACCACTGGAAGATTATTAAGAGAGAGACAAAGAATAAGAAGGCTAAATAGAAAATTTTGTCTTGACCTATAGCTGAAATCATGCTATTTCTATTGTGGTTCCTTACAATGGAACGGAGACCAACATGGGAGACAGTGAAGAAGAAGGCCCAACAGCCTTTATTTTAATAAACGCCGAGATCAATAAAGAAAAAGAGGTTTTAAATTATTTAAAATCTCTAAAAGGGGTTGACGAAGTAGATTTAGTGTACGGTATATATGACATCATTGCGAAGGTTGTGGCTGATGATATAGATGAACTTAACCTAATTGTTAATGGAAAAGTTTCAAAGAATAACCATATACGTTCAACCATGACTATGATAGCTATTGGTAATCATCCAGACGCTTGAACAACTTTAAAGTGCCTTAGTTTTTTAAATTTTTAACTAAGGCTGTTTTTATTTAGCTCTAAAAAAATAAACAACCAATTTAAATTGGTTGTCTATTTAAAAGAAAATCTATCTATTATTATTTTTCTTTTAGTTTTTCAATAATATCTTTACCTCCTTCGATACTAGTTGAAAGAGCATCTTTGACTGCAACCACAGTCTCTTCTCCGATGTCTTTTGCAGCACCTAAGGCAGCTGAAACAGATTGCTTGGTAGCTTCTACTGCATCACCACCTACTTTCTTAACAGCTCCAACAGAGCCCTTTACAGCTTCCACTGCAACTTCACCAACATCCAAACCCAGTTCTTTTGCACTGTGAATTGCCTGTTGTACAGCTCCTTGGACAGCCTCTTCTTGCTTTCCTCCACTTTCCATGACACCGCTTATGCTTCCCATTACAATTCCTTTAACTGCTCCAACTACCGATGCACCGACATCAGCTATTCCGTAGATTGCACCTTTTACAACAGAACCTGTAACTTCAATACCCTTGGAAACAACTTCTCCTGTTCCTTTAAGCGTAGTTACGGCTGTGTTTCTGACAACGTCAACAACTGCACTACCAATATCAGTAGCACCTTCTAAACCAGCTTTTACGCCTTCTTTAACTCCATTAACTACGCGTGAAATAATAGAAAAAATCATAGTTATATTAGATTAGTTGATAAATTATGATACACTCGACCCTTTATCTTATTTCGTTACTTTACTATACAAAAGACCTTATGTCAAGCCTTTATTCGTCATAATAACGAATATCTTCAGTCCTATATTGACAGTTAATTTTTTATGTTAAAATAACTTAATAACCCTTAACTAGCAATAGTCAACCCTATTAGGTAGAACTTATCTAATGAGAAAGCCTAATTGCTAAAAAAAATGTCAAAAATAATCAATCTTCTATTAATTACCTTACTTGTTTCTTTTGTAGGAGCAGGCACTATCTTGGCTGCAATAAGCATAGAGAGCAACCTAGATTTCGGAGGAAACAAAGGTATTGATAATCTTAAGACTCTCTTCTTTGCTCCTTTAGTTCCATTTGATTCTTTAAGCCCAGACTCAGCCCCAGACTGTACCTCATCAGCTAACAAGGGAAAGATGTATTATGGTAACGACAACGTAGTATATATATGCAGTGGCTCAGATAAGGACTCTTTAGGATCAGGAGATCTACAGTCAGTAACTACTGAAGGAAATCTTACTAATAATGCCATTGGAGTAGCTACTGACGGAGTAGATCCCACTTACGGTTTAACTGTTGGCAACTCTACCAATCTTTTAGGTATTAAAGCCTCAGGCAACTCACTTTTTGAA
>JANBVM010000021.1:0-14886 GCA_024239015.1 Patescibacteria group bacterium | reverse complement strand
TCAGGACCTAACCATAAGTGGCAAAGTTGGTATTGGGACAACTGCCCCAACCGCAAAACTATCAGTTGAAACCTCAACAGGTAATGTGTGGACTCACACTGATCTTTCTGGAAATATAGGCATAGACATAGGAGAAAACGTAGCAGGGAACGTAGGTTCAATTAAAATGTGGTCTTACACTGCAGGTAACTATGTCTTCTTACGTCCCTCAAACGGAAACTACCATATAGATAGCACAACAGGACAATACTACTATAACTGGGATGAAGGAGTACGAGGCACTAGCAATGGAGTCATCCATATGGCAAATGAAGCTGGAACCGAGAATGTACGTCTTAGTACTGCTGGAGACTCTTGGATTAACGGCCATACATTTTTAGGAAGCACAAACATAAACAGACGGTTAAAAATCTCAGACGTTTGGACTGGTTATCCTGACGGCTCAGATGGCGCAGAGATATCTATAGATGCAGGAACATATAAAGCCATGATGATAGTAGGAAGTGATCAAGACAATACAGATGGGAGGTGTGATAGTCTACGTTGTATAAGGATGTGGGATAGAGTGACCGTTGAAGGTGAACTGTACAGTATTGGTAAGGTTGGTATTGGGACCACAAATCCAAGAACTGATACAAAACTTGATGTTTCAGGTGCAATAGGTGTAGGCAGACAAGGTATTGGTGGGACATATAACGCAGCTCAAGTTCAAGGTATCTGGTCAATAGCGCCTAATTATAAGATAGATACTGCAAATAATAACTTTGGTAGTCAGTATGGTATAACATACGCTCATACTAATGCTGGAACATTAGGTACTAAAAAACCTATATCTGGATGGGGACACCAAATATTATTTACCAATAACGGGACTCGTAATGCTGCTATATCATTGACTAGTGGCCATGCATATTTTGCTGGCAATGTTGGTATTGGAGACACTACTCCGTCTCAGAAACTTGAGGTTAACGGAAATATTACTTTAAGCAACCTATCCAACAATCTTCGTTTTGCCAACAGATCGGACCTAGGATTATTCGGAGACGGTAATTACAGTCTATCTCTAGCCGCTCCAGAGGGTATATATATCAACCTTGACTCAAATAATAATGGTACATCAGATAATTTCCATATCACTAGAAATGTAGTAGGGCCTAATACTTCCAACTCATTATTTACAGTAGTTGAATCCACCGGCAATGTTGGTATAGGGACTACGAATCCAGGAAGTTATAAACTATTTGTAAATGGGAGAATGAATGTTAACTCAAGTTCTGAAAGTAATTTCATCACCGGAGATTCTTATATTTTCCTTCAGCCAGTAGCTAATGACCGTGGACGAATAGGATTTTATGATAGCAGTTCAGGATGGCTTGACCTAACATTACAGGAGGGTGGTGGTAACGTTGGTATCGGGACGAGTAATCCGCAGGCAAAATTAGATGTAAACGGGGATATAAGGTTTACTCCCCATGATACAAAGTTTGGAATGAAAAGATTTAATATTTACAGTGTTGATAATAACGAAACCAGGATATTTGACCATCCCTCCACAGATCTATCATTAATATTCAATGTTAGTGGTGGGATCAGTCATATTAGAATAGTAAACTGGTGTGGTGGATATACTGGACAATACAGGTTCTACGGTCGCGCTGGTATTAGTGGATTCCTCGGCGAAGAAAATTCTTATATTGGGGAAATCCGTGATTGTGACGCCAAAAATACAGGTCTTGGTCAGGGGACTCGTTTCATTGGATGGAACATATCTGTAGTTAGGAAGGATGGGCGAGCTGGTCTCACTGTTCATGCAACAGGGTACTCTGAACATGAGATAGAAGGAGTTGTTACTTATTGGTATCAGTAAACAGTTCTTAGACTTTTTTTGAAATTTTGATAAATAAAGCAGAAAATTAACTCATAATTAAAATTTATGAAAGCAACAGCAATTGCCAATGCTAATATTGCCCTAATAAAATATTGGGGAAAAAGGGATGAGAAATTAATATTGCCCAACAACGGGTCTGTCTCTTTAACTTTGGATAAGTTGAATACAATTACAACGGTTGAATTCGATAAAAAATACGATAAAGATATTCTTATTCTAGATGATCAGGAGTTAAAAGAAGGAGAGGAACTTGAAAAAGCCATTAAACATTTGGATTTGATTAGAGAGATTAGTGGCATTAAAGAATTAGCTAAGGTTGTAAGTAAAAACAACTTTCCTACTGCAGCTGGTTTGGCTAGTTCAGCCTCAGGCTTTACGGCTTTAAGTTTAGCTGGGACGAAAGCTGCCGGAAAAGACTTAGATCAGAAAGAATTATCAATACTAGCTAGACGAAGCGGGAGCGGATCAGCAGCCAGAAGTTGTGTTGGCGGTTTCGTCGAATGGTTGAAAGGAGGAAAGGAAGACGGTACTGATAGTTATGCTGTTCAAATAGCTCCTCCAAATCACTGGCCAGAGCTAAGAATGCTTACAACGATTGTCTCGACGGTTAAGAAGAAAGTATCAAGTACAGCCGGCATGGACTTAACAGTAAAGACATCTCCTATGTACAAAGCTTGGCTTGCTGCTGCAGCCGAGGATTTAGAGAAAATGAGGAAAGGAGTTTTGAATAAAGACTTTAAGTCGGTAGGGAAAACAGCCGAATCTAATTGCCTAAACATGCACGCTACCATGATTACAACCCATCCTTCCTTGATTTATTGGATGCCTACAACTTTGGAAATAATACATTCAGTTTTATCTTGGCGAGATCAAGGCTTAGAATGCTATTTCACTATTGATGCTGGTCCACAAGTTAAAATTATTTGTCTTGAGAAGGATGTTCCAGAGCTTGAAAAGAAATTAAAAAATATTAAAGGCGTGAAAAAAATTATTATTTGTAAACCTGGAGGAGGGCCAAGATTGACCGATAATCACTTATTCTAGTCAGGAGAGTAAGCCTTACCATTTAATTATTGTTCCTACTTTCTTGCCTAACAAGGCTTTTTTTATATTATCCTTTTTTACCCCGTCTATTATCTGGGCAGGAATGCCTTTTTTTGCTGTTTTTATTAATTCCAAAACCTTTCCCAACATTCCACCAGTGACATCAGTAGAGGAGGATTGTCCTAAGGTTTTTTTAATTTCCTCAAAGTTTTTTCTGTTTATTTCTTTAATTTGTTTAGCTTTTTTATTCTTCTTAGGATTATCTGTAAAAACCCCATCAACATCACTGGCCATAATTATTTTTGTAGCTTTGAGTCTTTCTGCCAGAAAAGAGGCGATTTGATCCCCAGAAAGTATTGAACAACCTTGTTTTGTATCGTAAGTAGGCACACCATAAAGGACTGGAATCATGTTTAAACTTAATAAACCCTTTATAGCTTCCAAGTCCATTCTTACCAATCTTCCTTTTGCCGTTATGGTATGAGAAGAGGCCTGGTAGGGAAATGCCGGTAAACCTTTCTCTATTAGTTTTTTAGTTATGATAGAGTTGAGATCGTTTTGCAGTCTTTGAGTTTCAGCAAAACTTACTAGATCTTTATATTTTTTAATTCCTTTATTAATTCCCGTTCTTTTTACTATTTGATGGCCAAATGATCCAGCTCCATGGATTAAAATAAGCCTCTTTTTTACACCAACGAGCTGATTAACAATTCTTCTCAAATTTTTGAAGTTAACCTCTGGCCCTCTTTTGTCTTTATGAGTTATTATTGAGCCTCCAATTTTTAAAATAATTAAATTCATAATAGTTCTATTATTTTACCATTTTATCAAATTTAAATGGAGCAAAGGAGGTTGGCCAAGCATAGTAAAAGCTTAATCTATATGCTACAATCTATGATTATAATATGGAAAAAGGGAATATTTTTTTAGAAATCCAAAAACAATTTATTGAAATAGCTGATACTTTAAGCCTGGAACCTGAAATTATTAGAGAACTTGAAGAACCTCACCGAGTAGTTAAGTTTCAGACCTCAGTTCTAATGGATAAAGGCAACATAGAAACCTTTACTGGTTTTAGATCTCAGCACAACAATGCTCTGGGTCCTTACAAGGGTGGGATTAGATTTTATCAAGGCGTATCAGAGGATGAAATCAAAGCCCTATCAATGTTAATGACTTGGAAGTGCAGCCTGGCTGGCCTTCCTTTTGGCGGAGCAAAAGGAGGGATAATTATAGATCCCTATAATTTAAGCAAAGGAGAACTGGAAAGACTTTCAAGGGAATATGTCAGAAGGACCCTCCATTGGATAGGTGTTAAAAAAGATATTCCAGCTCCAGACATGAACACCAATCCTCAGATTATGGCTTGGATGGTGGATGAATTTTCAAAACTAAAAGGAGAATTTAGCCCAGGAGCTTTTACTGGAAAACCAGAACAGCTTTGGGGTTTGGACGGTAGGGCAGAAGCTACAGGTTATGGGGGTGTAGTAATTCTTGAAAGATTAAAGAAGATTTCTAAGATGAATCCCAAAAAGACTACAATTGCTATTCAAGGTTTTGGCAACGTAGGGTCTAATTTTGCAAGATTTGCTTTTGAAAAAGGGTATAAGATCGTGGCTTTATCTGAGGCTGTGGGGGGAGTTTATTTAAAAGAGGGGCTGGATCCAGATAAAGTCTTGGAATGTAGAGAAGAGCATGGAAAGATAGCTGGGTGTTATTGCCGGGGTTCTGTCTGTGATTTTGGGGGAGGAAAAGAGGTTAGCAACGAAGAGTTATTGGAAATGGAAGTTGATGTTTTGGTGCCAGCAGCAATAGAGAACGTGATTACTAAAGAAAATGCAAAAAGAATAAAAGCAAAATATATTATTGCTATGGCCAATAACCCCATAACAGAAGAAGCTCAAGAGATTTTAGAAAGTAGAAAAATTGTAGTAGTCCCAGATATCTTAGCTAATTCTGGAGGTGTAATCGCGTCATATTTTGAGTGGCTTCAGGCTCATCAGGGTGTTTTGTGGAAAAGAGAAAAGGTTTTTAAAGAGCTTTCCAACACTCTGGAGAAGTCTTTTGACAAGGTTTGGGACTTGTCGAAAAAGAAAAAAGTCGGTCTTAGAAAAGCTGCTCACCTGTTAGCTGTCTCTCGAGTGGCAGAAGCAATTAAATCTAAAAAATAATAAAAGAAATAAAAAACTAATCTAAAAATGAGCATCCTTCTTTATATAATCATTTCCACTTTCTCGATCAGCTTGATTGCATTTCTCGGATCTTTAACTTTATTTTTAAAAGAGGAGTTATTAAATAAAACGCTATTAATTTTAGTATCTTTTTCTGCTGGAACCTTAATTGGAAATTCCTTTTTACACTTAATTCCAGAAGCAATTGAAATGGTTGAGGCTGATCAGGTATTTAACTTATTTTTGTATGTGCTTTTAGGTTTTTGTGTCTTCTTTGTTTTGGAAAGCCTTATTAAATGGCACCACCATCACGCAAAAGAACACCCTGAGGTAATGCCGTTTTCTTACCTAATTTTATTTTCAGATGCTATACACAATTTCATTGATGGTTTAATTATTGCAGCTACTTTTCTTGCCTCCATACCCTTGGGAATAGCTAGTTCTCTGGCAGTGGCTTTTCACGAGATTCCTCAGGAAATAGGAGATTTCGGGGTTCTGATCCACGGAGGATTTAAGAAAAGAAAAGCTCTATTTTTAAACTTCCTTTCAGCTATTACTGTAGTCTTGGGCGGTTTGGTGGGGTTCTTAATCTCAGCAAAGATAGGAGAGTCAATCGTTTTCCTATTACCATTTGCAGCTGGAGGATTCATTTATATCGCCTCATCAGATTTAATTCCTGAAATTAAAAACGAGAAAAATATCAAAAACTCAATAATATATTTCTTTGTATTTCTAGCTGGTCTTGCTCTAATGTTAATGTTAAAGCTAGTTTAAAAATTAAACTAAGATTTGATAATATATATTAATGGTTAATGAAATACAAAAAAAGGGAAAAACGTTTTATCAGTGTGGCGAATGTAAATTTATCTATCTGACCAAAGAATTGGCAGAAAAGTGTGAGAATTGGTGCAGAGAAAACAATAGTTGCAACCTTGATATAATTAAGCAAGCCGTAGAAATAGACAAAGAAAAATAGCAATACTATGTATATTCCAGTCATATTAGGGACCTCCCGCAAGGGTAGACAATCTGAAAAGGTTGCCAAATTTATGCTTCAACAAGCCTCAAAGGCTGGCCTAGAATCAGAACTTATTGATACAAGAGATTTTTCCTCTGGGGTTACCGATAGCACTAAAACACTTCCTCAATCCCAAAAGCTATCTGAAAAAATATCCAAGGCTGATGGTCTTATCATTGTTTCACCAGAATACAACCATGGTTATCCAGGAGAGCTGAAAATGATGTTGGATATGGTCTATGAGGAATACAGGAGGAAGCCAATAGGAATCTGCGGCGTCTCAGCAGGAAGCTTGGGAGGAGCACAAATGGTGGAACAATTAAGGTTAGTTGGTATCGAACTCCAAATGGTGCCAATAAGAGAAACAGTTTACTTTTCTCAGGTTCAAAACTTGTTTGACGAAGGAGGCGGCATCAAAGACGAATCTTATTATGGCAGAATCAAAAAGTTTTTGGACGAACTTATTTGGTATGCCAAAGCTTTGAAAAAGGCGAGAGAGGAAGAATAATAAAGATTAATCTTTTATGGATTTAAACAAGATTCATAAACCATAAAAATTTTACTATGAAATACGATATCATAATCATCGGTGGAGGACCCGCTGGAACTGCTGCTGCGATCTATGCGGCACGGAAAAAGTTAAAAACACTTTTGATCACTGAAGAATTCGGTGGACAATCGGTAGTTTCGGCTGATATTCAAAATTGGATTGGTGAACCCCACATTTCGGGAATAGAATTCGCAAAAAAACTAGAACACCATGTTCGTACGTATTCGGACACAGTTGAGGTTAAGATGCCCGAAAAAGTGGTCAAGTTAACAACAGTTGAATGCAAGGAGCCTGGACGCATATGCGATTTTGAAATCAAAACCGAGCAAGGAAATAGTTACAGCGGGAAAACAATCATCATTGCATCAGGTGCCCACAGACGCAAGCTCAATATCCCCGGCGAAGAAAAATTCGATGGAAAAGGTGTAGCATACTGTTCTACATGCGATGCACCAGTTTTTGCTGGGAAAAAAGTTGCGGTAGTCGGCGGTGGAAATGCTGGGTTAGAGGCAGTGCAAGACCTTTTCCCATATGCAGAAGAAGTGTACCTTTTAGAATATTCAGATAAGCTCAAAGGTGATCCGGTAACGCAGGAAGAAATTAAAAAGAATCCAAAACTCAAACAGATTATTCTAAATGCAGAGACTCTTGAGATATTTGGCGACCAGTTCGTGACAAGTATCAAATACAAAGATCGCAAAACTGGAATAGAGAAAGAGCTTGCGGTCGGCGGGGTGTTTGTTGAAATCGGATCGATACCGAATTCAGAAATCGTTAAACATTTGGTCGAAACTGACAAATGGGGACAGGTTATTATTGATTCGAAACACGGAAGCACTTCACACCTTGGCATTTTTGCAGCAGGAGATGTTACCGATGATCCATATAAGCAAAACAATATTTCAGCTGGTGATGCGGTTAAGGCAGCGCTTGCCGCATACGCCTATCTTTTGAAGCGAAATAAACAGAGCCCAGCATCGGAGGTATAGGCATTATGCGTAATTATTGCCACGAGTAAATAATTAAATGTTGTTGAAAAATTCTAAAAACAAGCCAAAGAACTATGTCTACATTAACAATTGCTATTTTATTGAGTTCATTTTTAGGAGCTGTGCACTTTTGGAACGAAAAGATTCTCTTAATTTTTAAACAAAAAGAGACAAAAGCTAAATCAGTATCTTTTATTGCTGGAGCTTCAGTAGCATATATTTTCTTGTATCTCTTACCAGATCTTTACAGGGGCGTTGCTCATCTTAATCAATGGATATTTATTTTCATTCTTTTAGGATTTAGTTTAGTCCACCTATTAGAGAAGTATTTTTATCAGCATACTATAGGCCAAGAACGGTTTTTAAGATTTAAAGAAATTCATTTCTCTATTTTTTTTCTTTATTATTTTGTTGTTGGAGTGGTGCTGACCGAGTTCTTGAGACTTAACCTTCTTAAAGGTTTGTTGTTTTTTGTGCCAATACTATTCTATGCAGCAGTCAGCAGGCTTTCTTTTAAAGAGATCCATATTCATCTTAGAGAACAGAAATTTTTCAAGATAATTTTATCATTAGCTACTCTTTTGGGAGTAATTTTAGCTTCAGCAATTTTACAGCAATCACTCTTATATCATGCTCTTTTGGCTTTCATACTAGGAGCCTTTCTTTATATTGTTATTATGGATTTCATTCCTAAAGAAGCTCAAGGTAGGCCTGATTATTTTCTATTAGGACTAAGTATTTACACTTTATTGATCATTTTAACTTGGAATTTTTAAATAAATATATCTATGGAAAAAATATATACCTGTCCAATGCATCCTGAAGTAGAATCGGACAAACCTAACAGCTGCCCTAAATGCGGGATGGATTTAGAGCTTAAAGGTAAAGATTTGAAACAAGGACATAAAAGACATGATAGTAAAAGTGAACATGCCGACCACCACAACCACCATGAGATGATGGTAAAGGACTTTAAAAAGAGATTCTTCTTTTCTTTAGTTTTAACAATTCCTATTCTGATTTTATCGCCATTAGTTCAGGAGTTTTTAGGTTTTGAAATTAGCTTTATTGGCGATAAGTATTTACTTTTTGCTCTGTCTGCCATCGTGTTTTTCTACGGCGGTTGGCCATTTTTAAAAGGCATTGTTGAAGAACTTAGAAAGAGACAGCCAGGCATGATGACTCTTATCGCTTTGGCAATAAGCGTGGCTTTTCTTTATAGTACAGCTGTAGTTTTTGGCCTCAGGGGAAAATTCTTTTTCTGGGAGTTAGCAACCTTAATTGACATTATGCTTTTGGGCCACTGGATAGAAATGCGCTCTATTATGGGTGCCTCAAAAGCACTTGAATCGTTAGCTAAATTAATACCTTCTAAAGCTCATTTAGTAAAAGAAGATGGGACAATTATAGATGTTTCTGTTTCAGAGTTACTTGTCGACAATATCGTTTTAGTGAAACCTGGTGGGAAAATTCCAGCTGATGGGGTTGTTGTTAAAGGAGAAACAAGTGTTAACGAAGCAATGTTAACTGGCGAATCTAAACCAGTAAGCAAAAAGATAGAGGATCAAGTCATTGGAGGCTCTATAAACGGACAAGGAGCAGTAAATGTTAAAATAGCCCATACCGGCAAAGACTCCTATATCTCACAAGTAATAAACCTTGTAAAACAAGCTCAGGCATCAAAGTCAAAAACCCAGGACTTTGCCAACAAAGCTGCTATGTGGTTGACAATAGTTTCTATTTCAATTGGAGTTATGACTTTGTTATTCTGGCTTTATTTCGGGAAAGATTTTGCTTTTGCTGTTGAAAGGATGGCTACTGTCATGGTTATTACCTGTCCTCATGCTTTGGGTTTGGCAATACCTCTGGTGGTATCTGTTTCAACGTCCCTTTCTGCTCAAAACGGTCTTTTGATAAGAAACAGAATGGCTTTTGAAAGGGCAAAAGAATTACAAGTTATTGTATTTGACAAAACTGGCACCCTTACAAAAGGTGAATTCGGTATCACTGATATAATCAGTCTAAATCAGTACAAGGAAGAGGAGATTTTATCTTATGCCGCTTCCTTGGATGTTAATTCTGAACACCCGATCGCAAAGGGAATTTTAAAAAAAGCTAAAGAGAAAGGTGTTGAAATAAAGGAAGTCCAAGGATTTAAATATATTCCAGGAAAAGGAGTTCAAGGCACTATTGATGGAAAAGAAGCTAAAATAGTGGGCTATAATTATCTAAAGGAAAAGGGAATTGAAGCGAATAACCCAGAGATCAGTGAATTGTCGAAACAAGGAAAGACAGTATCTTACCTTTTTTTAGAAGATGAAATAATTGGAGCTATTGCTTTGGCTGACTTAATTAGAGAGGAATCCAAAGAAGCCATTGACAAATTGAAGTCAATGGGCATTAAAAATATGATGTTAACTGGTGATAATAAGGAAGTTGCAAAGTGGGTAGCAGATGAGTTAGGTCTAGATGATTTCTTTGCTGGAGTCTTGCCTAATGAAAAATCAGAAGTTATTAGAAAAATCCAATCTCAAGGATTGAAAGTAGCTATGGTTGGTGATGGGGTGAATGATGCTCCGGCCTTGGCTCAAGCTGATGTTGGTGTTGCAATCGGAGCTGGAACAGATGTTGCTATAGAATCAGCTGATATTATCTTGGTGAGAAATGACCCCAGAGATGTAGCCTCCATAATTTTGTTGGCAAAAGCTACTTTTATTAAAATGCAGCAAAACCTTTTTTGGGCTACAGGATACAATATTGTAGCCATCCCTTTGGCAGCCGGCCTTCTGTATAATTATGGAATTCTTTTAAGTCCAGCCATAGGGGCTGTTTTCATGTCTTTGAGCACTATAATTGTAGCTATCAACGCTAGATTTCTATCTATTGGAAAATAGTTTGGTCAAAGGAGGAACAAGTTGTTTTTTTCTAGACATTACTCCTTTGAGATAAACAGAGTTATTTTTAGCTTTCTTTTTGAAAGCTTTTTCTATATAGTTGCCTTTTTCCCAAAAAAGCAACAGAGACCCTATTTTAATAATATCGGTTGCCACCAGTAAGAGCAGATCGTAATTTTTGTTTTTAGCTGATTTTTCTAATTGTTTGATTAGTTCCTTCTTCCTTTGTTCTACTTCATCTAATTCAACAACCTCAATTTGTCCTAAACCAACCTTTTTTTTACCAAAAACATATTCTTTAAAATCAGAAAAGATTATATCTTCTGCCTTTAACCCTTTTAGGCTGGCTTTTTGTTTTTTTAACTCTATTCCAAACTTCTCCAGATTTTTTATCTCTGCAATTTTAGCTAACTTTTTAGCAATTTCAATATCTTCTTTTGTTGTGGTTGGAGATCTAAAAATAACAGTATCTGATAGTATCCCTGCTAATAAGAGACCAGCTATTTTTTTGGTTAGCTTTATCCTATTATTGAGATATTTTTTGGCTATAATCGAACAGGTAGAGCCAATTACTTCCACCTGGAAATAAATCGGGCTTTCATACTCAAAATTAACCTTGTGATGATCAATTACTTCCACAATTTCTGCTTTTTCAATGCCTTTTGGGCTCTGAGTTTTTTCATTATGGTCAAGAAGGATAAGCTTTTTCCCCCTAGCATCTAATAAAAGCTGAGGAGTCTTTACTTTAAAATAATCTAAAACAAATCTTGTTTCTGGGTTTATTTTTCCAGGGCTGACAGCTACAGCTTTTTTACCCTTTTTATTTAAATAATTGGCATAGGCAATAGCTGAACTTATACTGTCTGTGTCTGGCGATCTATGGCCTGAAACATATATTATTTTTGATTTTTCTCCCTTCATATTCTGTTATTATATATTTTTTCATTTGGCTTATCAACTTAATATGATACAATTTGTAGATTGTATGGAAAGAAACAAAGCATTAAACTTACTAAAAGAAAATCTTAAAAATCAGAACTTAATTAAGCATTGCTTGGCCGTAGAAGCTGCAATGAGGGGTTTAGCTGAGCATTTTAATGAAGATGCAGAGAAATGGGGTATTTCCGGTTTATTGCATGATATTGATTATGAAAATGTGAAGGAGGATATGAGCTTACATTCAAAAAAGGGATCTGAAATGTTGAAGGGTCTGGGTTTTGATCAAGACATTTACGAAGCTGTTTTAACCCATAATGAAGTTCACGGGATTGAGCCTAAAACCTTGATGGCAAAAGCTTTGTTCTGCGTTGACGCTTTAACCGGACTAATTGTAGCTGCTACATTAGTTTTGCCTTCAAAAAAGATCAATGAGTTGAAGCCCGAAAATGTTTTAAAACGTTTTAAAGAGAAAGCCTTTGCTAGGGGAGCCAATCGGGAGATAATTACAAAGTGTAAAGATTATTTAAGCCTGTCTTTGGAGGAATTTGTAGAAATTGTTCTATCTTCAATGCAGAAAATTTCAGATGAATTGGGGTTGTAAAATTAAAAAGCCTCAATAAATGTAACTTTTTACAATTTGACTATTACTTTTGCTTAAATTAAGATAGAATTAAACTGTGGATAAATTATTTTTAAAAGGTCGATTTTATTAATACGTCCCTAGTATATATTTATATTAAGAGGGATTGAGAGAAACTTAAGTTTGTCTCTCGTATAAGTAAGCAGGTTTTCGTCGCCCGCTCCGTCTCAGTGGAGAAGAAGCGATAAGGCGAATGACCTGGATAAATTACAACTATGGAAGCATATTGTGTAAAATGTAAAAAAAAGCAAGAGATACAAGACATGAAAGAAGTAACCATGAAAGGAAAAGGCGGCACCAAGAGGAGAGCTGCAACTGGAACTTGTCCTTCTTGCGGTACAAAAATGTTTAGAATTTTAGGAAAAGCATCATAGATTAGAAAATTTCCGGAAGTATTTTAAAGTGTCAGCCAGATAGCTGGCACTTTTGCTTTGTTTTAATAGATTATAGATTATGGAAAAAAGCGGCGTCAAAATAATACATGACACCGAAGTCTAAAGTTTTTGATATACTAATAAAATGAATAACAACAATAAAAAGAATACCTTCTGGCTTATTGCAACCTTATCTTTTCTTAACATTATTGCCTGGATTGTTGTATATAATTTAAGCAGACAAAATCTTCTTGAAGTTAGTTTCTTTGATGTAGGGCAAGGGGACAGTATTTTTATTGAAACACCAAAAGGCTACCAGATTTTAATTGATGGAGGGCCTAGCCTTGCTGTTTTGGAGAAATTAGGGAATGAAATGCCATTTTGGGATAGGAAGATTGATATGATTATCTTAACCCATCCAGAACATGATCACATTTTCGGCTTACTCGAAGTTCTTAAAAAATATAAAGTAGATTTTATTTTATGGACAGGGGTATTAAGAGACACAGCAGAGTATGAGGAATGGAAAAGGTTGATTGGAAGCGGAATGTCTAACGTGAAAGTAGTTAAAGCTGGTCAAAGAATAATTACGCCAAAAACAATTATCAACATATTATATCCATTCGAAGATTTAGAAGGAAAAATAGTTAAAAATACTAATAATACTTCAATTGTTTCTCGATTAGTCTTTGGCAATACTTCTTTTATCTTCACAGGTGACGCCTACAAATCAGTGGAGAGAGAAATTGCTAATGGGGAACTATATGTTGAATCCGATATCTTAAAAATAGGTCATCATGGAAGCAAAACCTCAACCTCAAAAGAACTATTAGAAGAAGTTAAACCGGAAATAGCTGTAATCTCAGTAGGAAAATTAAACAAATATGGACATCCTCATTTTGAAGTTTTGGAGGCTTTGGATAAATATGATATAAGAGTTTTAAGAACAGACCAGTATGGTGATATAAAAATTGTTTCAGACGGGAAAAAACTGACAATACATATTAAATAAACCTAAACACTAATTATGGAGTTTCCTATTTTTAAAACCAGAATAGAAGAAATGAATAGAGAGTTTGACTTAATAAGTCCAGAAGGACAAAAAGAGTATTTTGCAGCCAAAGCGGGAAAAGAGATTCAAAAGATAAAAGAATACTTAGAAGAAAATACCTTCATTGCTTATCTATTGGGAAAGAAGAACTCTGGCAAGGGCACCTATTCAAAAATGTTAGCTCAACTTATTTCTCCTGAAAGAATAGAGCATTTTTCTATCGGAGATATAATCAGGGATGTGGACAAAGAGCTGGCAGATGAAGAGAGTAAAAAATCTTTATTCAGCTTTTTAAAAAGAAATTATCGGGGCAGACTGCCTTTGGAAGAAATAATCTCTTCTTTGGAGAACAGGGATACCAAAACTCTTTTGCCAACAGAATTAATCTTAGTTTTGCTTAAAAAAGAGATAGAAAAAGTTGGAAAAAAAAGTTTATTCATCGATGGCTTTCCAAGAGATTTGAATCAGATAGACTTTTCTTTGTTTTTTAGAGACTTGATTGGCTACAGAGATGACCCAGACGTTTTTGTCTTGATTGATGTTCCAGAAAAAGTTATTGATGAAAGAATTAAATGGAGAAGGGTTTGTCCTGCCTGTAAAACCTCAAGGAACTTAAAGTTGCTTCCAACTTCAAAAGTAGGTTTTGATGAAAAAAACAATGAATTCTATTTAATCTGCGACAACCCAAACTGCAAAGAAAAAAGAATGGGTTTAAAAGAAGGAGATGAGCTAGGCATTGAGCCGATTAGAAAAAGATTAGAATTAGATGATAAATTAATTAAACAAGCCTTCTCTCTCTATGGAGTTCCGAAGATTTTATTAAGGAACTCGATACCAGTCAAAGAGGCTGAAAATTTTGTTGATGACTATGAGATTACTCCAGAATATGTTTTTGAATGGGATAAAGATAACGAGAAAGTAAAGGTAAAAGAAAAACCCTGGGTTGTTTCAAATGATAGGGGAGTTTCTTCTTATAGTTTATTACCTCAGCCAGTAGTTGTTTCTTTTATTAAACAGCTAGTTGAAGTTTTCAAGCTTTAATTAATCATAATTCTTGGTCTAATTTTGGGCGATCACGAAATTAAGTCGCTCAAAAAAATTGAAAGCTAAAAACTTCTGTTGATGATTTTGTGCTTTCTTGACAAGGCAACTTTGCTCTTGCTACTCTGAAAATAGCCCTGCTTTTTCTAGTTAGATCTGAGAACAAAATTTCTTTACTGGGAGTCTGAAATGATTTTCGATTCGTGGATCGAGACTTTGACACCCACTTGGATTATTTTCTACAGAACTTCCTAGAAAAAAGCGGGGTCTCAAAAAGCGCCTTATTA
>JANBVM010000020.1:4566-19914 GCA_024239015.1 Patescibacteria group bacterium | reverse complement strand
TGGTTATATGAATTAAATACTGATCCTTTGGAAGAAGGGACTTATGAGGTGAAAGCTAAAGCTTATTATGGAAACGGGGAACAAAGTCAATTTTCTCAAACTCTTTCTTTTTTAGTTTTGCCTACTGGTGCTTTAGCCTGTCGGGGAGCAGACCTTAACTTTGACAACGAGATTGATATAGTTGACTTTTCAATTCTACTTTTCTTTTGGCAGCAAACAAATCCTGGAAACAGGTGTGCTGATATAAATTTTGATGGAATAGTAAATATCTTTGACTTTTCGATAATGATGTATTGGTGGAGCGGGTAGCGCCTGAAAAGTAAAACGTGAGACCTAAAACATATTATGACAAATAAAAAAATGGATAAAAAATTAGTGTTACTTAGTTTAATATTAGTGGTATTTAGTATTCTGCCCCTGGCAACAAAGGCTGCAACTCTATACTTGCTGCCTCAATCCCAGACCGTATACCAAAACGATACTTTTATTGTTGAAGTAAGATTAAACACGGGAGGAGAAGAAATAAATACAGTGGGGGTGGACTTGGTGTTTCCGGATTTATTAGAAACTATTGACTTTAGTGAAGGAAATTCAATTTTTACTATTTGGGCACAGAGGCCAACAGCAGGAGAACAAGATTTGATATCTTTTGTTGGTGGGATACCTCAAGGATTTGTAGGCGATGGTTTAATTTCAAAGATTACTTTTAAAGCAGTAGGCGACAAACAACAAGAAACAAGTAAGGCACAAGTAAGTTTCAAAGAAAGCTCTAAAGTTTTATTAAATGACGGAAAAGCTACTGAAGCTGAAATTGTATTTTTGGAAGCAAATTATGAGATTGTTGAAAAACCAGCCAACCTGCTGAGACTTTTTTCGAGAACCCATTCCGATCAGAATAAATGGTACAAGGGAAGTACTCTCCATGTTAAGTGGGATTTAGAGGATGACGTTCTGTATAGTTATATCTTGACTCATGATGCCTTAGCTGAACCTGATGAAACACCTGATAAACCAGAAGGTAGTTTACTATGGATAGGGGACATGGAATATCCTAATTTGAATGATGGGATTTACTATTTTCATCTGAGAAAAACAATAAACGACAGCGGACAAGAATTGATCTGGGGACCAAAGACAACCCATAGACTAATGATTGATACCTTGCCCCCTGAGACATTCAAGCCGAAAATTAGCCAAGACGCGTCAATTTTTGAAGGAAAATACTTTTTGAGTTTCTTAGCCGTAGATAAAGGTTCTGGGATAGATCATTATAGAGTATTAGAGATAAGCAATAAGAAACAAGAGACACTAGAATGGAAAATTGCTGAAAGCCCATATTTATTAAAGGATCAGACTTTAGAGAGCATAGTAAAAGTGGAAGCAGTTGATAAAGCTGGCAACGAAAGGGTAGTTGAGATAATTCCAAAAGCAAAACCTATCTCTGCTTATTGGATAATAATCTTGATTCTAACTGCAGTTGTGTTTTGGTGGGTCTCAAAGAAATTAGGCAATAAAAAGACAGGAAGCAAGCGATAAGAGACAAGAATTTAATTTGTCCTTTTCATATCTCTTGTTTTATGTTCCTAGCGTGTTTATGAAAAAGCTTGTTATCTCATTTTTAATTATTACTGCTTTGTTCGTATTATTCCCAGTCACTACTAAAGCAGATCATGGTGCTTTTTACCTTGCCCCTTCTCGGGGAACTTTCTTAATGGGAAGTACTTTTTCAGTGTCTATTTTTATAAATACAAAAGAGAATGAAATTAATACGGTTCAAGTTGATCTAAAATTCCCCCCAGACATCTTGCAAATAACCACTCCTACTGCCGGCAGTTCTTTTATTTCAGAGTGGTTAACTCCTCCAAGTTATTCTAATATCGGGGGTTTTATTAATTTTAAAGGAGGGATACAGGAAGGAATTGTTACCTCAGCTGGTTTAGTTTCAACTATTACTTTTAGGGCAAAGTCACCGGGGACGGCCAAGATTGAATTCCTAGATTCTTCAAAGATTTTACTAAACGATGGGAAGGGGAGCGAGATTCATACTTCAAATTTTGGAGGATCTTATCAAATTTTAGTTCCTCCTCCTGAAGGCCCAGGAATCACATCTCCCGCCCATCCTGATTTTGAAATTTGGTATCCAAACCCCAACCTTACTTTTTCTTGGGAAAAAGAGAAAGGCGTGACTGATTTTAGCTATAGTTTTAATCAAGACCCGATAGGAATTCCCGACAATGTCTCAGAAGGTAGTCATAATTTAGTTTCTTACGCTCAAATAGAAGATGGGGTTTGGTATTTTCATCTGATAGCCAAAAGGGAAGGTGCTTGGGGGAGACCAAGTCACTACCGGGTTGCAATCGATACAACTCCTCCTGAAGACTTTGATGCCAGGATACGCTTATCAAACGGTTTTGTATATTTTGGTGCCAAAGACATGCACTCAGGAATAGAACATTACGAAGTTAGTGTTTTGAGAATAGATGGAGGACCAACTCCTGCTCCATTTTTTGTTGAAGCTGTCTCCCCATATAAAATTCCTAATAGAGAGCGCGGGGAATACAGCATAGTTATTAGAGCCTATGACAAGGCGGGGAATTTGAAAACCTCAGAGAATAAATTCCGGGTAATATCTCCGATTCTATCTTATGTAGAAGGAGGGGGTGTTCAGATAAAGGGGGTCTTCATACCCCAGTGGTTAATCTATCTCTTTTTATTCATCTCAGTTAGTTTTATTGGATATTTAATTTATTATTTTTCTACCAAAAAATTAGGGTTTAAAAAGGGAATAAAGGAAATCAGAGAAGCTTTGCACGAAATTAGAAGGATTGAAAAGAGGGAAGAGACAGCGGGAGCCTTAAAAGAAGAATTTAAAAAGGAAAAAGAGAAATTAGAGAAAGAACTATCAGAAGGTGTGAAGCCGAGGCGAGATAATAGACAAGACTGAAATCAAGGCCATTTAAGATAAAACATGAACCAATTAATCAAAGAGAATCATAAAAGGAAAGCTATAATAATTCTGTTTAGCTTAGGTCTAGCCTTTTTGTTTAACTTGACCTTATCTCAACCTGCAAAAGCTGAGACAGCTTCCCTTTATCTTAGTCCGGCATCCGGAACTTTTTTTGTCGGAAGCACTTTTGACGTTTCAATATTCGTTAATACAGAAGGAAACAGTATCAACGCTGTTCAGGTTGATCTAAGATTTCCTCCAGAACTTTTACAGGTTACTAGCCCTACAGCCGGCAGTTCTTTCATTTCAGCTTGGGCTGACCAGCCTTTTTTTTCAAACAGAGAAGGGTTAATAAGTTTCAAGGGGGGAGTATTGGCTCCTGGAATTAATACTTCAGCAGGTTTAGTGTCGACAGTAACTTTCCGGGCTAAAGCTCCCGGAGTAGCCAATATTTATTTTTTAGATTCAAGTAAGGTTTTGCTTGCAGATGGCAAGGGGACAGACATTCTTAAAACTACTGTGATCGGAGAATATGTTTTGGCAATCCCTTCTCCAGAAGGACCCAGAATTACTTCTCCCAGCCATCCCAGTCTTACTACTTGGTATAGAGACAATAACCCTACCTTTTCTTGGCAAAGAGGATCAGGAGTCACTGATTTTAGCTATACCCTTGACCAAGATCCAACCGGAATCCCAGATAATATTTCTGAGGGGAGCCAGGGTTCAGTAACTTTCAATGGGGTAGAAAACGGATTATCATATTTTCACATTAAGGCCAAAAAAGATGGAGTTTGGGGAAGAACAAGCCATTACCCTCTGCATATTGATGCCACTCCTCCTGAAGAATTTAAAACTGATATTAGAACGATAAGCAGATTAACTGGCTCCAGATTCTTTGCCTATTTTTCCACTGATGATCTGTTTTCTGGCATTGATCACTACGAAATAAGCGTAGCTGATTTGAGTGATCCCAAAGCCACCATTAATCCATTTTTTGTGGAGACAACTAGCCCCTATAGGATTCCTTATGAATTGTCTGGTAAATATATGGTTTTGGTTAATGCTTACGATAAGGCAGGAAATTCTACTCAGGAAGAATCAATTCTAACCATTGTTAGCCCTTTTATCTCTTATGCTGACAAAGGAATTCAGATAAAGGATTTATTTTTAGACTGGTGGTTGGTCTACCTTATTATCATTCTTATAACGATTTTAATTAGCTATGCGGTTTATTCCCTATTTAAGAAGAAAAATCTAGTTAAGAGATTAAAGAAAGAAGTGGTAGAAGCTGAAAAGGAAATTGAGGATGTTAGAAAATTAGAAAAAAAGATTAAAGAAATGAGAATTGCAGAAGAAGAAACAAAAAAAGAAGAAGAAAGGTTAATTAAAGAGCTTAGGGGGAAAAGGGATGACGAGGATGAAAAAAAGAAAAATAACAGCGATAATGAAATTAAGTAATAAGATATGGAAACCCTGCTAAGAAAAATTAATATTAGACTAATATATGCCAAGGTTTTATTGGTATTTAGTTTGATATTATTGTTTAGCGTTCCTCTCTTAATAAAGGCAGCCGGCGCCTCTCTTTACCTTGCTCCTTCGTCTGGAACTTTTTTTGTCGGAAGCACTTTTGATGTTTCAGTATTTGTGAATACTGGAGATGAAGACGTTAATGCAGTTGAGGTCAATTTAAAGTTTGATCCTAAAAAAGTTCAGGTAGCTTCTCCAACTACTGGTAAGTCATTTATTGAGGTTTGGGTTGCCCAGCCAACTTATTCCAACACCAGGGGAATAATGCGCTTTATGGGCGGTATTCCTTCTCCTGGAATTAATACTTCATCTGGTCTAGTTTCTACTGTTACCTTCAGGGCTATAGCTCCTGGTGAAACCTCAATTACGTTTTCAGAATCTTCCAAAGTTCTTAGAAATGATCCAGAAGGAACTGATATCCTAACTTCTATGGGAAGAGGTTTTTATACACTTTTGATACCTCCTCCTGAAGGGCCCAAACTTTTCTCCCCAACTCATTCTGACCAGAATAAATGGTACAAAAACAACAATCCCACTTTTGCTTGGGATAAAGAAAAAGGAATGACTGATTTCAGCCATATCCTTGATCAGGACCCAGTCGGGTCTCCCGATAATGTTTCAGAGGGCGATCATACTTCAATTTCTTATAGCGAGGTAAAAGATGGGCTGTGGTATTTTCACCTAAAAACAAAAAAGAATGGAGTTTGGGGAGGCGTCAGCCATTATTTAGTCCGAATTGATATTACTCCTCCAGCTATCTTTACCCCAGTTGTTGACCCTTCTGCCGAAACAATAGAAAAGCAACCTTTAATTTCATTTATAACAACAGATGCTCTTTCAGGCCTTGACCATTACCGGCTTAAATATATTGATATTACCCCAGATAAAGGAGAAGAAGAGGTTGGTTTTTTCACTGAAGTTTCCAGCCCCTATAAGTTACCGTCTTTGGAGATTGGAAGATATTTAGTAGTGATCAGAGCCTATGATGAATCTGACAATTGGCGTGAAGGAACAGTAAAGATTGATATTTTCCCTGAAGGCATCTATTTTTCCAAAAAAGGAACTCATTTTAGACAATTTCTTATCCCCTGGTGGTTAGTAATATTGATTTTATTCATTATATTAACCTTAACCTTCTATTTTTATCAGATCAGGGGGCGGGGAGCGCTGAGAAAAAAGAAAAGTCAATTAACTAAGATAAGAGAAAAGTTAGAGAACCACAAGACAGAAATAATAAAAGGCATAAGGAGGAAAAAAGAATGAAAATGAAACAAAAACCGAACTTAGATAAAAAACTGATACCAAATTTCTGGCTTAGCTTAGGTTTAGTGCTGATGTTTAGTGTCTTTTTGGTGCAGTCCGTAGGTGCCTATCATGGTGCTCACTTTTATCTTTCTCCCGTTTTAGAAAATTATAGTGCTGGGCAAACATTTACCTTAGACCTAATGATTAATGCTGAGGAAGGTTTTATTAACGCTGTTCAAGCAACAATTCATTTTTCTTCTGACGAATTAAAGGTTATCGAAATTTCAATAACAGGTTCTGTTTTCTCGCTTTGGGTCCAAGAACCTACTTGGTCAAATTTAGAAGGTGAAATTTCTTTTGTCGGCGGTTTACCCAGCCCTGGATTTACAGGAGAAGAGAAGGCTTTCACTATTACTTTTCGAGCTAAGGCCCAGGGACAAACAGAGATTTATTTTTCTAACGAAAGGATTTTGGCTGATGAACCTGGCGGAAGAGACGTTTTTGAGCCCAGTCATCAGATAAGTTATTCCACTAATATTGTTCCTGGTATTGAAATAAGTATTGACAATGAGGGAGATCCGACCAATCCTCGCCCTCTTTTGTATTTAGGCACAAAAGGTTATGTTCTGGGCATAAAGTATTATGAAATAGAAATTGGAGAGGAAGTTTTTAAACTTGATAAAGTAGATGATTTAACTTGGCAGATTCCTGCTCTGGCGCCAGGGGATTATTCAATTTTAGTAAAAGCAATTGATGAGGCAGGAAATGTGATTGAGGATGAGACCGAGGTTGTAGTGGAATCAATTTCTGTGCCTGAAATTAATTTTTTCCCAGAAACATTTAAGTCAGGGGAAGATATATTTTATGTTGGAGGAACTGCAATACCAAACAGCCTAGTTTTAATATACCTTAAGGAGGGCAACGAATTGATTAAAGAATGGGAGGTAGGCACAGACGAAGAAGGAAATTGGTTTTTGAAAGAAGTGGGTTTATTTGCCAAGTCTGGCATATATAGAGTATCAGCCAAAGCCAAGGATTCTAGGGGAGCGATAAGCAATTCTTCAGGGGATTATCTATTAAAAGTTGTTTTTGGCGGAATAGTCTTGGGACCCTTGCTACTTACTTATAAAAGTTTGGCTTTCGTAGCCATTGTATTGTTAATTGCTCTTTCTGGCTGGCTTTTCTATTCTTTCTTTAGAATTATGAGAATGCGGGAATCAATTGTCCGAGAAACCAGAGATTTAAAAAATAAATTCTATAAAGAATACGAAGAATTGCGTGAAGATATTGAAAGAGAAATTAAATTATTAAGGACTAAAGGTATTGGCAAAGAAGAAAAAGATTTAGAAAAGAAACTCTTAAAGAATTTAGCTGATATCGAAAAAGTTTTAAAAGAAGAATTAAAAGACATTGAGAGAATAAAATAACGGAGCGCAGCCATCAACCTAATTAGACAATCGTTTGATTAAAGCGACAGTTTATTAATGGAGGTTTTCAGAACATATAGGCTATACCATCGGCTATTTTTTATGATAAAATGGATATATCACTTTTAACTAGTAATAATAAACACATTGAGAATTTATCTAAACCGAGAAAACTAACTACTAAAAAATGTCAAAAATAACTAATATTCTAATAATCGTTCTGTTTGTTTCTTTTGTTGGTGTAATACCTATCTTGGCTGACATAAGGATAGAAAATGATTTAGACCTTAAGGGTAATAGTATTATTAACCTTCTTGACCCAACCGGTCTTGTCAGCACTAGTACAGCCACCAAAGGATATGTTGATACATCCGTTAGCTCAATAACTGAGTTAGACGACCTACAGACAGTAACTGACAGAAAAAGCACTACCACTCAAAAGGTAGGAATAGCCATACTGTCAGGAAACTTAGACCCAAACTATGGCTTAACAGTAGGCTCAAGCTTAGGAATTAAAGCCTCAGGTGACTCATATCTTGAACAAGACCTAACTGTAATAGGCAATACTGGTATTGGCATAGCAGCTGGCACAACTTACCAGCTTGAAGTAAATGGCAACGTTGGCATACAAGACATTCTTGAGATAGATATAGGCTCTAGTCAAGCTAGCTGGGGTTATCCCCGTATAGGTAATTTCACAGGATGGGGAGCTACGGCTTACCCCACAATAGGTAGTCTTGGAGGCAGTGCAGGTTCCTTAATCATGCTTCAAAACCCTCATGTACCCTGGAGAACTGACAATGCTGCTGGCACCTATACAGGAAGAGCAGGTATCAGAGCTGCTTACAACAGCAGTGGCAACTGGTGGGACTTTGGATTAGCTGGAGACTTCTTTAATGTCTACAGAAGTGGTAGTGGAGAGTTCTTGAGAATAACAAATACAGGTAATGTTGGTATTGGTACAGCTACCATCAGTTCTGGGGCAAAACTAGACACATTAGGAGCTGTCTACTCCAACAAATGGTGTGATAGAGATTGGGATGTGTGTCTCGGTCCTTCTTCAGATAGCAATTGGCTTGATGTAAGGAATAAGGCTAACATTGCGTATAAGGGCATTGCTGCTAGTCAGCTTTATGTTGGTGATTCAGGAACCTATATGCAAAACTCATCTGGCAGACTCTACATCAACGAAGCCAGCGGTGTTTTATTGAGTGGATCTCTAAACATGGCTGATAACAATATTTTAGACGCTGGCACGATTGAAGCCAATACTTTGCTAGATCCTGAAGATGGAACTATAACCATTAGTGACAATGTTTATCTCAGCAATAGCGGGACATATTTAGAAAATTCAGGCGGCAAAATGTACATTAGAGATTCCAATGGCGTTTTGATAAATGGAAGATTAAATGTAGGCGGGTCAAATTTTGTTTTAGGAACTATGGATGGTAGAGGAAATGGAGGAAGTAATCGAGCTCTTGTTAATGGATCTGGCAATACCCTGCACATAAATTACAACGGTGATTTTGAAAGAGGAGTTCGTATTGATTCAGAAGTAAGGATTACTGGTAATAGTATTGATTTTATTAATAATGTCCGATTTGGGATGAAAGCAGTCCGTAGCTACACTGGCACCAATCTTTTATTTGAGCACCCAGCGGATCTAAATCTTGAATTATGGTGGGTAGATATTGGGAGCAACGGACAAATGCGTGTCGAGAATGATAGCGGAGGGAATGCCTATTACGACGTAGCAATCATTGCCCATCATTCAACGTATAGCGGTGGAAGTCTTGGTAATGCAATTGATAGGATTGGTGATGGAGGCGAAAAACTAATTGCCAGTGACCCAGGTGGTTCAGCTTTTCAGGTAACCGTATCAAATTCTAATTCTTCTGGACCAGGGTTTATTTTTGATGCTACTACCTATAGTGACAATGTCGAAGGACTTATTATTTACTGGTGGTAGGATAATTTGTAATTGTATTTAAAATTTGGTCTTTAAGTAGACTTTCTATCGGAATTTTGATAAATATATTATTAGCTATATGGTTTCTCTAATCAAAAGAAAAATAAATTTAATCTTGTTAGTTATCATTATCTTTCTTAGTTTTGGGCTGGGTGTTTTTTTTGGTAAGTCTCAGGTTGTTTGCGAAGTTTGCCAGCCCCAAGCGCTTAATTTCTCACTGTTTTGGGAAGCTTATAGTAAATTACAAGAAAAATATGTAAATAAAGATGAGCTTGATGATCAGAAGATAATTTATGGGGCTATTTCTGGAATGGTAAATTCTTTGGGAGATCCTTATACTGTATTCTTTCCGCCAGAAGAGACAAAAAGATTTATCGAAGATGTAAAGGGTTCTTTTGGTGGCGTAGGAATGGAAATAGGAATTAGAAAAGATCAGCTGCAGGTAATAGCCCCCTTGGAAGGAACTCCAGCTGATAGGGCAGGTTTGAGAGCAGGAGATAAGGTTGTTAGGGTTGATGATACTTCAACTGCCGATTTAACAATTGAAGAAGCAGTGGACTTAATTAGAGGTCCCAAAGGAACTGAGGTTATTTTGACAATCTATCGTCAAGACTGGGAAGAAACCAGAGATATTAAGATTGTTAGAGATACCATTAAGGTTCCCTCTTTAAAGTGGGAGCTAAGAGATGATGATATTGCTTATTTAAGACTTTATCAATTTTCTCAAAAAGCCGGTTTTGATTTTTCAAAAGCAGCCTTTGAGATTCTAGATAGCCCAGCTAAAAAAATGATTCTGGACCTGAGAAATAACCCTGGTGGCTATTTGGAAATAGCTCAAGAGATTGCAGGCTGGTTCTTAGAGAAAGAAAAGATTGTTGTTATTGAAGAATTTGGCCAAGGAGATAAAAAAGAGTATCTGGCTCAAGGTAATGGGGCATTTTTGGATTATAAGGTTGTAGTTTTAATTAATGAGGGTTCAGCCTCTGGATCTGAAATCTTAGCTGGTGCCCTAAGAGATAATCGTGGTATATTATTAATAGGTCAGAAATCTTTTGGCAAGGGTTCAGTTCAGGAGCTGGAGAAATTAAGAGAAGGTTCGAGCTTAAAAATTACAATTGCCAAGTGGTTAACGCCAAAAGGACAACTCATTACAGATATTGGTTTGGAGCCTGATACCGAGGTAGAAATGAGTTCAGAAGATTATGAGGAAGATAGAGATCCTCAGCTAGAAAAAGCCATTGAAATAATTAAAGGCTTATAGTAAGTTAATTTAAACAGAACAATGAGAGTTATTCTTCTTCAAGACGTTGAAAATTTAGGGAAAAGATACGAAGTAAAAGAAGTAAAAGATGGCTATGCCAGGAACTTTTTGCTTCCCAAAGGTTTAGCTAAAATCGCTACAGAAAAAAACTTGAAGCAATTCGAACACAAAAAAGGAATAGAAACAGAAAAAGCAGAAGAGGAATTAAAAGGCGCTCAAGCACTAACTACTTCCGTTGACGGCCAAGAAATTACGATTAAGGTCAAAATTGGTGAAGAAGGCCAGCTCTTTGAGTCAGTTACTTCTCAAAAGATTTATGAGAAGCTAAAAGAATCAGGATTTAATATTAAAAAAAGCCAAATTGAACTCCCAGAACCAATTAAAACCCTGGGAGAGTTTCCGGTTAAAATAAAGTTTGATCACAATTTAGAGGCAGAAATAACAATAGCAGTGATAGAAGAAAAGTAATATGCCGAAGCATGAGAAGGGCTGAAATCATTGAATTTTTAAAAAGACACCAAGACGACATAGCCTTATTGATCGGTGTCATTCTGGTTTCTCTGTTTTCTTTTGCTTTAGGATATATTGTTGCCAAACAAGAAGAAAAGGAACCAATTAAAATTGAGTACAATAGAATTGATATGTCAATTAATGATAGATATAATAAATTAGTAAATTTATGAAAAAGACTCCTCATCATATAGCAATCCTTCCTGATGGCAATAGGAGGTGGGCTAGAGAGAAAGGGTTGCCCATTTCCGAAGGTCATAAAAAGGGTCTGGAGACAATAAAAAAAGCTGCTCACTGGTGCAGAGGAAAAGGGGTAAAAATCTTAACATTTTTTGTTTTTTCAACCGAAAACTGGAACAGGCCAAAAAAGGAAATAGATTACTTTATGAGTTTTATTAAACAAGCCCTGACCATTGATTTAAAAGAATTTGCGGATTACGGAATTAGGCTGAAATTAATAGGAACCAAAGAAAGATTACCAAAATCTATTATAAAAGCAGGTGACAGAGCTGAAAAAGCTACCAAAAACAACAAGAAGATGACTATAAACCTGGGTTTGAGTTATGGGGGTAAGGCAGAAATTACCGAAGCTGTAAAAAATATTGTAAAGAGTGGGGCGTCTACTAAAGAGATTAACGAAGAATTAATTTCTGATAACCTTTGGACACCTGACTTGGATTTAGTCATACGGACAGGAGGAGAACATCGAATTTCTAACTTTTTAATATGGCAAGCAGCTTATTCTGAACTTTTCTTTTTGAAAAAGTACTGGCCAGACTTTAGTGAAAGAGATTTGGACAAGATTCTTTTAGATTACTCTGGTCGCGAGAGAAGGTTCGGAAGATAACAAACTAATCTTTCGATACTGTCCCGAGAATTTTGTTCTCGGACTTTTTATTTTATGTTATTCTTAAAATAAATAAAAATATGGAAGAGATTATAACAAAAGAAATTGCTCAAAAACTAATGAAGCTTAGGGGAAAAGCACGTGGAAATAATTTCTTAAATGATTTGAAGTTTATTGTAAAAAGGGAAGGGGAGGAGGGGATAAAGAAAGTAGAAGAAGAATTAGAAAGATTAGGTATTTCAACAAAATATATAGAGATTAAAGCCACAAAATGGTATCCAGTTGGTCTGAGAGCTATTACTCTTTTGACTATTAAAAAAGCCTTGGGATGGAGTAATGAGGACATTAGGGAATTGGGAAGGTTTGCAGTAATGGGAGCCCCTCTTGCTCTAAGGATATATATGAAATTTTTTCATTCTGCTGATAAAACAGCGAAAATGGCTCCTAAAATGTGGAGAGAGTATTTTACAAGAGGTTCTTTTGAGGTTATTGAATACAACGAGAAAGAAAAAACAGCTACTTTGAGAATCAAGGATTTTGATCTCCATCCGGTATTCTGTCGGACAACAGAAGGTTATTTAGAAACTTTTACAAAATTGATATTTAAAAGTGGGGAACTGAGTGCTCGAGAAACCAAGTGTACTTTTGAAGGAGGGGAATCTCATGAATTTTTAGTTAAGCCCAAGCAGTAAAGTTAAATAAGTTTTCTGATTTTAAAATAGATTTTTGACAAAGTGAATAGATATAGTATTATTTTATTAGATAATTTACAACAAGGCGGGTGATAGTTGTGGATTCGGAATTAGTAAAAGGAGCTGGGGCTGCGATCTTGGATAGGCAGAAAATATTATTAACAAAAAGAGCACTTAGTAAAGAATACTTTCCTGGCTATTGGGATTTTCCAGGTGGAAGAACTGACTTAATCGATTCAGAGATGGAAGAAAATGCGATTCGAGAAACAAATGAAGAAGTTAATCTGAAGTTTGAAGTAGATAGAAAGTTAGGCCTCTATAAATATCAAAGAGATCACAAAATGTTTCACATCCATGTCTTTTTAGGAAACTGGGAAGGAAACATAAAGCTTCAAGAAGATGAAGTTTCTGAATACGGTTGGTTCACGCACGAAGAGGCGATAAAATTAGAACTAGCCTTCTCTTATAGAGAAGTAATCGATGATCTGCGTAAAAAAAGGTTACTCTAATTCTATTGATTTTATAAATCAATAGTTTTTTTATTCTTTTAACCAACTTTCTTTTACTTGATTAATAAAAAGTTTTAATTAAGACAAAAAATCGTCTCTGAAGCAATTTTTTGGTAGAATAATAAAATATTAATATTTATTAAATTATGATTCGTCTACCACAGATTATAGGAGATACTTGGTTCCTCACGAAACCCCTTACAACGGATGATTTAAAGGGAAAAGTTGTGTTAGTTGATTTCTGGACATACTCTTGTATTAATTGTTTGCGTACCCTCCCTTATCTTAGAAAGTGGTGGGATAAATACAAAGACAAAAGATTTTTGTTAATTGGTGTTCATACTCCAGAGTTTGAATTTGAGAAAGACCCAAAAAATGTAGAAAAAGCCATCAAAGAATTAGAAATAAAATGGCCGATAGTAATGGACAACGATTATGTTAATTGGAATAATTTTTCAAATCAGTATTGGCCAGCTAAATATCTAGCAGATAAAGAAGGGAATATCGTCTATACCCATTTTGGAGAGGGTGGATATGCAGAGACAGAAGGTAAAATCCAGCAACTGATAAAACAAAATTCAGTAGACACAGAATTTCCAGAAATAAGAGCAGAAGAGCATTCCCACGGTAGAGTGTGTTTTACTCCTACTCCAGAGCTTTATTGTGGATATAAAAGGGGATATTTAGCCAACGAAGAAAGTTATAAGCCTGAAGAGAAAGCAGAGTACAAGAAACCAAAACTAATACTCGGAAACTCCATTGCTCTTTCAGGTTCATTTCTCGCAAAGTCTGAATACATAGAATCAGTTAAGGAGAAGGCCGAACTTTTGCTGCATTTTAGAGCAACAGAAGTAAATTTGGTTTTGAGCCCGGTAGGAAAGCATTCAATTGTTGAAATAAAGCTCGACGATAAACCTCTAGCTAAAAAAATCCAGGGTAAAGACATAGTAAATAGTGGGAAGGTAGATATAGAGAAACCAAGGATGTATAACTTACTCAAAAGCAATAATATGGTAGAGGGAATATTGAGTATCTCGTCATTAAAAGGAGGAAATTTCCGTGCCTTTGCTTTTACCTTCTCTGGTTGCAGTGAGTAAAGAAAAAATATATGAGAAACTTTAAGATAGCGTTCTTAATTCTTACAATCATTCTGGGAAGCACTTTTTTGTTTTGGGATAATATCTTAGATTTTTATTCATTATTATCTTTACAATTACCAAAAGTTGAGAAAGAAACAATTTTAATAGAGGAAACAGAAAAGCAAGTTTTTACACCACCACCCCTTAGGGCAAAAGAAGAAGTTCCAGAATCGTTTTTAACTCAGGCAGGAATAATTAAATGGACGAACATTCAAAGGCAAGAATACGGACTTCTATCTCTCAAAGAGGATACAAAGCTTAATACAGCAGCAGAAGTGAAGGCTCAAGATATGTTCAGTAAACAATATTTCACTCACGTTTCTCCTTTAGGCGTTGGAGTAGGGGACTTGGTAGAAAGTGCTGGATATGAATTTCTCATTGTCGGTGAAAATTTAGCCCTTGGGAACTTTCAGAACGATGAGATGCTTGTCCAAGCCTGGATGGACAGCCCTGGTCACCGTGATAATATCTTGAATGGCCGCTATCAAGAAATCGGCGTAGCTGTAGTTAGAGGAACTTTTGAAGGAGCAAAAGTATGGATGGCAGTACAGCATTTTGCCTTACCTCTTTCTGTTTGTCCACAACCAGATGAAATTGTTAAAGAAGAGATTGACCTCAACCAGAGCCAAATCAAAGAACTCTTAAAGACAGCTGATCGCCTACTGTCTAAGATTAAAACTATGAGACCAAAACGAGGAGCAGCCTACAAAGAAGCAGTTGAGCAATACAATGCACTTGTTGCCCAATACAACGCGCTGATTGAAGAGACACAGGTTTTGGCTAGCCAGTACAATATTCAAGTCAATATATTCAATCAATGCGTAGCTGGAGTTGAATAGAAATCGCCTTTAAGGCGATTTTTTTGATAGAATAAAACAATGGGGTTTTTCAAACATTACAGCAATTTTTATTAGGAGGTTTTGTTTCCTGTTTTTCTCAAAGGTCGTCAGAACCTTCTTTAAAACCATTAACTAAAGGAAATATGATATTAACTGGCTTAGCGTTCGATCATAGCGAATTAATTCCATCCAAATATACTTGTGATGGAGAGAATATAAATCCTCATTTTCAGATAAGCGAAACTCCAAAAGGAGCTAAAAGCTTAGTACTTATCGTTGATGATCCTGATGCTCCAGGAAGGATCTTTGTTCACTGGGTGGTTTGGAATATTAATCCAACTACAATAGAAATTCAGGAAAACAGTGTTCCAAAAGTAGCAGTTGAAGGGATGACCGACTTTGGCAAAACTGGCTACGGTGGTCCTTGCCCGCCCTC